>JAOZOW010000088.1 GCA_029933075.1 Deltaproteobacteria bacterium | reverse complement strand
CACTCCCTCCCCGGGGCTTGGCACTGCCAAGGTTTATGGCTGATCTGCCGTGAGGCAGGCTGCGGGGTGCCTTTTGCGGTCTCCTGAAAGAGAGTCCCATGGCCCGGTAAAGCAGGGGCGCAGCCAGTTTGAAAATTCATCCCGAAAGAAATAACCATGTGCCGGGTGAGCGCTTGAGGTTGAAATCGAGTTTGTATGGGCATAAGAACATAGTGGACAAAGCTTTTGATTGCAAGGCGGAAGGAACCCGAAAGGCATAGATAACCGCCCCCGGGATGGGGAAGAATCCCCTTTCAGGAAAGAGGCGGGTATGTTATATGAGGTTTGTTTTCGCGGAAATCTTCGTGCCCGGCAGCTTTTCTTTGTGTGTCTTCAGGCAACAATACGGTGATGGAGGCAACCCCTATGGCCCAGGAAGATATCTATAAGCGGCTTTCCCGGCATCTATCGAAACTTGCAATGGGATATCCCCCTACAGATGACCTTGTGGAAATCCTGAGAGAGAACTACACCCCTTTGGAAGCCGAGGTTGCAACAGAGGTCTGCCTCAAGTTTGACGAAATCGCCCGTTATGTAATTGACCGGAACCTGGGGAGAAAAATTTCAAGACAGGAAGCGCTCGAGATCATTCGACAGAGCGAGCAAGCGGGGCTTGTTCATTTCGTAGACAATGCGGCAGGTCAGGTGAAGCACAACTGTAATTGCTGCGGTTGCGCCTGCTGGAACGTGGGGTCCATTAGGAGGAGAAAAATCCCGCGGGATGTGATAATGGCGACATATTTCATCAGGGAGACGGATGAAGAGCAATGCACAGGCTGCGGAGAATGTGTGGATGTGTGCCCCGTAGACGCCATCAGCATGGATGGCGATTTCCCCAAGGTGGACCAGGATTGGTGTATCGGGTGCGGGGTCTGCGCCGCGAGTTGTCCTACCGGCGCGGTGAAAATCAGGCTCAGGCCCGACAGGTCTCCGGAGTTGCCAGGAGGGGATTTTGAAACCCTCCATGAGACCATTTTGGCCGAAAAGGGTCTGAAAGGACAATTAGAGGGAAAAAACCTTGAAATTGAATAACTTGTGGCTCAAGAAGAGTGTAAATTACACCCATATTTTTTTTGCAAAGGCATTTTATCTATGATAAAAATTAAAAAATGAGACGCAACAGGTGGGATGACTACTATGCCCGCCGGGCCAGGGAGGAAAAATGGCTTGCCCGATCGGTTTACAAACTCCAGGAAATCGACAGGAAATTCAAGTTGATTCGCACCGGATGCCGCGTCCTGGACTTAGGCTGCTCTCCAGGTTCCTGGTCACAGTATGCACTAAAGAAAGTAGGAAAAGAAGGAGATGTGGTCGGCATTGACCTGAATCCACCGGGTCGTCTCCCATATTCCAATTTCAGATTTTTAAAGGCGGATATCACTTCCCTGAATGCCGAATGGCTGCGCCGTAGGGTGAGCCCAAGAGATGTGGTCCTGAGCGACTTGGCGCCCATGACTACCGGGATTGCCGTGACCGACGCTGCCCGGTCCATGGCCTTGGCCGAAAGTGCGGCGGAAGTCGCTCTCTCAGTGCTAACGGAGAGAGGGAATTTTGTATGTAAGGTCTTGGAGGGGGAAGATTTCAGAGACTATAAGTTGCGGATCGCGTCGTATTTTCAGGAAGTGCGCCTTTTGAGGCCCAAAGCGACCCGGAAAAGAAGCAAAGAGATCTATCTTGTGGGGCTTGGATTTAAAGGGGGAGGATAACCATGTCGGGTCATTCCAAATGGCATTCCATTAAGCATAAAAAAGGCGCTGCAGACGCGAAACGGGGTAAGATTTTCACCAAGCTCATCAAAGAGATCACCGTGGCCGCGCGTCTGGGTGGCGGTGACCCTGACGGAAACCCCCGCCTGAGGCAGGCAATTGCCGCGGCCAAGGCGGAGAACATGCCCAAGGAGAACATCGCAAGGGCAATTAAGAAGGGCACAGGGGAATTAGAGGGGACCAGCTATGAGGAGGCAAGCTACGAAGGGTATGGCCCCGGGGGAGTGGCCCTGCTTGTGGATTGCCTGACCGACAACAGGAATAGGGCGGTGGCCGAAGTCAAGCACCTCTTTGAGCGGCATGGGGGAAGTCTTGGGGAACCCGGTTGCGTGGCCTGGATATTTGACACAAAGGGCCTGATTACCTTTGAGAAGGACAAAGTGGATGAAGAACAGCTCCTGGAATTGGCCCTTGAGGCAGGGGCCGAGGATGTGAAAGAGGAGGAAACCCAGTTCGAGGTCATCACCGACCCGGCGGATTTTGAAGCCGTTAAACAGGCCATTGATGAAGCAGGCCTCTCTTACACCCTTGCCGAAATAACAAAGATACCCAAAAACACTGTCAAGCTGGAGGGCAAACAAGCGGAGCAGATGCTGAAGTTGATGCAGGGCCTCGAGGACAACGAAGATGTGAATAATGTGTACGCCAACTTCGATATACCCGATGATGTCCTGGAGGCGCTGAGCTGATGTTGGTGCTGGGCGTAGATCCCGGCTCTCAGGTTACAGGATACGGCCTGGTGGAGAAAAGGAACAACCGGCTGATCCCGGTCCACTCCGGTCATATCACGTCATCCGGAAGGGTCCCTTTCTACGAAAGAATTCACAAAATTTTTCACCTCATGGTAGAGATCATGACCCAGTATCGCCCCCAGGAGATGGCGATTGAGGACGTCTTTTATTCCAAAAACATCAAAAGCTCGTTGAAATTGGGCCATGCCAGGGGGGCCGTTCTGATCGCGGCGGTCCAGTGCGGGATCAGGATCTTTGAATACACGCCCCTTGAAATCAAAAAAGCCGTGGTGGGCTACGGGAGGGCCACAAAAGAGCAGGTCCGATCCATGGTGCAGGTCATACTGGACCTTAAGACCGTTCCGGATCTGGATGTCTCTGATGCCCTTGCCACTGCTATCTGCCACCTGAACTGGTCACGGTTTGAAGGCGGCCAGGCGGGAACCGAGAAAGACTTCAGAAAATGATCGCGTACCTGAGTGGACAGCTGTTCCGCAAGACGACCCAGTCGGTAATTGTTGACGTGGGAGGCGTAGGGTACGAAGTGGTCGTGCCGCTTTCCACCTTTTACGGCCTGCCCGAAAAAGATGAAAGCGTCAGTCTTCACATCTACACCCATGTAAAAGAAGATACGCTCAGCCTGTTCGGATTCCAGACCAAGCTCGAAAAGGAGATTTTCCTGATGCTGATATCGGTAACCGGCATCGGGCCCAAGCTTGCCGTGAATATACTTTCCGGCATCGGGCCCAAGGACCTCCTCCAAGCTATGGCTGCGGGCGATTCGGTGCGCCTGCAGGCCATTCCGGGTGTAGGCAGAAAAACCGCTGAGAGGATTGCGCTTGAACTGAAGGAGCGAGCGGGCAAAATCATAGGTGAAAAGGAGCTTCCCCAGCCATCCCCGGTGGAGGAAAAGGACAGGCAGCTCATGGACGATGCCCTGTCGGCCCTTGTCAACTTAGGCTATTCTTCAAAACATGCGGAGCGTGCCATTCGAAAGGCCCTGCCCGGCCTTACCGACAAAACCCTTGAGGGGCTGATCACCAAGGCCCTGAGGGCCCTGGCATGAGAGAGAAGGAATTAGGGCAAGGAAGCCATGGAAGAAAGGATAATTGACCCCGAGCCGCAGCCCGAAGAGGTCCCTGCCGAGATCACTCTCCGGCCTCAAACCCTTGATGAGTACATAGGCCAGGAGGAGCTTAAGAGGAATCTCAGGGTCTTTATCGACGCTGCCAAGGGCCGCTCCCAGGCCCTGGATCATGTGCTCTTCCACGGGAGCCCGGGCCTTGGAAAGACCTCCCTTGCCCACATCATATCCAACGAGCTGGGGGTGGAGATCAAAAGCACTTCAGGCCCTGTCATGGAAAAATCGGGGGACCTGGCAGCGATACTCACGAGCCTCGAACCCAGGGGCGTGCTCTTCATAGATGAAATTCACAGACTCAATCATGTGGTTGAAGAGGTTCTTTACCCTGCCATGGAAGATTACCAGCTTGACATCATCATTGGACAGGGACCCTCAGCGCGGACCATGAAAATTCCTCTCCCTCCGTTTACTCTGGTTGGAGCCACAACCAGGGCAGGACTCCTGACGCCGCCCCTACGAGACAGGTTCGGAGTGGTTTTGAGAGTGGATTTTTACAAACCTGAAGACCTTCAAAAAATTGTCACCCGCTCAGCCCGCCTTTTGGAGATTCCCATCACCGACAATGGTGCCTTTGAGATCGCAAAAAGGGCCCGGGGGACCCCGCGTGTGGCAAATCGGCTCCTGAGAAGGGTCCGCGACTTTGCGCAGGTGGAGGCCGACGGCGTGATCACCAGGGAGGTGGCTGACAATGCCCTGGATATGCTCGAGGTGGACCATCTGGGCCTGGATGGAATGGACCGACACATCCTCCTTACCATCATTGAGAAGTTCGACGGCGGCCCCATCGGCCTGAACAGCCTCTCGGCCGCTGTGGGCGAAGAAAAGGACACCATCGAAGACGTGTACGAGCCTTTCCTGATCCAATCCGGGTTTATTAAAAGGACGCCCCAGGGAAGGGTTGCCACCAAGCGCGCCTATCAGCATTTCGGGGTCAAGCTGAAGGACTTGCCCCAGAGGAAGCTTTTCTAAGGGCATCCCCTTTCCTTATCAACTCGCCTTTAAACGGGTGAGGAACCAATGAGAAGAATTTCCGCTCTCCTGCTTTTACTTCCTTTATTCTCTTTCATCCCCTGGCATGCCTTCGGTCAGCAACAGGACGATTTCGCCCTGCTGAGGAATCGTATGGTTCGGGAGCAGATCTTGGCCAGGGGCATAAAGGACCAAAGAGTCCTTGATGTCATGAGAAAGGTGCCCCGACACCTTTTCGTCCCCCAAAATGTCCGTACCTATGCGTACAATGACTACCCTCTTCCTATCGGCTACGGCCAGACCATCTCGCAGCCCTATATCGTCGCCTTCATGACTGAGGCCCTGCACCTGAAACCGAATGACCGGGTGCTGGAGATCGGCACAGGATCAGGTTATCAGGCGGCCGTACTGGCAGAGCTGGGAGGCGAGGTATACACCATTGAGATCATAGAACCCCTTGGGAAAAGGGCGCGACGGACACTGGACCGCTTAGGATACAGAAACGTCCAGGTCAAAATCGGGGATGGCTACAAGGGATGGCCGGAAAAGGCCCCGTTTGACGCCATCATGGTCACATGCGCACCCGAGAAGGTGCCGGAACCCCTCGTGGACCAACTAAGAGAGGGGGGACGGATGATCATTCCTGTGGGAAGGGCGGGCGCGGTTCAGAAATTGGTGAGTATTGTCAAAAAAAAGGGCAAGCTCGAGACAAAAGAGGTAATGTATGTCCGATTCGTTCCCATGCTCAGGGGCGATTAGTATGGTGAATTGGAGCCCTTTTTTTACGGATGGGAGAACAGGGTTCCTTGGGCCTCGTCCGATTTTTCCTTCTCCTCCAAATCTTTTTCTCCGGTGGCGATTTCCCCTTTCAGAAAATAGCGTTCGAACATGCGATTGAAATCGGTCCACGCCCCCTCCTGACGGTCCCTTTCCATGAACCGCCCCAGGCCGTTAATCTTGGCATCCAGATCGTCTATGAGATTCAGGGCAAAGGCTTCCATGAACTTCGGCCTTTTGGGAGAGCCGAATTCATGAAGGCCGTGGTGGCTGAGGATCAGATGCTTTAGGCGCACCGCCAAGTCAACGGGAAAGTCCTTCATCTGTCCGAGCTTTTCCTCCACCATGGCCTCCCCCAACACCACATGCCCCACCAGCCTGCCCTCGTCAGTGTAGTCGATCTGGAAATCGAACCGAAGTTCCCGGATTTTGCCTATGTCGTGCAAGAAAGCCCCGGTGAGTAGGAGGTCTTTATCCAGCTGAGGGTAATGCTCCGACACCTTCTGAGCCATCCGGCATACGGAAAGGGTATGCTCTAACAGGCCCCCCACGTAGTTATGATGAAAACTTTTGGCGGCCGGGGCTTTCAGTAGACCGGACACGAACTCCGGGTCGCCAAGAAACCGATTGATGAGCCCTCTCAAATGCAGATCCCCTACCGCCTCCAGGATTTCCCTTAGCGAGGATAGCATCTCAGCAGGGTCAATTGAGGCCGATTCGAGAAAGATCTCTGGTGTAACTTCCTGCTCGGGTACCTTTAATCCGGATACCGTGATCTGGACTTTCCCCTTGTATCCCCCTGCGACGCCCTCTATCTCTAAAATATCTCCTTCCCTGAAAAGGGCGGAGAACTTGTCGGCATCATCCCACACTCTGGCTTCCAGCTCCCCGGTCCGATCAGCCAAGACCAGGCTGATGAACGTGTCCCCCCGACGGGTGGTCCCCACCCTCTTTTCTTTTACAAGGTAACAGCCTTTGACCCGGTCGTTCTCCTGTATATCCTTGATCCAGAGGTGATCGGGCGGCCTTTCTTGTTCATGTATTGCCATAGACTGCTGTTTCCCTTTCCGTGCGATCCTACCCCGGCGCTATCCAGAACCCATTAAATTTTGAATCCCAAGCTTCCTCTTACCACCAGCGATTCAGACACTTGTTTCAGAAAATATTTCCTGCTTGCACTGAGACTCGGGAGGCAGGGATATTTTTGAAACACCGGAATCCTCATCAATCATCAAAATCACCCTCTGGCCCTTTGTCCACATTCAGCTTGGCCGCGCGTTCATGGATCTTTTCCTCTGTCCATTCAGAGGGATCCTCCAGTCGCGAACACTTGGGCCCGAGATCATAAGAACCTGCCTTGAGGATCGCTTCAATTGCGAGCGGCGCCGTATCCCCGGCATTGAACACCCTGGTGAGGAGTTCATACACGAACTCCTCCACTCCTTTGGCCATCCTCTCCCGAACCTCCCGGGGAAGTCCAAGCAGCTTGTTCTCAAAGGGGAGGTTGAGTTTCTTGTAATTTCCCCCTTTCAGGCCTTTCTCCTTTGCGTAGGCCACCATCTCGGCCCACATCTCATCTGTAACCCCGTTTTCCGAAACCTTTGCAAACTCGCCCTCCTCATCCAGTATGGCATTTCCGTACTCATTGACCTTAACGCCCCATGTAATCATCTGAAGCGCGGTCGCCACATTGGCTTTGGTGGTCCGCGTCTCTTCCGCTATCCTCCTGAGTCGTTCCGAACTGTTCCCTGAGGTCCCGTGCTGCGCCCCGGATACCTTGTACTTGGCAAGGGCTTCATGGATCTCTTTAGTCAGCGGAACCTGAATGCCCTTGGCGCTTTCCTCGATGCCATGGGTGGTACCGTTGTTAAGCGCGATCCAGTCCGGGAAGATATCGTGGGCATTGAGGCCCTGGATCAGGAAAAGGGCCTCATCCACCGTGGAAAGACCTTCCTTGCCCTTGATCTCCCCTACCTCGGTCTCGTAGCCCGCCCATGGAGGCACATAAGGGTTGAGCGCGATATTGGCCAGCAGGTTTTCATCGTCGGGCAGGTGCGAAGCGTCAATGGCGATGGATGTAATACCTGCATCGAACATGGATGGGATTTCTACTCTGGCGGCTTCGACATCTTTTTCCCCCTTGATACCGTAATGGTCAGCGTGGATGGCAACCGGGACAGTGATACCAAGCTCGTTCATTACGGCATCAGCCTGTCTTGCCAGGTTCCAGAAGTTGGTCGCGCAGTAAGCGCTGCCTCCCCCTTCGGACTTGGCGATCTCCAGGATTATGGCGGCGTTGGCGCGTTGGGCGGCCTGGAGGGTCCCACGGATCACAAAATGGTTGCGCCCGTTGGCGGCAATGGTCATGGCCTTTCCCTTTTCCATCAACGCCCTGTCGATTACCTTGCCGCTCACGATCAATGCCCTGGAGTTGGGAAACAGGTGCACGATATTAGGGGGGCGACCGATCTCGAGTGCCTTTTCAAAATCCTGAGATATGTTTCCTTTTTGTGGTGCCATGGCAAACCTCCTTTTCGGCATTGACTATTGACGATTTCCAATCCTTCTGTGCGGCTCAATGATCACCTTCACGCAATCATGCTCCACAGGGGAGCACACCGCCCTGAATCCCTCCGAGGCCTCCTCCATGGAGAGCCTGTGGGTCACGGTCTTCTCAACCGGCACTGCCCCGGCCTTGATCAGCTCCAGTGCGGTCCGGCAATCTGCGGGGCTCCCGGCATATGTGCTTGTAAGGGTAATCTCCGTCCTCCAGAAAAGCTCATTTATGGTAACGGGGGGCAGGGTTACGCCCTCAGATGCCCCTGCGAAGAAAAGCACGGTACCGCCTTTTTCAACCGCGTCGAGCGCAAGCGGAATGAAGCCTTCAAAACAGATGATGACCAGATCCGCACCGCGGCCCTCGTTGGCTTCCTTCAAGGAGGGTATCAGGCGGTTGTCTGCCTCAAGCGCAAGGTGAGCCCCCATTTCGCGCGCCATCTTGAGACGAAAGGGGATCGTATCCGCGGCCACCACCAGCCCCGCCCCTAAGGCCCTGGCCAAGGCCACATGGAGCAGGCCGGAGATGCCGCTTCCCAGTACAAGCACACTCTGCCCGGGTCTCAACCCCGCCCTGCGCTGCCCCCTCAACACACAGGCGAGCGGTTCCATGAAGGATGCCTCCACGTAAGACATCCCTTCCGGCACGGGAAAGACGCCTCGGTCCACATTGATGGCAGGGACCCTCACATATTCGGCGAATCCTCCCGGGTAGAAACGGGTGCCCTTGAGGAGAGTATCGCATACGGTATGGTGTCCGGTAAGGCAGTAATGGCAGGTGTTACACGGTACATGGTGGGTCACTGCCACCCGATCACCGCGCCTGAATTTCTTTACGCCTTCCCCTACCTCCACCACTTCCCCGGCTGTCTCATGGCCCAAGACCAGGGGCACCTTGTCCCTCCTGTACCACTCCATAACATCGCTGCCGCATATGCCGCTGGCAACCACCTTCATGAGGAGCTCACCCGGGCCTATCCTCGGCACGGGCATCTGCTCGACGCGGACATCATCGTTACTGTAGTACATTAAAACCCGCATGTTCTCGGGAAGGGACATGATCGTCACCGGGATGAGTTTATCCTGCTTCATTCTTCACGGTTTCGAACAGATCAAAGGCCTGTTTCGGTGTGGCGCCCCCATGGATCACGCTGTTCAGGGCCCTCATCATGGCAACGGGATGGGGATTCTGCCAGACGTTTCGCCCCAGATTCACACCGATCGCCCCCTTCTGCATCCCGTCATAGACAAACTCGAAGACCTCAAGCTCCGTCTCGCATTTGGGTCCCCCGGCGATCACCACGGGCACGGGACACCCGTTGGTCACCTTATCGAAGTCCTCGGGACAATAGTAAGTCTTGACGATCCTGGCGCCCAGCTCCGCTGCAATGCGGCAGGAAAGGGCTAAATAGCGGGCCGTCCTCTTTTCCAGCTCTTTTCCCACTGCTGTCACCGCCATTACAGGGATGCCGTAGTCCTCGCACTGGTCCACCACCAGGGCCAGACTCTCCAGCGTCTCCTTTTCGTAATCGCTCCCCACAAAGATGGACAGGCCCACGGCAGAGACGTTAAGCCGCAGCATCTCATCAATGGAGGTGGTGATGACCTCATTGGCGAGGTCCTTGCCCACCACACTGGTTCCCCCGGACACCCTCAGGATGATAGGAGTCTCCGTGTCGGGATCAACGCACGCCCTGAGCACCCCCCGGGTGACAAAAAGACCGTCCGCATAGGGCAGGAGGTCCCGAATGGTCTCTTCAGGCCTCTCCAGGCACCGAGTAGGACCCTGAAAATATCCATGGTCGATAGGAAGAAACTGGCAGTGCCCGTCGGGTCCGATTAGCCGCGAAAGCCTGTTTCTCATGCCCCAGCCCAATTGGTTCGCCCCTTTGATCCATTTGGAGCCTGCACCTCCCTCACGGGGTCCCATTTCATTCGGCCCTCTTGCCTCTAAGATGCCTTGTGCATCTGCCATGACCTTGCCCTCCTCTGCGTCGGATGTGCTAAGTTACCATTAATATTAATTTTTATGCCAGGGGTTGTCCATTGTCAAGGGAGATGTAACCGCAGAGGACGCCCTGGATATTGTAGAATTTTG
>JAOZOW010000172.1 GCA_029933075.1 Deltaproteobacteria bacterium | reverse complement strand
ATTTAGGTGAACGAACTCCATGGTGAATTATATTGCTTTTGCATACTGGATTGCGTTCTCCCCGTAGCGGACTCTGATTTTATCCAGTGCCTGCACAACGGCTTTGCTCTTCTCCTTCCAGGGGGAAGGACAATCAAACAGCATAAGCTGCTTGTCTTCATAACAAAGCGCCGAGAACCATATCCTCATGAACCTTACGCGGGTTCTGCGGGTGCATGCCTTGAAGAAGAGCCTTTTAAGATGCGGGTAGAGTTCAAAGTCCCAGTAAGTAAGAGAGGGGAGCCGGCACTGTCGCCTGACTTCCATGTGATCTGCATATCGAATAAGTATCCCCGCCCTTTGCGGACATGCTTTTCTTTCCCTGAGCCGCCATGCGCACCGCTCCACCATGCGATGAAGCACGGCCAGGAGTTTTTCATTATCGTTTTCGTCTTCGGCAAAGGTAATCTCTTCGCATACCGAGGGTTTTTGGGGGACCGGGTACACGGGGGTTGGATCAATGCCCATGGCCCTTTGGTGGATGATCGGGCCGCGTGAGCCGAAGATGAGGCGGAGGCTTTCCATATCAAGTGCTGCCAGTTGCCTGACCCTGATGATGTTGAGTTCTTCCAGCAACAGCTTCAGGTGAAGGCGTCCGATTCCAGGTACCATGGTTACCCTGAGGGGCGCCATAAAGGCGGCCTCCCGACCGCAGGGCACATCAAGGATTTCTTCCTCGGGAGGAAGGATACGGGAGGCAATGCTGGAGACCATTTTGTTCGCTGCCACACCTGCTGCCCCCAGCAACTCCAGCCTGGCTTTGACCTCTCGATTAATGCGGTATGCCGTATCCCTCACCCGCCCCCATAGGCGTTCGGTCCCGGTGAGGTCCAGGTAGATGTGGCCGGCTCCTGCAGGCTCCCACAGGGGTGTGTAACGGGCAACCAGTGAGCCCAGGGCATGAAATGCCCTTTCAGTTAGCTCGGGATTGGGGGGAATGATCCTGAGATGTGGGCACAGTGCTTTGGCACGAGAGACAGGCATACCCTTGAAGATGCCTTCTGCCCTGGCTTCCGGGGATACGCAGAGAAGTAACGATCTCTCGGATTGAGCAGGGGCCAGTGCCACGGGCCAGGCCCGCAGCCGGGGCTCCACGACCCTTGCCACTGCAATGGGAAAAGCGGGGATATGGAGATGGATGATATGGCGCGGTACACTCATGGCTTGGTTTTTTCATCTCAGGCCGATTGGTGAAAGCTATTTATAATACCTAATCACCCCTACCACCTTCCCCTCGATCCGGAACGCTCCCTCCTTCACGATGATGGGTTCCATATGTTTGTGGGCCGGGCGGAGTTCCACGTAGTCTTTTCGTTTGTAGTATTTCTTTATGGTCGCCTCATTCTCAATGATGGCCACTACGGTCTCCCCGCTCTCTGCCGTGGCCTGTTTCCTCACCACCACATAGTCGCCGTCCAGAATGCCGTCCTCCTCCATGGACTCGCCCTGAACCTGAAGCACAAAATGATCTTCCCCTTGAACCATGGATGGAGGAAGTTCTATTGTCTGAATATCCTCTATGGCCTCGATGGGTTTACCAGCGGCGACCCTGCCCAGCAGGGGAGACTCAAAACGATTGGCCTCTACAGGTTTGACCACTTCAATGGCCCGTTTTTGATTTTTCCGGCGAGGCAGACGGATATACCCTTTCCGCTCTAAGATCCTGAGATAGGTGCTGACCGTGTTGTAGGACCGAAATCCGAAGTGGGCACGGATTTCCTCAAAGCTGGGAGAATGGCCCCATCCGTCCATGTAGCGGGCGATGTAGGCCAGTACATCTTTTTGCTTGGGTGTGAGTTTCATGAAGGCCTCTCCAAAGAATAGAATGGAATTCAGACGAGATCAGATTACTGGAAGTTTTACTGAAAGTCAAGGAAATAGAACGGGAAAGGAAACGGGATCAAGTCCTTGAATTCAAATGCGTTAGCTACGATCAAACCCTTCTTTGACCGCTGGCCGGTCATGTTGTATTTTGAAAAAGGCTGTCCTCCTCCAGGCGCTCAAAGGAGGGTCCCACCTTCGGGGCGGAAAGGGACTGCGCACCTTTCCGGGACAGCTGTTTTTTTCCTTGTGGTGGGGTAAGGTGACCTCCTTGAATAGTAGAGTAAATTGACATCAAGTATCTTTGGAGCATGCCCAGAATCAGGCGACCGGACACTCTTTATCTCTTGCATCAATAGGAAAAAGAGAAAGGATTTCGCATGACATTTTATACTGAACCAACAGGGTATGAAAAGACAGCACTTTCCGATTTGCAGGGGGCCTGGCAAAATCTTCGTAATGAAGTGGTCGAGGCCCGACCATTTCCGGAGCGGGAGAGGATTCTGTTTCACATAGATGAGGCGATGAGCTGGGAAAGTGTGCGGAATTTGGAACAGATGCGAAATACATTGCTCCTGATTCAGAATATCGCCGCTCAATCTGAGGTACCTGATGAAGTGAGAGAATGGATAAAGATTGTCAAACAAGACCTCGATGAGGTTTTCGCTGCCCTCGAAGAAGGCAAAGTGGTTTAGCTGTGGAGGATGCGAGGAGAGCAAAAATATGGAAATTAACCTCATGGGGTTTTAG
>JAOZOW010000087.1 GCA_029933075.1 Deltaproteobacteria bacterium | reverse complement strand
CTGATTTCTCAACAGGGGGGAGGAGAATAGGGAGCTCCCTATGATGCTGGTGTAAAACCGGAGACTGACATTTTACTTTTCCGGGGGAACATGTTTTCGGCGGTATAGCATAATGCATTCCTTGAAATGCCTGAACCGGATATCGCCAGAGGGAAAGAGCCAGCCTTCGTAGTTCAGCCGGCCCCTGTGAGGCGGGAGGGTATAGTCGCGGCCGAGGGACAGGGGTCGGTAGGGCTCCCCATATCGTTTCAGCCTGAACCGTGGCATGGCCAATCGAAAAGGCGCCATATCCTTCCACTGGCTGGCATAGATCCTCATGACCTGGTGTTTCACATCAATGGCCTCATCTGTCAGAGGATTGTAATAGACCGTTTCGCTTTTTCCGGGAAATCGGTTGATCTTCCAGCCCATGAGATAGGCTGGGCCGTTTCTGTTGTAAAGGGGAAACTCGAGCAGGTCCGCGGCCAGATTCGTCCTTTTTGCAGCCTCATGGGCGATGAAGTTGACTACATCGTGGTCAATGTGCCCGCCCTCATAAGCGGTTACAAGGACCCTGTCGGGGACTACTTGCTCAAATAGGTCTGAGACGGCATCAACCGCCTTTCCGAGGATGGGGAGCAGCCCCCGGTTGGGAAGTCTCAGCAACCTGGTTCTCTCGAGTTTGAGTCCGATTATCCGGATGGCGGCACCAAGTTCCCGTTCACGCAATTCCCTGCCTCCCCGTGCCTCTCCGGAGGTCACCCATACGCCATAGACCTCGTGGCCCATAGTTATGAGCTGCTTCATGGTGCCTGCAATGAATACCTCGTCATCCGGATGGGCGAAGATGAAGAGATATCGTTTAGCGGTTTCTCCATCGCCCATGGTATTGACGACCCTCTTTTCACCCATCGGACATACAACCTTGTCTCAATGTCCCTGCCTGCACCGGGGATGCGGCTGGCAGGCCTGAGCCATAGCAAAATACGGGTTCCTTTCACTGATCAATTCTAAAGAGCACCGAAGATCCGCTGTCGTCCAGCACGCTGATTTTCTTTCTGCCCAGCGGAGCGGGTAGAATGTCTGCCGGGTCGAAGCTCACGGTGATGGGACCGCCACGGGAATACACGGGCATGAAAGTCAGCCGGGCTTTCTGGGCCCATGGCCACCGGTGTTTATCATTTCCGAAAACGATCCCTCCGATCAGGATACCGGGCTTCCGCGCAGGGAGAATGATTCTGAACCGCTCGCGCTTTCCGGCATCCTTAAGGGGGAGCCTGATCCAGCCGTGGAATCCGGCAGGGATTGCCGCCTTTGTCCCTTTTTGTTGAATGGAAGTGCCGGACCGATCCAGGCAGAGCAACCGTACCTCAGTTCCTTTTCCCATATTTTTTATTAGGAGCCTGAGCACTCCGGGGAAATTCCATCCTTTTGGAACTATGTCGATATGTCTGAAGCGGGAAGAAGAGATAGTGCCTTCCATACTTATGGGCCGGTTTGTTCGTGGCGTGTAAAGGGGGGTATAACGGAAGGCCGGGTCGGTGATCCACCACCTGTTTTCCTGAACGCCCTCGAATGTCGGATGGTATACCGTTGGGTTATAGGTCACGGCGAAATGCAGGTCAGGCCTGTTGAGCCACTCTTTTGCGGTTTTGGTGCCCTGCATTGCAGAATGATAATAGACCGCCCCGAGCTTCATGGCGCCATGTATGAAATAATAGGGCATGACCATCATGCTGGTATACAGCACACGATCGCCTTGCCTTGCCTTTTCGAGCAGGAGTCGGGGCTGTGTGGGCTTGAAATCCAGCGGCTGGCGATGTCGCATGAACTCTTCCGTGGCGTATACCTGCTCCCCGCCCATGACCATCATATGGAGCGAGTAACCCAGGAGGACCGCCAGAAGAGCTACCGGCCATGCGCTTTGGAAGGTGATACCGGGTCTTAAGTCGCCTTTCAGGCAGCGTACCGTCAGGCCCCAGGTCTGTCCCAGGGCGTACCATATGGCCCGGCCCACCGCGCCGAAAAGGACCACCACAAGTGGAATCCACATCCTGAAGAATACGTCGCCCGGGTGGTCGGAGACATAAAACAGGATGGCAAAAAGGAAAGCCAGATAGATCAATACAATTTTTGCAGCCGGGCTCCGGGTCTCCTGAGGAGTGGTTAGGAAGCCCATGACTGTGACCCCGCAAAAAAGCGCAAAAGATCCGAAAAGACCTCCCTCAAGCCTGAGAATCTCTCCCAGTATCTCCCAGGCTGATTCTCCCGCACCCATGATCATCCTGAGCAGCGGAAGTTTTCCTGACGGCAGGATGTGGATGTCAACGAATCCGGGTATCCCTGCAAACTTAAACACAAGGAACGCCAGTATGACCAGAAACAGGACTGAAAGGGCGGCTATCCCTGCCCTTCTGTCCCTGTACAGGCCGGAGACTGAAAGCGCCAGCACGGCGGCCATGACCGCATATATTCGGCCTATGGGATGCATGGCCATCATCAGCAGGGAGCCCACAATCAGGGTCCAGATGGCCGATCCGTTGCAGGAGATGATCCTGGCCCAGATCAGGACGGCCATGCCCATGGCAAGGTTTGAAGGGACTACGCGCTGCAGCCCGGTGTCGGGAAAAACTTTGAAGGCCAGGAGGGACAGGGCAATGCCTGCTGCGGGGAGGCCCCAGAGGGTAGCAAGAAGATAAGCAAAGGCCAGTGCGAAAAAAACGGGACCCACCGTCCAGACGGCCTTGTAGGTCGCCATCCAGCCCAGCCCCAGTTTTTTGAGCCCCACCATCATCAGGGAGAGGAGCGGGTGATAGACAGGGAAAATTCTCGAATCTGCAAGCCCCTTTTCTCTCTGTGCCTCTGAGCCTTGTGGATAGTGCTGTCTGCGCAGGTCCTGGAGGGCAGGGCAGTCTTGCTTGAAACATTCTTCCATCTGTACGGATTTGAGCACATAGGTCAGGGAGTCGTCCACTTCAGGTGGAAGGGCGCGGGTCCAGAGCGGCACGAGCATGAGGGCGCCCTGGACCGAAAGCCAGAGAATCAGGCCGCCTGCAAAAAGGAGCCGGCCGAGGGAACGCCGCAACCGGGCCGAGTCGTCCAGAGCGAGCATAAAAACGGCCAGCTTGCTTCGTGATGGATGGAGATAAGGCTTATTGGACGTCATTTCAATTCTCCGACAGGGCCTTAGTATCAGAATCCCGGACAAAATCAAAGATCAAATGTTTGTGCGGCGGGACCTCTGGATGGCCTTTAGAGATGGTGCTTGAAAGGCGGGATGAAAACCTATACATTATCCCTGTCTTTTTACTGCTGCAGATCAGGCGGCGGGTTATTCGGAAAATCCTCTGTTTCAAGTGACTAAGGATGTTTGTGAAAGCTTAAGTCTATGGAAGGAGCAACCCTGCGAAATGATCTCTGTTACCATTCCCGTTTACAATGAGGAAGACAACATTGTCCCCCTCTACAATGCCCTTGTGGAGACCTTGAAAGACATGGGTCAGAATTATGAGATCATCATGATAAACGATGGATCCTATGATCGCTCCGAGGAGATCCTCAACGACTTGGCCGGCAAGGATCCTAATCTGAAGGTGATACATTTTTGTACCAACTACGGTCAGACCTCTGCAATGATGGCCGGTATCGCACATGCCTCCGGTGAAATCATTGTGGCCATGGACGGAGACAATCAGAACGATCCGAGAGACATTCCCATCCTGATCAAGAAGATCCATGAAGGCTATGACGTGGTTAGCGGGTGGCGGAAGGAAAGGAAAGACAATCTGGTTTTGAGGGTCGTGCCTTCCATGATCGCAAACCGTATTATTTCTTTCCTAAGCGGAGTGAAACTTCATGACTACGGGTGTTCACTAAAGGCATACAGGCGGGAGGTGATCAAGGATGTGCGGCTCTATGGTGAAATGCATCGGTTCATTCCTATCTATGCCTCATGGTTTGGTGCAAAGGTAACAGAGGTGGCGGTGCGTCATCATCCACGGACCGCGGGAAAGTCCAATTACGGCTTGTCAAGGGTCTGGGCCGTTATCTTGGATCTGATCCTGCTGCGGTTTTTCGACAGGCACTCAAAAAAACCCTTTCATCTTTTTGGCGGGTTTGGCATCATCAGTTTCCTTTTCTCGCTTCTGACCTTTGGTGGCATGATCTATTACAAGTACTGGGGCGGCAAGACCTTTATAGAGACACCACTTCCCATCCTTGCGGTACTGTTCCTTTTTACGGGGTTCATGGCCATATTCATCGGGTTTGTAGCGGAAATGCTTATGCGTACCTACTACGAATCCCAGGACCGCCCTCCCTATATGATCAAAAAGATCGTCAACTGAAGAACCGGGCGCCATGTGTGGAATATGCGGATTTGTAGGAAAAGGCGACACCGGCGACCTGGCCCGGATGAATGCTGCGCTCGTTCATCGTGGCCCGGATGCCGAAGGCTTATGGTGCGACGAAAAAAGGGGTATTTTCCTCGGGCACAGGAGGCTGTCCATAATTGACCTTGAGGGCGGCTCCCAGCCCATGTGGTCTGCTGACGGCCGGCTCTGCGTGGTATTCAACGGCGAGATCTACAACCATCTCGATCTGAGGGATGAGCTTCAAAAGAAAGGACATATCTTTCAGACGGATCACTCCGATACCGAGGTCCTGCTTTACGGGTACAGGGAATGGGGCCCCGATCTTCCCGCAAAGCTGAATGGCATGTGGGCCTTTGCCATCTATGACAGGGATAGGGGCAAGCTGTTCTTGAGCAGGGACAGGTTTGGAAAGAAGCCGCTCTACTATACTTTCCAGGACCGCACATTTGTGTTTTCATCCGAGTTGACCGCGCTTGCAAGACACAGGAGCATTTCACCGCACATATCAGAGCTGAGTCTTAAGAAGTACTTTGCTTATGGGTTTATTCCGGCCCCCTTTTCTCTCTATGAGCATGTATACAAACTGCCGGGAGGATTCAATCTTGTGCTGGACCTGTCCACCATGGACTACTCTACCATCAGGTACTGGGACTTCGTCCTTGAGCCCTTTGATCGCCTTCCCAGCAATCCCGAGCAGGAGTGGGGTGAGGAAATACGGGCCCTGTTGCTAAAGGCCGTTAAGCGGCGCCTTATGTCTGACGTGCCCCTGGGGGTTTTCTTGAGCGGTGGTATTGATTCATCCTCTGTTGCTGCCTGTGCGGCCCAAATTGCAGGCAGTGATAGGGTCAAGACTTTTTCCATTGGATTTGAAGAGGCGAGCTTTGATGAATCCCGGCATTCCAGGCAGGTTGCCTCCATGCTTGGTACGGAGCATTACCTTGAGACCCTTTCCCTGAAAAGGGCAAGGGCGCTGCTCCCTGAGATTGCCCGAAGACTCGACGAGCCCATGGGCGACAGTTCCCTTTTGCCCACATTTCTCCTCTGCCGTGAGACCAGGAAGCATGTAACCGTTGCCCTGGGGGGGGATGGGGGCGATGAGCTGTTTGCCGGCTACGATCCCTTTCGGGCGCTCAGGCTGGCCTCCTTATACGAACGTCTTGTCCCCAAGCCCCTCCATGAGGGTATCAGGATGATGGTGGCGAGGCTTCCTGTTTCTCATCGAAACATGAGTTTCGACTTCAAGGTGAAAAGGACGCTCAGGGGGCTCAGTTATCCCCGGAGACTCTGGAATCCCGTGTGGTTGGGCCCCCTGTCTCCAGGCGAGCTAACTCAGTTATTCAAGGAACCCATTGAGCTGGAGGAAGTCTTTTCAGAGGCCATTGAACAGTGGGAGGCGTGCAGGCAGGAGGATATGGTAGATAAGACACTCCAGTTCTATACCAAGCTCTATCTGCAGGATGATATCCTGATGAAGGTGGACAGGGCGAGCATGATGAATTCCTTAGAGGCCCGGGCCCCTTATCTGGATATTGAGCTGGTGGATTTCTTGAGGAGGATCCCGGGGCGATATAAGTTCCGAAACGGAGTGAGCAAGTATATACTCAAGAAAGCCCTTGAGCCCCTTTTACCGCGCAGGACCCTGTATCGGCCCAAGAAGGGATTCGGAGTTCCCATAGGACAGTGGTTGAAAGACGGGTACTTTGAATTCGGGTTTGAAAAGGGGCCTGCGGGGCTGGATGCAGGGTTCTTCCGTAGAAAACTCGAAGAGCATCGAAAAGGACTCGAAGACCACCGTTTAGGGCTCTGGAACTACTGGCTCCTGAATTTTTTTCGCCACCGTTAGCAGAGCTCACACGAGTTCCACAAATTGCCGTGTTCCTTCTTGACCGGGGTTTCGGTTTCTATTGGGGTAAGGGAAAGATCGAGATTCAGGAGGCAAAAGCTAAGGCCTTGAAGCCGGAACCAGCAACCAGTTATGCGCATACTAATACTCAATTATGAATTCCCGCCGGTTGGCGGAGGGGGCGGGCGTGCCGCGGAAGATATCTGTCGGGCGCTGGCCCGCAGGGGTCATGAGATCCGTGTGCAGACTTCCCATGTGAAAGGTTTGCCCAAGTTCGAGGAAAGGGATGGCTACCGGATTTATCGCTCTTTTTCTTTCAGGCGGCGCGCGGACATGTGCTCGGTCTGGGAAATGGCCGCCTACCTTGTGACCAACCTTGTCCCCGCCCTCCGTCAGGCGGTTATTTGGAGGCCGGATCTTATCCATGCACACTTTGCAGTCCCGACCGGTGTTTTGGCTTGGGCGGTTCACTTCTTCACAGGGACACCGTATGTGCTAACCGTCCAGCTTGGCGATGTGCCGGGAGCCCTGCCTGAGCAAACGGATCATCTTTTCAGGGTCGTGAAGCCCTTCACACTGCCCATATGGAGGAGGGCCGCAGCGGTTGTCGCTGTCAGCCGGCACATAAGGGATATTGCCCTGAACTCATATAGTGTGCCGATAGATATCATCCCGAATGCCGTGGATCTGAGGCAGTGGTCCCCGGGCCCCGTTACCCTGTCGCGGCCTAAGCGCTTGGTATTTGCGGGTCGTTTCAATCCCCAGAAAAATCTATTCTTTCTTATCAATGTGCTTACTCGTATCGTTGATCTTGATTGGCATCTTGATATGCTTGGGGACGGGGTCCTGATGGACTCTCTCCGCAGGGAGATCAAAGAGAGGGGGCTTCAGGGGAGGATCACGCTTCATGGCTGGGTGGAGCCTGACTCTGTGGAGCGGATAATGGGGAGAAGCGATATTCTTGTCCTGCCTTCCATATCCGAGGGATTGCCCCTTGTGGGCACAATGGCCCTCGGCCTGGGTCTCGCCATCATCGGGAGCAGGGTAGGGGGCATCACGGATATTGTGGAAGATGGGGGCAATGGTTACCTCTTCGCGGTAAATGATCTCGATGCCTTTGAAAGGGCATTGCGTGTCCTGCTGGAATCGGATGACTTGTTGAAGACAATGAAAGAAATGAGCAGGAAGATGGCCGGGGATTTTGATCTTGAGAACGTGGCAACTCGCTACGAAGAAATATATGAGAGGGTTAAGCACAGTCAGAACATGTAAGCGGAGTGGTGTCATTTGGGAAAAAGATGGCAAAGGGTTTGTGTTTTCCTCCCTGCCGGGCTCGGGGATGTGATCAAAAGCTCATTCTGGCTGAGGGAGGTAAAACGACAGGCGGAAACCCTAAATCTTATTGCGGCAGGGTCGAACCAGACCGAAGAGCTGGCGGTCAAGGTTCTGGGTGTGGCCGACAAAGTGATTCAACTCTCCTTTACCGAATTCACAGTGAGGGGGTACCTCTCCTATGCCTCTCGTTTTTTTCTCCGCGATATGCGGCGTATACGAGCATATGAGTATGACCTTCTCCTGATCCCCCTTGCCAATCCACTTGCCCGTTTTATTTCACCCTTCGTGCGGGCTAAGTTGAAGCATATAAACTTTTCTCCCAACGACGATGTTCGGGAGGAGTACGCGAGAATGGCTGATCTGGGCGTTCATGTGTCCGATCCTGAGCCGTTCCACACCTCCGCCCTTCATTCAGAACGCTTCCTGACGGTTTTTTCTTCAGAAAAGACCAATATTGTCGTCAGCCCATTTTGCGCCAATTCCCCGGGATCTCCACGGGATTGGCGGGGCTTCCCCGCGTTGATGGAACGCCTGATGAAAGAGGGGTACAATTTGATTCTGGTTGGCAATGGAGAACTTGATTCGCCGTTAGAAGGTATCCACGATCTCAGGTGGAAGACCTCCATATCGGATCTTGCGTGGCTGATAAGGGAAGCTGATGGGGTGATCTCGATCGATTCATTCCCATTTCACCTTGCCTATGCCTTGGGCACCCCTGTTGTGGGAATTTTCGGGCCTATCCCTGGTTCCAAGAGGATTCCTCCCGTCATTGACCCTGGGGGTGTTCGAACGCTTCACCGTGTGCCGGACGCCATACCTGAAGGTGACAGGCATACGATCCGGCGAAGAGTTGACCCGCGGAACAACGTATATACACGGGGTATCACAGTGGATGAAGTGATTTCATCATTGGAGGCACTATTGAAGGTACCTCAAGGACGCAACACCTGACCTCAGGGCTTGTTCCCTTTCCTGAAAACCCCGAGATTTCCCGCCTGACAGACGGAGAGTGACATATCGGATTAGTGTTTTTTCAGTTCTTTGTTAATCAGGCCATCTATCGCAGCAACGAACTCTCCGGCTCTTTCGTACCAGTCCTTTATTTCTTCGATGTCAAAACGAACCAGGTCTGCATAATCTCCCTTCTGCCGGTTATCAAATAGAATATCATACAGGTGACCGAGCTCTATATCCACAAAGCCGGGTTTGACAAAGTTCTGATGGAATAGTGCCCTGATACCGGCGTGCTTTGCAGAGACCAGTCCTTTTGTCAGCAGCAGGGCGGACACCGCATAAAAGCATGCATAGTACAGGCGGTTCACAAAAGTGTTTCCGTGTCCTTTGTCCAAAAGGATCTTTGCCTCCTCCAAGGATTCTCGACTTCGCTCCATACGATAGTTGATTAAAATCCTCGTTTCTTCATTCATATCAGGGCACCGTCTCTTTGTACATTTTGATAGAACGGCATTGCAGCATACAAACTTGAGTTCCAGTCTTTTCTGCTAAGAAGGAAGACAGTGAGAACTGCTCCGGTATCGAGTTCTATGGGAAACAGCTCTCGACGAAAAAGATCTTCTCTTTTGAGCGTTG
The DNA here is from genome assembly GCA_029933075.1 of Deltaproteobacteria bacterium. Lineage (GTDB taxonomy): Bacteria > Desulfobacterota > DSM-4660 > Desulfatiglandales > Desulfatiglandaceae > JAOZOW01. The sequence goes on along the minus strand of JAOZOW010000087.1, from coordinate 1,000 downwards.
CCGGTCCGTCAGTCAGGATCAATAGATCATAATCCGATTCCAGCGCTGAATCGCCCCTCGCCCTGGAACCGTAGAGGATGACTTCTGCTGAGGCGTCGATCTTTAAGATCGCGGTGCGAACCCTTTGTAACAGGAGCTTATCCTTTTCATCTTTTGGGATAAAACGTTTCATACACAATGTTCGTTGTTGTTATTGACCGGCATCCAGAAGTGGATAGTCCACATAAATACAACAAATGAGGATGTTGGTTATGAAGCGAGCTATTATTATGCGATGTTCTTAGTTTATCCTGTAATTTCACTTGGTTTGATAAAAATATATCATGTCTCCATATTGAATTCAAGAGAATAGGGTCTTTCCTTCCGGGATCCTGACCGATATGTTCATTGTGGCCACTGGCGTGGTTTATGATTTGACGCAGGCTTACGGCAGATCACATCGGCGTCCAGCACAAGATGGAATGGTGTCTCGATAATGGCTGCGGCCTTCAGCTTGAGTAGGTGCTGATGGAGCCACATTGCCCCATGTCGCTATCTCGAAGAATGATCAGGAACTCTTGAAACGATCTGAGATCAAAGAACCAGCGAAGTGAGTCTACCAGGATGGCAAACCGCTCCAAATCTTTATGGAGCACAGGGCAGATGGCTGTTGGCTGGCAATGGGGAGCCTGTTCCCTTTCCTGAAAACCCCGAGATTTCCCGGCTGACAGACAGGGAGTGATACATTGGAACGTGCATTGCTGTGCCGGAATAGCTGTTGACAGTCTGGAGAATTGTTAGTACGAAAAAATACATAAGGGTCGAACGCAGTTGTTAGAGGGATTGAGACGATGCAAAGGGTATGGATAAGAAAGGCTAAGTCTTTTACTGAGGCCAAGGAACAGGACCTTGACTACTATCTCGGGATGAGCCCTGAGGAGCGCCTTGAGATTGTCCAGTTCCTGCGCGAGCAGTATTCAAAATTCTCTGAGGGCAGCCCAGGTGAAAGTGGAAAAGGATT
>JAOZOW010000086.1 GCA_029933075.1 Deltaproteobacteria bacterium | reverse complement strand
ATCTATACGGCTACTGACACCAAAAAGGGCGCTCCATCACCATTCGGTGGGGCGCCTTTTATTTTGACACGCTGGCACCCCGGTCCCTTCCTGCTCCAGGCAACTTTCGAGAGGCCGAACCAATAAACTAAATTTGAAAGACAGGGTCTTGTCGGTTATACTTTCCCCAGCTATGACCTCAGTTACGGGAAGGCGCTCAACCCCTATTGAACTCGGCAATTAAGAATGTATGGTCGGATGGCTTTGGTTTGGCCCTGGGCTCGGTGTCGATCCAGACCCTGGTGCACTTCTCCACAAGGGGCGCCGTGGCCAGGATATAATCAATCCGCCATCCCATGTTCCGCTTGAAACCATTTGGGATTCTGTAATCCCAAAACGTATAGTGGCCGCCACCGGGATTCTGCTTCCTGAATAGATCCACCAGCCCCCAATCGAAGAACCGCCGCATTAGTTTCTGCTCATCGGGATGGTAACCGGCCTCTCCCCGGTACCCCTCGGGATCGAACAGGTCAATCGGCTCCAAGGCCACATTAAAATCCCCCGCTACCAGTAGCGGGTCTCCAGCATTGTATTTCCTCTCTAAATGGGAGAGCAGCATCTCCATCCACCGGAGCTTATAATGGAACTTTTCGGTCCCAGGGGCGAAGCCCTGGGGCACATAGACATTGATAACCGGTAGATCACCTATCCGTCCGCTGATAAAACGCGCTTCTTCATCCTCCCCTTCATACAGGTTCCGCACTACGTCCTGAAGCGGCGATCGACTTATGATCGCCACACCGTTATAAGACTTCTGCCCTCTGAAGGCTACCTGATACCCGGCATCATCAAAGGCATCGACGGGGAAATCCTTGTCCTGCACCTTTGTTTCCTGGACTAAGAGCATGTCCGGTTGTTCTCGGACCAGCCAGTCAATGATGATGGGGAGCCTGGCGCGAATCGAATTGGTATTAAAGGTCGCAACCTTCATTACTTTACCGAGCTTCCCGGAACCGTCTCCCTGTCAGGGACGATCAGGTGGATGCCGGTATCGTCTTCCGCGGCAAGCACCATGCCGCGGGATTCCACGCCCATAAGCTTGACCGGTTCCAGGTTGGCCAGGAGCAGGACCTGCTTGCCCATAAGATCCTGTTCGGAATAATGGCCTTTCAGTCCTGCCACAACAGTTCTCTCATCTCCCGCATCCACCGTAAGTTTGATGAGCTTCTTGGATCCAGGTATGGGCTCCGCCTCTTTTATGACGGCCACCCTTAGATCCAACTTCTGGAAATCCTCGAGAGAAATCCTGTCCATTTTTTTCTCAGCCCCTTTCTTCCCTGTCTCCCCGGTTCCCCGACCTTCCTTTGCCAACCCCTTTCCCCCCGGAAAACCCTCGGGTTTCTTGGATTCAATACGGGGGAAGAGTGCCGGGGCCTTGATGATCGGCCTCACCGGCCTTTCTTCGCCCCATCTTCTCAGGTCGTTGAGCTGGATCTCGCTCCCTTTTCTGGCAAGCCCCAACTGCTGCTGGATCTTTTCGGCAGACTCCGGCATGAAAGGCCAAATGAGGACGGATATGGTCCTGAGTCCCTCAAAGATATGGTGCATCACTGTTGCCAGCCGCTCACGGTCCGACTTGGCCAGGACCCACGGGGCCATGGTGTCGATATATTTATTGAGTCCCCCTATTAATTCCCACACGGCCATAAGCGCTTTGTGAAAACCCAGCTCTTTCATCAGAGACTCATACTGGTCGATCAACGCAAGTGCCTGATCCTTTACGGCCTCATCCGTCCCCTCAGGTACACCGGGGTCCGGGAGGACCCCCTTGAAATACTTTTGGATCATGGTCAGGCTCCGGCTCACCAGATTGCCCAAATCATTTGCCAGGTCTGCATTGATCCTTGCCACCAAGGCCTGCTCGTTGAACTCCGAATCCAACCCGAACACCATGTCCCTCAACAGGAAATACCTGAAGGCATCGAGTCCGTAAACATCGGCCAGCTCCAGAGGTCTCACTACATTACCAAGGCTTTTGGACATCTTGCCCTCGTCTACATTCCAGTAGCCATGCACATTGAGGTGCTGGTAGGGCTCGATGCCTGCAGACTTGAGCATGCAGGGCCAGTAGATTCCATGGGGTTTGAGGATATCCTTTGCGATGATGTGCTGTGCAACTGGCCAGAATCTTTTGAAAAGACCGCCATCAGGATATCCCAGGGCCGAAACGTAGTTGATGAGGGCGTCAAACCAGACATAGGTGACGAAGTTTTCATCAAAAGGCAGCGTGATGCCCCAGTGGAGCCGGGACTTGGGCCTGGAGATACAAAGATCCTCCAAGGGCTCGTTAAGGAAGGAAAGCACCTCGTTGCGGTATCTTTTCGGCCTTATGAAATCAGGATGTTGGTGGATGTAATCCACCAGCCAGTCCTGGTATTTGCTCATCCTGAAAAAGTAGTTGGCCTCTTTGATCGGTTGTGGCTCTGTCTGGTGATCGGGGCATTTGCCCTCCACCAGCTCCCGCTCCGTGTAAAACCGCTCGCACCCGAAGCAGTAAAGCCCTTCATACTCGCTGAAATAGATATCTCCGTTTTCCTTGACCCTTTGCAAAATATATTTGACCGTTTCCTTGTGCTGGGGATCGGTGGTCCGGACAAAATAATCGTTACCGATATTCAGCTTGGGCCAGAGCGATCGAAAAAGCTGACTTATCCTGTCCACATACTCTTCCGGGCTCTGTCCCGCCTTTTCAGCGGCGGCCACGATCTTATCACCATGTTCATCGGTACCGGTCAGGAAAAAAGTTTCCGCGCCTGTGAGCTTGTAAAATCGATCCAGCACATCTGCCACAATGGTGGTATAGGCATGACCTAAATGCGGTTCGGCGTTCACATAATAAATGGGCGTAGTGATGTAGAATGTATTGCTCAATGTTCTCCTCTTTTCCGCCTTTTCTGCCTCTTTCTGAAAAGACCTTCCTGTATTATATCCTGAACGCTGATCTCCACCTCCTGCCCCGATTCCAGCACCACAATCAATGTCTCCTTCAGCACGTTCTGCCGCATGACCTTTCCTTCCCCATATTTTGTAAGGATCTTCTTCCCCGTCTTCGGCAGATTCTTTTTGACCTTTTCATAATATCCATGCTCATAGGTAAGGCAGCACATGAGCCTGCCGCACATACCGGATATCTTGCCAGGGTTGAGAGAAAGATTCTGCTCCTTGGCCATTTTGATAGTAACAGGGGCAAAGCTGTTGAGGTGATTAGCGCAACAGAGGGTTCGGCCGCAGGTACCGAGCCCCCCGACCATCTTGGAATGATGACGGACCCCGATCTGCCTCATCTCTATCCTTGTTCGAAACCGTCCTACCAGATCTCTGACCAGCTCTCTAAAATCGATTCGGCCATCAGCGGTGAAATACACCACCGTCTTGCTTCCGTCAAACCGCCTTTCCACCGCCACGAGGCGCATCTGAAGTCCCCGCTGATATATCTTCTGCTGGCAGAATTCATATACGTCTTTCTCCAGCCGACAATTCCTTTCATATCTTTCAATCTCCTCCTGGGTCGCCAGTCGAAAGACTTTCTTCAGGGTGCGTTCAGGCATGTTCGGCTTCCTGTTCTGCGGTTCGGTACACACGCACCCAATGGCAGGCCCTTCTTTTGTGATCACGATAACTTTGTCCCCTTTCTTGAGCACGAAATGCCCCGAGTCGAAATCGTAGATCTTACCCCTTTCCCTAAATTGTATGCCTACAATCTTGTTCACGCTCACCTCTCAGCGACCCCTCACCGGCAACCTGCGCCTATGCTCGGCCCCTTCCGGCAAGACGGCTCAGTGTCAGGATCGTGTGCTCCATAACCAGGCTCACGTTGCGATTTCTCTTGAGATCAATTTCAGCCCGATTGATAATCAGAACGCTCTCAATCAAATTTTTCATTATAGTCGTCTCGGCCATTTTTTTCAATTTATGGGAAAAATCTCCATTGATGATCTGATCCGGAGGGCCGCCTGCGCTCAGGAGCATCAAGTCTCGGTACCACGTTTTCCAAGTGAAAAGCATTTCCATAATGGGGGAGCCCAGGTATCCCGGAGACTTAAAACCCCTTTTCCCCTCGCCGGTTGCACACTCAACCGCCAATTCCATGACCTTGTCCTTGGGCATGCCGGGTAACCTGAGGACCCTCAACAGCCATTCCTGCCTCCTGTCCAGATAATCGGTTTTACTTATCTCTATGGCCCGACCCAGACTGCCGCCTGAAATGTTTGCAAGTATCCCGGCAGTCTCTTCATCCTTATCCATCTCCTTTACAAACCAGTTGCTCATGTCCTTTACCGGGATAGGGCCGAATGCCACCCGCTGACACCTGGACACAATGGTAGGCAGCAGATCATAGGGTTCGGTTGTGCTGAGAACAAAAATATTCCCCGGTGGCGGTTCTTCCAGGGTCTTCAGGAAGGAATTGGCGGCCTCATCTGTCATGGCCTCGGCCCGTCGTACCACACTCACCCGGCAGTTCCCCATGGGCGCAAAGCCGAGAGATCGGTTCAGCTCCCGAACCTGCTCGATCTTAATGAACTGCCCCTGCGGTTCTATGACCACAAAGTCAGGCGAGTTACCCCCCAAGATCTGCCTGCAGCACGCACACCGTCCACAGCTATCCCCCCCCTTGGGCTCACGGCAATTGAGGGCCATGGCCAAGGCCACGGCCATGGTGGTTTTTCCTATGCCCGGAATACCGGTAAAAAGGTAGGCATGAGGCATCTTGTCCTTGGCCATCGCCTGTTTTAGAAACTTCTTGGCCCTTTCCTGGCCTATGATCCGCGAGAACATCGCCTGAGTCCTTTTAGCTCCGACTTCGTAAACCGCCCCCGAGAGCCCACGCTACCCCCTGGAGCATCGCGGCTCAGGGGATAGGTTGTCTGTATCATACATGGCGGTTTGGGCAGCGCGCCTTTGTGTCGAATGATCAGCCCTTCGGGATCAGCGGACGGAGGTGTTCGAGAATGAGTGCCTCTATGGCATCTTCTTGGAGCGTGGCATCAACCACCCTGAATCGATGTGGTTCATCCTTGGCCACCAAAAGGTATCCCTGTCTCACGGCCTCATGAAATGCCCGTTCTTCCCTTTCAAACCGGTCTTGACCCTTTTCATCAGTGGCTTGGTTCCTCGAAAGGGCCCTTTTAAGCCCCACCTCCGGTGGGCAGTCGAGGAGAAAAGTGATATCGGGCCGAATGCCCATCGAGGCCTTTTCATTCAACATCTTGACCAAGGTCATGTCCTGCTGCCGCGCCATGCCCTGATACACAGTGGTGGCATCAAAAAACCGGTCGCATACCACCCACTTCCCTGCCTGAAGTGCGGGCTTGATGACCTCTTCAACATGTTGCGCCCTGTCTGCTGCATAGAGCAGGAGTTCCGCCAGGGGGCACAGATCCCGGTTCTTGAAATCCAGCAGTATGCGCCTAATATCGCCGCCGATCCGGGTCCCCCCGGGCTCAAGCGTCAGAACTGCAGGGATACCCAGTTTCCCGAGATTCTTCTCCAGACGCCTTGCCTGAGTGGATTTGCCGCACCCCTCGATCCCTTCAAATGTTACAAACACCTCATGCCTATAAGTATTTGATGTTAAAAGAAATAAACAAAGAAACAATAGTGTGGCGAGTATAGTGGAAAAGGGAGGGGGAATCAAGCGACAATGTGTATTGCCCTCTTTTGTGCATATTTGCATGCAGAGAGAACCCGTCCGGGTGCAGTCAGTCCCGCACCCGGCAGTCCATTTTCAAGCCACCAGAGCGAAAACCTCGATTTGAGGAAAAGATGTTTCCCTGACTAACCGGTTGAAATAAAGGAACTTAAATCCGGAGGCGAGCCGATCCGGGGCATCCATTGGCATTTGTCTTAAAAAGCTCTATACTCGTTCTCCTATTTTGCGTATATGTAACCTGTGAAAGGCGGTTAAAATTTCACGATACTCAGTAGCGAGGTGGTCATGGAGAGTTTGTTTGAATTGGAAATCCTGGGCAATGAGCTCTGGCGTATCATCGCGCTGTTCGCAATAGTCTTGTTTTCGCTTCTTGTGGGGAAGATCGCCAAATTCCTTCTCCAGAAAGCAGTGACAAGGCTTGAGAGCCGGGACAAATTTATTACCATAACCACCCTTAATGCCATTGGACGCGGGATTGTTTTCCTCTTCGCGGCAGGGGGAATAACCGTTGGTCTGGCGATCCTTCAATTGGAGGGCAAGGTTGCAGAGTTACTGGACACATTGAGCGCAATTCTCTTGAGCACCGGCATCGGATATTTTCTGTACTGGTTAGTGGATATCCCGAGTGCCTGGCTCAGTAAAATGGCCGGAAAAACGGAGAGCAAGCTCGATGATATGCTCGTTCCGATCGTTCGCAAGAGCCTTCGAGTAACCGTCGTTGTGCTTGTGATTGTGCAAATCGCTCAGATACTCAGTGACAAACCCATAACATCTATAATAGCGGGGCTGGGGATCGGCGGCCTGGCCCTGGCCTTGGCGGCACAGGACACGGTAAAGAATTTTTTCGGCTCCATAGTGCTATTCGTTGACAAGCCATTTGAGATGGGAGACCGAATCGTTGTGGACGGCCAGGATGGCGTGGTAGAAGAGGTGGGCCTCCGTTCCACAAAAATAAGAACTCTGGACGGTCATCTGGTTACAATACCGAACGGAGAACTTGCCAACAAGATGATTCAGAATATTGGGAAAAGGCCCTATATAAAGCGGGTGGCTAATTTGACCATCACTTACGACACGCCACCAGAGAAAATCGATCGTGCCATTGAAATCGTAAAAGAGATTCTCCATAATCATGAGGGCATGCATGAGGACTTCCCCCCACGCGTCTACTTCAATGATTTGAACGCCGATTCCCTGAATATCGTGGTATTCTACTGGTATCATCCCCCCAATTACTGGGACTACCTGGCCTTTACGGAAAGGTTCAACAAAGAGGTGTTCCGGCGTTTTACCGAGGAAGGGATTGAATTTGCATTTCCGACTCAGACCCTCTATCTGGCCGGAGACGCTGCTCGCCCCCTGACCATCGGAATGGAGCCGAAGATGAGTCAGGGGCATGATTAGACATATGGATTTTTACAGGAGGAGACCATGGCCCTAAAAACTTACGATGAGTATTTTGATCGAATCAGAAAACTCAAAAGAAACGTATACATCGGCGGCGAAAAGGTAGACCGAACCGAATACGATGGGCTGAGGGGAAGTTTCCGAGTCATAAAGGAAACATTTGATTTAGCCCACGACCGTCAGTTTGAGGATCTCTGCACGGCCACATCCCATTTGACCGGTGAGACAATCAATCGATTCTGTCACATTCATCAAAGCACCGAAGACCTTCTCAAGAAACAATTAATGACCAAACTTCTCGCCATCCGGGTGGGCGGCTGTATCCAGCGATGCATGGGAATCGACGCCCTGAATGCACTTTCCGTGGTCACCTACGAGATGGACCAGACCCTGGGTACGGAGACCAACAAGAACTTCCTTAAGTATCTCAGGTTATGGCACGAAAATGACCTTGTAGGGAATTGTGCCCAGACAGACTGCAAAGGTCACCGGCTGAAAAGACCTCATCAACAGACCGATCCCGATCTTTATGTGCGGATAGTGGAGAGCAGACCTGACGGAATTGTTGTCAGAGGGGCCAAGGTGGACAATACCACCGCCCCTGTCAGTGACGAGGTGATCGTACTGCCCACCAGATTCATGACCGATAAAGACAATGATTATGCGGTGGCCTTTGCCGTTCCCGCAGACGCTGATGGGATGAAAATGCTGGTCAGGCCTGCAATCCAACACAGGAGGAAATACCTACAGGCCCCAATTGCTGAAATCGGGGACGCCGAGTCATTTACCATCTTTGACGACGTCTTTGTTCCAAGGGAAAGAGTTTTTCTGGACGGAAAAGGAGACCCGAGGCAAACCGCGTTTGCAGGCTTCCTTGCTCTCCTGTTCGCCCACTACCACCGCCACTCTTACACCGGCTGCAAGCCGGCGGTATCCGAGGTCCTTGCAGGCGCCGCTGCCCTAGTATCGGAATATAGCGGGATTGAAAAATTAGATCACGTCCGGGACAAAATATCCCACCTGATCGGCACTGCCGAACTGGTATTCGCAGCAGGTCAGATGAGCGCAATTCGGGCCGAGAAGTCAACCTCTGGAACCTATATTCCGGATGAAGTCCTTACCAATGCGGGAAGAAGGCTTGCGGGTGAAGAAATCTACAACGAGTATAAAGTGCTGGCAGACCTTGCGGGCGGTCTGTGCGCAACCATGCCTTTTGAAGAGGAGTTCTTTTCAGAGGAAACAGGCCCGCTTGCCAATAAATACTTAATGAGAAATCCTGATATCAGCGCAGAGAACCAGCACAGGTGCTTCCGCGGCATAGAAAACTTGATAGTCTCCGAATTTGCCGGCCTCATGCAGGTGGCAGGGCTACATGGAGGGGGCTCTCCTCAGCTGGAAACCATTTCAATGATGGCAAGATATGATCTGGAGCCATTGAAAAAAATCGCAAGATATCTTTTTGGAATAGACAATGAACTGCCCAGATATGAACGCCCTACCGTGACTCCCAGAAAGCAATTGGAAAAATTCAGGAAGATGTTCGGAAACAAGGAGAAGTGATACCCACGGATGTCCTGAGGTCATTGCTGCCCAAGATCAGTTCAGTCCCGGATTTGACTTCTGCTATTTCAACAGGTTGGCCGGGGAAAATCCTCTCCCTCGAGTTGAGGTTATCAGTTGACCGTTTTGAAAGTGGCCGCAGGCCAGGGATATTTTTCTCCCTGCCTGCCTGCGGCAGCCCCTGAGATTGAAATCGATTTTGGACAAGAGTGTCTTTTTATATCGGGAAAAAGCATGTTAGGCGGGCGGACCCGTATCGGATCGAGCGTTGGTTTGCGACCCTTTCCTTAAGATCTTGAAAGGTCATAAAGCCTTACGCTCTCGTCATCGCTTCCGGTTGCGAGAAAACGTCCATCCGGACTGAAGCGCACCACCGCCCCGCACAGCGCGTGGGGTTCAAGCCGGCACTCCACCGCTCCCGTCTTCAGATCCAGCACTCGGATATTGTTGTCGGTGATACGCCCGATGCTGGCCAGTCTTTTGCCGTCCGGGGAATAGTCCACGGAGGCGATCTTTCCCCAGTGTTCCGTATCCTGCATCCTCAGGAGGCCGCTGTGCAGATCCCAGAACAAAAGCCTGTACCATGCACCTCCGGCCAGTTGTGTGCCATCCGGTGAAAAGCGTATCTCGAAGGCATTCCGGGAAGAAGTCTCCAGCTCTTTTATAAGCTGAAGCATGGGGGAGAGGAGGATAACACGCCCATTTTCGGTCGAGACAGCGATCCTCTTGCCCTGGGCGTCAACAGCAAGGGAAAGGACAGGTGCTCCCACGGGGAATTCGGCGGCAGGTCGGAGCCTTGAAAGTGTGAAGCTCCGTATCCATCCGTCCGTATGTCCGCTGACCACGAGGCGTTCTCGAGGTAGAAATATAAGGGAGGTGACCGGCGCTGGCGTATTGGTGAAGCCCCTGGGTTGTTCGCCCGCAACATCCCACAGGAGGATGCGCCCATCTTCGGCCCCACTCAAGAGCAGGGCGTTGTCTATCCAGCAGAGCCCCCTGACAGGTTTCCGATGGGCCTTCAAGGTGGTGAGCCTCTTCCCAGAGGGGATCGCCCAGACAATGACTTCCCCCCGATATCCGGCCGAGGCTAATCTCCGCCCGATGCCGTCAAAGGCCAGACATGTAGTGCCAGCGTCATGAACTTTGTCGAGGCGGAGGAAAGGGCCTTGGCCGTATCGAAAGGGCTTGCACCCTGAAACGCAGAAGAGCACCAGAGCACAAAGGAGGATAACAAGAAGTCCCTTGAGGCGGTTTGCAGCCGTGTGATCACCTGATGAAACGCCAAAGACTTTGGGAAGCATTCATTCAAATGGATTATAGCCAGGCTCTACGTAAAGGTTTTCTTTCTTTTCCATAATATCAGGTTTATAAACCTTTTCCGGCCAATCCTTTTTGTCAATCTCCTCAAAAGCAACAGAAACAACCTTCTCGTCACACTCTGCAATTTCTACCACGTCTTTTACTATCTCGAGAGCAAGCCGTCTTTTCTGCTCCTCTGATCTGCCGGGATATAATTTTACAATGACATGAGGCATCGCTTTTCTCCTTTCAGATTCATCAGG
>JAOZOW010000085.1:1864-10354 GCA_029933075.1 Deltaproteobacteria bacterium | reverse complement strand
ACCTCTCCTCAAAATAGAACCAGAGTTCGAACAATTGTTTTTCGTTGAGATTAAAAGAAAGAATCCCGCAAAGCTCCAATAGATTGACCACAGTGGTAAAACCTGATCCCGTTTTTGCAATAGAAGTTAGAAATGCCAGGTTTTTCTTATAATGGACATCTCGCTTATAACGGAGATCTATCACAAAGACATCTGTATCGATCAAAACTAATTCCTGTTTCGAATCCAATCCGTTGCCTCTCGCCATCCCTTAAATTCAGGTCTTGTCTTTTCCAGAGACTCCTCAATGCTTTTCCACGCCTCATCAAATGGGCTCATCTGTTGTAACTCTTCTTTTTCCAATACTGATGAAGGAGTAATAACGGCTATCGGTTTTCCCCTGTATGTGAGCGTCAAGCACTCGCCTGACCTTACCCTCTTAATGATCTCGCCTGTCTTCTGTTTCAACTGCTTGGCTGTTACTATTCCCATAAAAATGGCCCCCAAGTGATTACTTTGATTCGATAGTAGGCACTTTAACCCGATATGTCAAGGAATCTGTCTCTTAATACCCTGCGGCCTCTGCGAGAGATAGGATGTATTTTCGGTGTATTTACTCGGGCAGTGAACTTGCGGATTTCGAACTCAACATCAGCAGCTTTCGCCTTTTTAACAATCTCCTCGATTGCCCCAGCAACATCATCTTCAAGAAAATATTCGCCACACTGTTCACAGACAAGGGCAGGCACCTCTTTAATAAGGATAAAGTTATCCTCCACATCCACAGGAAAATTTACCCTGCCTTTTTTCATTTCGCCTTTGCAAAGAGTGCAAAACATAGCTATCTCGTTCGGGTTAGAAAACCATTGTCCCAAATTTTTGAATCAGGGATGTAAGCTGTAATGACCCAAAGATAGTCCTGACCTATTGAGCATACCACATGAAGAGGTTTACCCTCATGAAATCCCAACATTTGAAAGCTCGGAAAATGAAAAATGATCTTTTCCTGATAGGATTTTTTCATTGTCGTACCTCCGCAATATCGAAAAGCCCCTGGAGGATTTGCGTACTCTGTGAAGGGGCTTAATCAGCCGCTTCATGTTGCCGCAGTACCAAAGCCCCATGACCTTACTTGTTGATCCAATCTATTTCAACAAGATGCTCAACTTTCTTGAACTCGGGATCGCCCGTCATGATCACCGCGTTGTGTCTGCGGGCCGTATCAACGGCAAAACAATCGGCAAAGGAAAGAGGATGCTCCGCCTTTATCCTGGCAGCGTTAAGCACATCCTCGAAACAATTGGACACCGTAAGAATCGGCAGTGATGCGAGTATGATGTCTATGAAATAGTCGGCATTTTCAGGCCCCCTTTTCCTGAAAAGGATATAGTAGACTTCGCCTATATTCACCTCGTTCATCAAAACGGAACCGCCTGATTCCTGCACCTCAGACATTGCATCACGAACCTTTTCGAAACCATTCTCTTTGTTCAGATAGGAAACCATGGCAAAGCTATCAAGCAACCTTTTTCGCTTCACGCGCACGCTCCTTTCTCCGCTCGGCCAAAAGCGCCTTGGTCAGCGATGATCCTTTCTGAAAGATCCCACAGAAATGGTCCACAGGGTCATCAGGCAGTGGGAAAAGGATTGCTCGATCTCCTTCAGCCCTTATCAGGATCTTTTTTCCGGGACCTATGTTAAGCTGCCTTCTCACATCCCTCGGGATAACGATCTGCCCCCTGCTTGACGTAGTAACAACCGACATTATGCTTCCCCATTCTAAGGTTTACTCATGGTGAATAATAAAGCAAAATAGATATTATCAATCATTTTGCAAATTATCATACAATTTATTGCCTGTCAACATTTTGAAATTTACGCTCCTTGCAAGAGACAAGATATCTCGCCCGTTCCCTTCGGTCACTTGAGTCAACGGGGTTCACATCCGAACCGGAAAACACGGCTGGGACGGCTTTCTGGAAAATGATAACCCTCTCCCGGGCACGGTCTCTTAGTAACGTTGTTTTCCCAGAGCGAGGAGGGTCGAAGATAAGCAGTACTTTGGGGTCTTACGAACAGTCGCATGGACACAGCCGGAGATTGGGCGGATGAACCGGGGGATTCGGGCAACTTTTCCGTTAACCATGGATTTTTGGCGGCAGAAACATTTTTATCCATAATTAACGTTGTATTTCAACGATGGGCTTCTAATTGTTAAGGAAATTTCCCAATAAAATGCTGAGCGAGGTTCAGTCTGTTATCTAACTCCCCAATGTCGCGGGTCAAGGTCCAGTGGAATCAGACGCCCCTTTCTCTTTCTTGAGCACGCGGATATCGGTAATCCTGGTTTTCGGGTATTGGCCCCGATCATCTTTTTCAAGGTATTTCACCATGTCCCACAGGGTGTTGAGGGCCACGCTCACGCCCACCAGCGCCTCCATTTCTACACCGGTGCGGGCCTGCGCCCTTACAAGGCACCTCGCCTCCACAGAATCATTCAAAAGGTCAAAGGCCACCTCTACGGTATCCAGCGGTATCTGATGGCAGTGGGGAATCAACAGGTGGGTCTGTTTCGCAGCATTCATGGCGGCGACCTCGGCCACAAGGAGTGGATCGCCCTTTCTGATGTTCCTCTTCTCAATCTCGCGCACGGTATCCGGGGAAAGAATGATCCTGCCCGCGGCCTCTGCCTGGCGCTTTATGATCGGCTTCTCCGTAACATCTACCATCCCCATAATGGTCCGCTCCCGTATCTTATATGTAATCAGCGATAGAATTCCCTCTTTGTTGTGCATTCCCGTTTGATGCGGTCAACCGCACGGATCAGGGCCGGGAACACATGCTCCCGCGTATCGCCCCCCACAGCCACCGCCATGATCTCATCCCCCACTTCCAGTCGGCCGGGATGAGTTTCAACTGTAACATCAACTATACCATCCATAGATTTGATATCATTTATTATCTCCTCAAGGACATTATGATCGAATTCAACCTCGATCCCCTTCACTTTCTTCCCGTCCAGGGAGTGCCCCCTCACAATCCCCACATGGGTGGCGATCATTCCCATCCCGGCAGAATCAGGGTGGTTCCTGAGGGTCTTAAACATCCGGTTCAAGTCCATTCGGGTATTCTCCGGCAAAATCACTCTTCATCATTACTGTTCTCATCGAGATTGAAAAGCTTCCTGGTCACATCCAGGTAGGTATCCAGGGTCTTTCTGCCCGCCATTCTTTTGAGAAAGACAATGGGATCATTCAGAAGCTTCTCAGCCACCGAGCGGGTCAGGGTGCGGACGGCCATCCTCTCCTCGGGCCCCATCCTGCCAAGGGCGGAGCGACTCTTTCTCAACTCCGCTTCAATGATTGATTCAGCCTTGTCCCTCAATGACACGATTGTGGGCACAACATCGAGGGTCTTTAGCCATCTGTCGAATTTCGCGACCTCCTCCTGTACGATACGTTCCGCTTTAACCGCTTCCTGCTGCCTCTGGACCCTGTTTAACTGGACCACCCCCTTGAGATCATCAATGTCGTATACGTAGACGTTTCCCAGGTCATTCACCGCCGGCTCCACATCCCTGGGCACGGCGATATCGATAAAAAAGAGGGGGCGGTTCCGCCTCTTCCTGAGGCATTTTTTCACCTGGGGCTGGGTAATCACATACCCGGGAGATGCCGTAGAGGCGATTACAATATCCACCTCAAGGAGTTGGGCCCCGACTTCCTCAAACGCTACCGGCCGCGCCGAAAACCCCTCCGCCACTTCAACGGCCCGCTCGAAGGTGCGATTAGCAACCACCATGGACCCTACCCCGTGGCTGATCAGGTGTCTGGCCGCAAGCTCCGCCATTTCACCCGCCCCTACCAGCATGACCTTTTTCCCCTCCAGGGGATAAAATATTTTTTTTGCCAGTTCCACTGCAGCATAGCTTACAGAGACGGCCGTTTCACAGATGTCCGTTTCGGTCCTGACCCGTTTGGCCACATGGAAGGCCCTGTGCATCAAGCGGTTCAGTATGACACCGGAGGTTTTTTGTCTTGTTGCCTCGGCATATGCCTCTTTGATCTGCCCCAGGATCTGAGGCTCCCCTACCACCATGGAATCGAGGCTTGAAGCCACCCGAAAGACATGCCTTACGGCCTCCATATCCTCAAAAGTGTAAAGGCTTGACGAGAAACGCTCCTCCGGCATGCGGCCCAGCCTTGAGAATAACTGGAGCACGGAATGCTTGGCTTCACTCTCGTTTTCCGTGACAAAAAGGGTTTCCACCCGGTTGCAGGTTGAAAGAAAGAGGCCCTCCCTTATGCACTCCATATCCCGCATTGCGGCCAGGGCCCTGGCCGTGTTGTCCGGTTCGGTCGCAAGGCATTCCCTCAGCTCCACGGGCGCCGTCTCATGGTTCATGCCCATGTTGATGATCTTCATTGTACCGCCTTGGCCCCCATGGTATTGAAGCTGTGATATCCCCCCATCCAAAGGCTCGCCCCTACAAAGGTGAAGATCAGGATAGTAAAGCAGACAATGGACATGAGTGCAGCCCGCCTGCCCCGCCATCCAACAGTCAATCGTTCATGGAGAAGCGCGGCATAGAACAGCCAGGTAATCAGAGACCATACCTCTTTGGGATCCCACTGCCAGTAGGTCCCGAGCACGTATTGCGCATAAATGGACCCAGTGATCATACCCGCGGTCAGAAGCGGAAAACCGTACAGGAGACAATAATGATTGATGCTGTCAAGGGTGGCCAGCGAGGGCAGTCTCGCATAAAAGGAGCCGAGCTTCTTTTGCTTGATATTGCGCTCCTGGATCAGGTACATGATGGCAGCAAGGAAGGCGATGGCAAAAAGGGCGTTTCCCATGAATATGGTACCCACGTGGGCGGTAAGCCAGAGGCTTTTGAATATTGGCCTCACAGGCGTTTCGACCCTGGACATAGCCGTTGAGACAATCATGAGAAACGCTGCGAAAGGCGCCACAAAGGAGCCAAGAACCATCAGCCTGAACCTGAGCTGGAGAATCAGATATGCGCACACAATGCACCATGAAAAAAATGACAGGGCCGATTTGAGGGTCAAAACCGGGGCCGCTCCGGTAAGATAATACCGGTAGCCGAGGAAAATGGTATGGCAGAGAAACGCGGCGATCAGGATCCAGTAGGACCACCGAAAGATCCACTTTTCCTGTTTGATGATATAGACAATGAATCCCCCCGATGCAACCAGGAGCAGAAAGAGCGTCAGATCAGACCACATGAGAATCATAATTCCCCTCACTCATCCCGGAGCCCGTCAATGACGGCCTTGACGGAAAGGCTCTCCGGCAGGATATGCCGAAGGATGGACTCCGCCCTCCCAAGGTCATCACAGGCCAGGGCATCCAGTAGGTCGGAGTGGACCAGCTCGGTGAAAATTCGAGTATTTTCGTCCTGGCTCAACCCCATAGAAAGGATCTGTTTTCGCAGTTCACCCATCAGACTAACAAAGGTTTCATATTCGGGCCCGAACTCTTTCTCCAGCCTCATCCTGATCGCCTTGGCCAGAGCCGGACTCTTGCCCGAAGTGGAGACGGCGATTAAAAGATCCCCCCTCCTGACTATTGAAGGTACAATGAAATTGCAGTCCGAGGGCTGATCCACCACATTGATCAGCATGCCTTTCTTGCGGGCGGCCTCGCTTATCATGCGGTTTAGACGCTTGTCGTCCGTGGCGGCAATTGCCAGGAACGCTCCTTCAAGATGCTCCTCCCTGAACCGCTCGCCAAGGTATTTGATTTTGCGGGATTCCACCAGGGCCTTCAAACGCGGGCTCAGATCTCTGCTGACCAGCTCTATTGAGGCGCCACATGAAAGCATGGCCTCGACTTTTCTCTGGGCAACGCTCCCTCCGCCTATGACGAGGACCCTCTCGCCTTTCAGTTCCAAAAACAGAGGATAGTAGCTCATGGATTCTTTGTCTGGTTCCTGGACAAGACTGATCACACGTATCGATCAACCATATCGGAGATAAATTTTTCAACTCCCGGGAGACCCTCCCGCGACTTGATATCTTCCAAGAGGGTCTTTATTTTCCGATAAGTCACCTGATCGCGCTGGAGATCGTCGGTTGAACTGTAGGCCCCGCCCCGGCGCCCGAGGCGGTAGATCAGCCTTTCGGATTCAGGGAGCTCCTGATACTTCCTGATGACTTCAAGCATCTTTTCCTTGTCATCGGGGAGTTTGCCCGTGACCTCTTCGAGCAGGTTCATGATGTGGTCGCTGGTCACCGTGCTGGTGATGCCATCCAGATGCTCAATGAAGAGTTTGATCTCCTCTGCCAGCATGTCGTCTGTCTGCATGGTGAAGGTTCCCTCTTCCAGCTTTTTATGAAGAGGCACGCGATCCGGGACACGCAAACTCCGAAGGCGGATGAAATGGGGGTTTATTTCATTGAGCACTTTAGCCGTCTCAACCGCGTGTTCCCGCCACATCTCCTGCCCGCCCAGACCTGGCATCACGTATTCGGACAGCTCCATTCCCGCTTCAACAACTTTCCTGCCCGCCTCAACATGCTGGGCTGCACTGACACCTTTCTTCACGAACTTTAGAAGGGGGTCGTAACCCGTCTCAAGCCCTACATGGACCCGATCCAGCCCGGCCTCCCTGATCCGCTTCAGGGATTCCAGAGACTTCCTGACAATGGTCCGCGACCTGGAATATGTGGTTACCCGTGTGATCTCCGGGAACTTCTCCCTGAGAAACGTCAGGATTTCCACGAGGTCTTCTGTTTTCATGACCAGGTTGTCCGCGTCCTGGAGGAAACAGGCCCCGGTGCCGTAATAGAGCCAGACCGCAACGCTACGGTAATAATCGCTGTAAGATGCCCGGCCGAAGATATAGCTGATCACCTGGTCGTTGACACTCCCACTCAGCCCCAGTTTCCACGACAGGGCCTTTATATCGTCCGCAATATCCCTCACTGTCTGAATATCCTTTTTGACCTCCTCCGGGCTCCTAAGGGAAAATTTCTTCCCTTTGTAGACCGGACAGAACAGACACTGATTCCAAGGGCAATTTCGGGTCACCCGCAACAGCAGGCTCCTTGCCTCGTTGGGGGGTCTTATGGGACCCTGCTCAAAGTCGTAGTCGTTTTCAGCCATTTATTGAACTACCTCGCTTAGCGTTTCTTATGAATTCCTCCCGTCCCGAGAACTAAGGGGCCTCGCACCCCTTAAGCTCAGCGGAGAATGCTTCGTGAACGGTCCTTCCCGGCCCGGAAATTCTTTATTTCTATGGCAGATAATTTGGAATATATCAATAAGATTCATTTCCCCAAACCCGTGAAAGACATGCGGGCACATTCCAGGATCAAGGTTAACGAAGTTGCTCCGGTTAGGAGGAAAACCTGGTGTCCATGTCAGATTTTCTTTGCGTGGAGGTGGCGGCTCATGTATAGTCGCTACCATGTCAGATTCCGGATCCTACCTGATGGAACATATTGAAGAAGCCATTCGCCTTGAGGTGAAGACGGATCCTTATGCAGTCAAGGAACAGGCCAGATGGTGCGGCATCAAACCGGGTCAGCGGGTACTCGATGTGGGTTGTGGACCCGGCAAGGTGACATCAATCCTGAGGGATCTTGTTCAACCGGGCGGTGAAATAGTGGGGGTGGACAACTCCAAGGAAAGAATTCGGCATGCCGAGTCCCGTTACGGAGACAGGCCGGGAATATGTTTTCGACTCCACGACCTGACAAGTCCCCTTACCGAGATGGGGGAGTTCGATATTATCTGGGCACGCTTCTTTCTGGAGTATTTCCGGCGCGAAAGTCGGAAAATCGTAAAAAACCTTGCCGGTTGCCTGAAACCCGGAGGGTACCTCTGCCTGCTGGATCTCGACCACAATTGCCTCAACCACTATGAGCTTCCCCGCAAGATGGAGGAAACCCTCCGAAAGCTCATGGAAAGACTGGAGAGGGAATACAATTTTGACCCCTTTGTAGGGAGGAAGCTGTATTCCTTTCTCTATGATATGGACTTTGAAAACATTCAGGTCGATGTAACCGCCCACCACCTGATCTACGGGAAGATAAAGGATGAAGACTTTTTCAACTGGCTGAAAAAGGTGGAAGTTACGTCGAAAAAAACCTTAGATCTGTTTGGAGAATACCCGGGCGGCCATCAGGCTTTTTTCCAAGATTTCACCAGCTTTTTCTCGGATCCGCGACGCTTTACCTACACGCCCCTGATACTGTGCAAGGGCATGAAACCGCTCTCCTCCTGAGCAACAAAAGGGCCTCGTCCTCCTCCCTGGCCATACCCGTAGAGCTCAATGGGTTCGGCCTTTCCCCTGATCCTGTGCTTCCCCAGGTTCCTGATGCCCCCATAGAGAGGGTGCCCCGAGAGTGCCTGCCAACACTGTTTGCACATGACGATGGAATAACCGGGAAATCTTTTGGTCACCCCTTCCAGGCGGGCTGCCGTATTTACGGTATCCCCGATGGCGGTGTATTCAATTTTGCTCCGGGAGCCCATATT
>JAOZOW010000085.1:0-1764 GCA_029933075.1 Deltaproteobacteria bacterium | reverse complement strand
TATTTACGGTATCCCCGATGGCGGTGTATTCAATTTTGCTCCGGGAGCCCATATTCCCCAGGATGGCGTTTCCTCTCGCAAGGCCGATGCCGATCTCCAGCCCTCTACCACCAAGCATGTAATCAGAAGTCGCCCTGTGTATTTCACAGGCGGCCTCAAGAGCTGAGGCGGTATGATCCTGTGATGGCTCGGGAGCCCCGAAAATGGCCAGGAAGCCATCGCCGGTATATTTGTTGATATGACCATTTTTTTTGCCGATCACAGTAGCGCATTTATCGAAGTAGTCGTTGAGGAAGCTCACCACTTCACGGGCATGCATATTCTCGGAACGGGAGGTAAAGTCCCTGATATCCAGGAACATCGCGGTGATGGAAAGCTCCTCGCCCTTGAAGAGATCCGCTTCTTCACCGTCCACGTAGCGCTTGATTACAGGGGCGGGCACATATTTTTCAAATAGCTTTCGCAGCCTCTGTTCCAGCTCCCTGCTCCGTTTTACCTTCTGATAGGACAATGCATTTTGAATACTGATGGCAATCTGCGGTGCAATGCCCATCAAAAGGGCCATGTCACTCTGGCTCAAGCGCCTTTTGGACCTCACATTGTCAACAAAAAGCACACCCAACGAATCAGTCTCGTATGCAATGGGCACACATATAAAGGAGCGCGCGCCAATTCTCTGGACGAAATCCATGCTTTTATCCGAAAGGTCCCTTTTTACCTGTGCCACATTATCCACCAGGAAGGGCTTTTGCTCCTTAAACGCCCTGACTGCCATGCCTCTGGACCGGGGATTCCTCAAGCTGAAACTGGTCCTTTTGACGAGTCCCTCCACATCCGGCTCGTACCCGTACCCAACATTGTAGACCAGGGCGCTTCTTTCCCTGTTGGCAAGCCATATTCCCCCTCGATCAAAATCCAGGCGCCTCTGCATGGCCTGCATAACAGAAGTCAACATTTTTTGGATGTCCGGCAGTGCAGAGGTTGCCTCTCCGATCTCCTTGATGAGCAGGGCATTGTTGTACCGGATATTGATCTGATTCAATAATTCATTGGCTGCGTTTCCCTGGCTCTGGATATTCCTTATGAATTCCCTTTTCTCTGTTTGCTCGAACAGAAGGGATGTGCCGAGAACCAGTAAGGCGCAAAAGAAAATAAAGGCCAGCAGAGACATGGGGGGGAGGAAATAATAAAGGGTAACAATTACGGGAAAGCTGCCTGCGGCAATAAGGTTGCGGGCCCTTTTCAGGAGGAAGGAGGGGTTCTCTTCCCATGTGACAACATACTCGCATACCTCTCCTCCCCTGTGGATGCAAACCGAATGATCCACCTTGGCGAACTTGTTGGTAAACAGCTTGGCCAGCGACTCCAGCATCCCTATCATGTTGTCGCACTGATAGCGCTTCATCCTGACGCCCGGGGCCGGCCTGACCACTATCCGCATCTTCCCGTTTGCCGGCTGCATGGTTTCCAGACTGAAGGCTCGGCTCAGATTTGAGGCGATTCTCTCAAGCATGCGATATGCCGACGCGGGTGACATAAATCCCATTACATATTGCCGAATAGCCCCGGAGGCCTGAGAGGAGGCTGCAAAACGCCCCGCCTTTCTGGCGATATCTGGGTCGCCGGTTTTTTCCACCAGAATTTCATGGAACCGGTCTACCTGTTGCTGGGTAAACCAGTGGCCTTCATCTTCCAGCTCATAGCCGGTCATGCCGGCATGGTCCAGAATGACACTTAGATTGAGGCCGGGGTGGTGTTGCCGTA
>JAOZOW010000024.1:15084-31897 GCA_029933075.1 Deltaproteobacteria bacterium | reverse complement strand
GCCGCAGCCGCGGCGCAGGCCTACCTTCGGTAGGCAGGCAGCCCCGACGCCGTCATAATGCAAAGGTGCGGGAAAAATAGAGTATTTTTTCGCTATGCAAAGAGCTACATTTTTATAGTATATGTCCTTATGAACCTTGGGTCAATGGCCCTAAAAAAACTTTAAAAAATAGGGGCATTCCTGCTATGCTGCCCCAAACCATCGAAGCAGTGTATCCGGCAAATGATTCCACTTCGCGACACCACTCCATCCAAAAGCTATCCGGTCGTCAACAGCATTCTTATCGGCGTGAACATTTTCATGTATTTGGTGCAAATGGCCCATGGCCAGCAGGTGCAACGTTTCATACTCATGTACGGGCTCGTCCCGGCACGTTACTCCGAACCCCACATTTCGGCCTATTTTACATTGCCGCAGCAGGTCCTCCCCTTTTTCTCTTACATGTTTCTCCACGGCGGCTTATGGCACCTGATCGGCAACATGTGGTCTCTTTATATCTTCGGCGATAATGTGGAGGATCGTCTCGGTCCCGTGCGCTACCTGCTGTTCTACCTCCTCTGCGGACTTGCCTCCGGCCTCTCGCACCTGATAGTGAACTGGCATTCCCAATACCCCACCATTGGAGCCAGCGGTGCAATCGCCGGGGTCATGGGCGCATATTTCGTGCTCTATCCCGGATCCAGGATACTTACTCTCATTCCTGTCTTTTTCATCCCTTATTTCGTGGAACTCCCGGCCTTTTTCTTCCTGGGTCTTTGGTTTCTACTACAGTTCATGAGTGCGGCCTGGTCCTCTGCCCAGGGGGGTGGAATTGCGTGGTGGGCCCACATCGGTGGCTTTGTCTTCGGGATCATTTTCCTGAAACTCTTTTTGAGAATACCGGAGACCGGCGTTACCCGTCAGTTGCAACAAAAGACGGCCAGGCAAAGGACGCACCGGCTTCAGGTCATTAGAACCACCGGCGCCCTTCATGATCCGAACCTCTACGGCTCCATTGTCATCACCCCCCTTGAGGCCCACATGGGCACCCGAAAGCTCGTTAATATCCCCTGGGGATTCCAAAAGCGCCTTTTCAGGGTTACCATACCTCCCGGCATACAGGAAGGCGCCACCCTGCGCCTCTCGGGCATGGGAAAGGCCTCGGAGAACGGCAAAAGGGGGGATCTGTACCTCAAGGTGATTATTCAGGATCATTAATAATGGGGCATGGGGGCCAACCGAATAACCAGATTCCGGGGGCTTTTGCAGTACCAAAGGGAAATTTACTGACTCTCGCAGCGGGGGAAATACCGATGGAGCTCACTTTCCTGGGAACAGGCGGGGCCTGGGGCGTCCCGGAGATCAACTGCGGATGTATGATATGTGCCGAGATGAGACGCAGGGGAGAAAAACGGGACCGCACGTCACTGCTCTTGTCCGGACAAAGCACTTTGCTGATCGACTGCGGACCGGACGCCCGATCCCAACTGGAACGCCACCGGGTTGAAAAAGTAGACGCTGTGCTGATCAGCCACGAGCACGGAGATCATTTTATCGGCCTGGATGAGCTTTTTGCATACAAGCGGAACCTGCCGAGGGAGGAATTTCAGCCCATACCTGTCTATGTGACGGCTCCAAGCTGGGAGGCCATAAGGCCCCGGTTCGGCTACCTGGTTCAAATGGGAGTCATAGCTGTTCATGAAATAGAGCCCTATAGATGGTTCCATACGGGGGAATTCCAGATCTATCCCTTTAAAACCGAGCATGGATCTTTTGCAAAGGGATCAGTGGGATTTGTAGTGAGAGTTGAAGGAGGGGATGGGAAGCCGGCTTGTCTGTTGTATACGTCCGACTTTATGGACCTGCCCGAGGTCACCCAGGAAATGCTGAATCCGGATTATCTCATTGTGCAGTCCTTCTGGCTGAACGAGCCGGTGCGCAATCGGCCCCACCATATGAGCTTCCAGAGGGCCATGGAGTTCATAGAGCGCCTCGGTCCCGGAAAAGAGACATTTCTGGTCCATATGGGAGATGCGGACATGGTCCCCGGTGACCCGGCAAACATAAACCTGAAGAAGTATGAAGCGAGAGACCCCTTGAAGCCAGGTCCGGGGCAAGACCCCTATCCCATTCCCCTGAATCAGGAGCAATGGCAAAGCACGGTGGACCGGATCATAGAGGACCGGGGGCTGCCTTTCAAGGTCACCGTGGCATATGATGGTCTTACGATTCAAATCTGAGGATCAGGGGCTTTCATTTCCTAACGGCGCGAACCGTGCCGCAATTTCTCACGCTCGTGTTATCCATCTTGAAAATGCCGTCCCGCTTTGAATTGACGATATAAACCTTGGCTGTCATCCCTTTTCCCAACATCTCGGAGGTCCAGTACCACCTCTGGCCAGAGCAAGGGAAAAAGGGCTTGCTTTTATAGATGAGGGCCAACTCTCTTGCCGTGGGAAGTCGCCAGTCCTTGTGGCCCCCGGTATTCAGATTATTCACATACTTAACTGCCCCGTTGAAGTTGAGGCATCTGTTCAGCTCATCGAAAGAATCGAGCAGGCACCACGTAAGGCCTGTCCGCTTATCCAGAACCGTGCCGTCGGCATTGTCCACAAACACACTTGCCCCTGCCTTCAGCTGCGCCTTTAATTGCTTTTCGATGTTCTTTAGTCTGGTCCACCTCTCGCCCTCCTCTCTCAACACCTTCAGCTTGGCTTTGGCAGCCAGGAGATACCGATCCGGAGGGCCCTGTTCGATATAATCTTCCAAGGTTTTGATTCTTTCAAATACGTTTATTTCG
This sequence comes from Deltaproteobacteria bacterium, assembly GCA_029933075.1. Lineage (GTDB taxonomy): Bacteria > Desulfobacterota > DSM-4660 > Desulfatiglandales > Desulfatiglandaceae > JAOZOW01. The sequence goes on along the minus strand of JAOZOW010000024.1, from coordinate 29,118 downwards.
CTGTTTGCGGCCATAGCGCTTAAATTCTGCCATTCTCTTTTTTCCCGCTCCCTCCTGCGGACCTCAGCCGAGGCCAAGGCTGCCTGCTCCTTCTTTTTGAGATCCCTTAGCAGACTTTCGGCCTTTCCCTTATAAGCACCTACCGGATGAGCCTCCAGGTAAGCTTTCAATCGCTCTATCTTCCGGGCCCTATCTATATTCTTATCGGCCACAAAAGCCAAAAGGCTCTGCCACTGCCTCCTTCTCTCCAGCCTGGCAATCTCGTTCTGGATCTTGCCCTTGAGATAAGGAGGGGGCCCGGTCTTCAGGTATTCCAGATACACCTGCTTGGCGGCGCTGTAATCCCTGCCTTTGGCCTCAGCGCGGGCTATAAGGCTATCCAGCTCCCCTTTCCATTTGAGCTTTTTCCTGAAATCCTCAAGTAATGCTCCGATCTCTTTTCCGCGCGCATCACCCTTGTATCGCCTCACGAAATCCTCGGAGAGCCGCACGCATGTTTTCCAGTCTTCCCGTTTTTCGCATAGATTAAGCTCATCTTTTACATGCTTGAAATAGGCGTCGCTCAATTGCGCCAGCAGCGGCCCGACCCGATCCCTATATTTACCCTTGGGGTGATTGGCTAAGTAAGACTTACAGGCATCCACCCTTGCCCCGAGATCACTTTCCGCAATGGCGTAAAGCGCCTTATAATCCCTATCGTCCATGAGGTCTTCCACTTCAGTTAGGTTTTTCCTGATCTCGGCGGCGTATGCACCGGAGGGATATAGCTTCAAAAACCGCACATAAGCGGATCGCGCCTTTTCATACTCTTTATCCATCCGCCATTTGTGGGCTCTCGCCATTGTTTGATCAAAATCCCTTTCCTCAATACGGGCACTTATCTTCTTCATCTCCCTCATGGCCTGAGCGGCGTATTCGCTGCCCCTGTGGGCCTTAATATAGCTCAACAATATAATCTGTTTCTTCTCAAGCCCCTTCTCGCTCTGGACCCTGGCCATGACTCCCCGGTACTCTCTCTCAGCACGGTTGCCCTGAATGTAACGCATGGTAAGGAACAACCCCATCCCAATAATGAGAAGGGCTGCAATGGCTGCGACAACTATCTTCAGGTGTGGAATCTTGTCAAGGAAGCCCTTTGGAGCCTCTTTGACCTCCAGTGCCTTGCGGGCTGCAAGCGCTTGTCCGGCAGGTAGTCCGGCTTCCTCTGCCTCAGCCACCTTCGGCTCCCCTGTTTCATACGCCTTGATCCGGTTTAGGAACTCTGCGCAGCCCTGGAAGCGTTTTGCGGGATCCTTGGACAGGGCCTTCATGATGATGGCGTTAAGGTCCTCCGAAATGCTCTCAATTTTCTTGGGCGTGGCCTTGAGATGCTTCTCGTAGATCTCGGAATTGGTCTCACCGATGAAAGGGGCCCTTCCCATGAGCATTTCATAAGTGACAATGCCCATGGAGTAGACATCGCTCCGCCTGTCTATCATGGCTGATCCTGTAATCTGCTCGGGGCTCACATAACGGGCCGAGAGGGAGATCTGCCCCGTTTCCCCCAGCCGGGTCCCATCAGGCATAAGGCCGATCCCGAAATCCATTATCTTTGCCTTGCCTTCCTTGGTGATAAAAATATTGGAAGGCCTGATGTCCCTATGCACGACACCATTGCTGTGGGCGAAATTCAGCGCTTCGAGGACGTCCTTGCAGATCGGGAGGGCTTGGTCTTCCGGAAGGGCTCCGTAATTCTCCAGGTGCTTGTCCAGGGTCTCTCCATCCACATATTCCATCACCAGGAAAACATCGTCCTCTTTCTCGACAACATTGTAGAACTGGACGATTTTTTCATGCTTGAGGGGAAATTGGGCAGTGGCTTCTCTTATGAAATGCTCGCGATAGAGCTCATTCTGGGCAATCTGCGGCAAAAGGTGTCTGACGGCAAACTGCCTTTCCACATTAATATGGGCCGCCAAGTAGACCGTGCCCAGCTTTCCCTGGCCGATTTCCGAGACAAGTCTGACATTACCCACAACCGTACCGATCATTGTTCTCGCCACCCCGCCCCTTTCATTGAAAAATACCTGTGCGCACTGGCATTCAAAGTAAATTCAATTCCCAGCTTTACCGAGAAAAATCCTGTCCATCAAATTGAGGTTATAAGTTTCCACTGTTTAGGCCAGGCCATGAGGCTCTCTAAAATTAATTTTGGACAAGAATAATGCATTCTATTGAATCGGGTTCACCATGTCAAGAAAGCCAAGGCTGAAACGGATCCCCGCAGGAGAAAACATCCTTGCCTTTTGCAGGCTTGGCAAAGCGGATGAGATGGATTAGAGGTAATTTCTGACACGCAGTTTACGGCATGAGAAACTCAGGGAAAAGATAGATGGGAAATTTATGGTCAGCCGGCGCCTTCTTCAGCACATACACCGCACCGGGTGCACTCGCCCACCCGGCAGCCCTCAGATTCCAGACCTTTTAGTGCCAGTTCATATTCCCTTAGGAGGTGAACCTTTGAAATCCCGTGATCCACAAAATCCCACGGGAGCACCTCATCAAGGCCCCTGGGGCGATACACGAAGAAATCCGGGTTTATGTCCGAATAGCGCATGGCCTCACTCCAATTACCGCCGGACATGTGGACCCTGTAAAGAATGGTGGCCACTCTTCTGTCCCCCATGGAAAGCAGCGTCTGGACATAGGCCCATTTGGCAACATCAGAACTGAACTTGATACCTCCCTGTTTCCTCAAGGCAGCCCTCAGCCATTTCTGTTTCTCCTTCAGCGAGGAAATCCTGTCCATGGGAAACCACTGAAATGGGGTAAAGGGTTTTGGCACGAAGCAATTGACGCTCAACCTGATGCCACTGATCCTGCCCCGCGGAGCAGATTCCTTTACAATGTGGTGTTTGATTGTTTTCACAAGCTCCACAATCTCGGCCACGTCTTTCCTGTCCTCAGTGGGAAGCCCTATAAGGAAATACAACCGTAAAGAGAGGTCCCCGGCCTGGGCGATAAGCTTCACCGCATCGATGATCTGCTCCGTGCTCAGGTGCTTATTGATCACGGACCTCAGTCTGTCAGAGCCTGCTTCCGGGGCGATGGACACCGTCCTTTGCCCCGAACGCTTTAAGTTATGAACAAGAGTGGATGACAGATTGTCCGCCCTCAATGAAGACAATGAAAACCCTCCTCCCCGATCAGCGATATGGGTGGTCAGTTCCCCTATTTCCGGGATATCCGAGACTGCCGTGCCCAGCAGTCCCACTTGACCGCATCTTTGCAGGGCGTCTTCAACGGCTTTGCGCAGGAGGCGATATTGCTGAGTCCGCGGGGGTCGGTATACATACCCCGCAGCGCAGAATCTGCATCCTCGGCCGCACCCCCTCCCAAGTTCAATCAGCACCCTGTCACCAAACTCGGTGTCGGGCGTGGTGATCACCGAAGCCGGGATAGGGTTTACCTCTGTGTCACCCATTTCGGCGCGGGCGACCCTGATTTTCTCCGGGGCCTCTCTATGAACAGGCCGGAGAGAACGGAAGGTCCCATCCTGCTTGTATTCCGGCTTATATAAGGAGGGGACATAAAGACTTCCCATTGCCCCTGCGAGCTTTCTCTTAACCCCCAGTCTGTTTTCTTGTGTAAGCCCTGTGCCCAGGATCCGATCCAGAAATTCGTCCAGGTTCGCTTCGGCCTCGCCCAACAGAAAAAAATCCACAAAAGGGGCCATCGGCTCGGGGTTCAGGAAGGTGGTGATGCCCCCTGCCATCACATAAGGGCAGTTGCCCGACCGCTCTTCCGACAGGAGCGGGATCTTGGCCCATTCAAGCATCTTGAGGACATTGGGATAATCGTTTTCAAAAGAAAGGGAAAATGCTATTAGATGAAACCCATGGAGTGGTTTTTGGGATTCAAGGGAAAGAAGCGGTTTCCCTGCCTGAAGGTAGAGGGACGTTTCTTGACCTTCAGGCAGGAAAGCCCGCTCCGCCACCACGTCATCCCTGCTGTTGAGGAGATGATAAATTACCTGGAAACCCAGATTGGACATGCCGAGGCGATAGTAATTGGGGTAGGCCAAGGCGACAGTGAGCCTCCCCCCCCAGTCCTTCCTTATGGTTCCCTTTTCCTTTGCCAGTCTGGCGCGATAAAGGGAAATGATATCCTCGACCACCTCGGTGCCCGCCTTAAAAACCCTGTCTGAATAGGCTTGGGTCGGCTTCCATTGAAATGGGAAGCCCTTCCTCATTCTTCCGTTTCAAGGGGCCTCACCCCTACTGCTAATCGGCCTTTGCCCGGAGGAAAGTAGGGTAGTCCAGGTTGTCCCTGAGCCTGAATTTGCTTAGGATCCCTCTCTTCCTTTCCTCGGCAGCCTCCTCGCTCACCACGGATGAAAGCCCTGAGCCTTTCCTCTGGAAGGTGGGGACATCAAGAGATTGACCGTTCATCCTCACTGTCCAGTCCTCTAACGTATCCTCGGGATCCAGGTCTCTCACCTTTCCAAGTTCTACGACGTTGCTGTAATCTCCCACATAGCTTTTCTTATAAGCATCGCCATTGGAGCTAAGACCCGTAGCAATCACTGTAACGCGGATCTCATCTTTGAGGTCGTCATTAAAGACCACCCCCCAGAAGATCTCTGCCTCGTCGCTCACTTCCTTCTTGATATAACTGGAAGCTTCATTCACCTCGTCCATGGTCATATCGGAAGGCCCTGTAATATTCAAAAGCACGCCCTTGGCCCCGTCAATAGAGATATCTTCCAGAAGCGGGCTGTTAATGGCCATCTGAGCGGCCTCTGCGGCCCTGTTCTCTCCGGTGGCAGTCCCCATTCCCATAATCGCCGTACCCATCTGCTCCATCACCTTTTTCACGTCTGCAAAATCCAGATTGATAAAGCCGCTGCTCATGATCAGGTCCGAAATGCCCTGAACGGCTTGGAGCAATACGTCGTCCGCCCGCGAAATCAGGTCCTTGAAGGTGGTGCTCTTGCTGCCCAGTGTCTTCAAGCGCTCATTGGGAATAACGATTAGGCTGTCAACCTCCTTCTGTAACCTCCCCAGCCCCTCAATGGCGCGCTTCATCCGCTTCTGCCCCTCAAATTCGAAAGGCTTGGTCACCACGGCCACGGTCAGGGCTCCCGCCTCTTTGGACACCCGGGCAATTACAGGGGATGCCCCGGTACCGGTGCCACCACCCATACCTGCAGTGATAAACACCATGTCAGAGCCTTCCACCGCCTCCCGGATCTCTTCGATACTCTCTTCCGCGGATACGCGGCCAATGTCAGGATCAGCCCCTGCACCAAGCCCCATGGTCACCGATGGGCCAAGCTGGATCTTGTAAGAGCACAGGGATCGATCCAGATCCTGGCAATCCGTGTTTGCCGCTATAAAATCAACTCCTTTCAGCCCGGCGGCAATCATGTTATTGATGGCATTGCCGCCTGCCCCCCCTGTGCCAATCACTTTGATCTTGGCATTGTACCGTTCCCTTTCATCAATAAACTCAAATTTCATGACGTCCCTCCTTTTTATTATACCTTCATTACCGGTATTGGGTTATGGGTTTCCAAAACAAATTTAACCAAGAAACACTTTCACGCTCCCCTCAAGCCCTATCTAAATCACATCCTTAAACCAAGTTTTCATCCTGCCCATGACCCGGTTGAAGATATTCCCGTCCCGGATCCTGAACTTCTTCATTTTCTTGCTCCTTTTGGAACCATAGATCACGAGCCCTACTGCCGTGGCATACATGGGCTTGTTCACCACCTCAACCAGCCCGCTTATTCCCTGGGGGTAGCCTGTGCGGGCGGGCACATTGAAAATTTGCTCTGCCATGTCGGTCACCCCCTGAAGCTCTGCGGAGCCTCCCGTGACGACCACCCCTGCACTGACGCTGTCCTCGTATCCGGCCCGGACAAGCTCGCCATATATCAAGGAGAAGATCTCCTCAACGCGCGGCTCCAATATTTCTCCAAGGATCTGGCGAGAGAGCACTCTCGGCTTCCTTCCCCCCACTCCAGGGACCTCAATGGTTTCATCCTTCCCGATCATTGATGACAGCGCACACCCATACTTGATTTTTATTTTCTCAGCCTCTAATTTGGGGGTCCTGAGCCCTACGGCAATGTCATAGGTCAGATTGTCCCCCCCTAAGGCCAAGACCGAGGTGTTCTTAATGGCCCCTTTAGAGAAAACCGCCATATCCGTAGTCCCGCCGCCGAAATCAACGAGCGCCACCCCTAAGTTGCGCTCCTCCTTGGATAAGACCGCCTCACTGGAGGCAAGGGATTCGAGAATTATGTCATGCACATCCAATCCTGCACGGTTCGCGCATTTGATTATGTTCTGGGCCGAGGTGACCGCCCCGGTTACAATGTGTACCTTTGCCTCCAGCCTGACCCCGGACATGCCTAACGGATCGGTGATGGCATCCTGATCATCCACAATAAATTCCTGTACCAGTGTATGGATTACCTCACGGTCCATGGGGATGGCTACGGCGCTCGCCGCTTCGATCACCCGTTCGATATCCTTCCTGGTGACCTCCTTTTCCTTTAAGGCTATGACACCTTGGCTGTTGAACCCTTTAATATGTCCACCTGCTATCCCTGCATACACTGAGCTGATCTCGCAACCGGCCATGGTCTCGGCTTCCTCAATAGCCTCCTTTATGGAATCAACTGTCCGTTCTATATTGATTACCACACCCTTTCTGAGGCCCTCTGAAGGATGACTCCCCATACCGATAATCTCCACGCCATCGGGTCGAGATTCAGCCACAACCGCGCAGATCTTGGTCGTGCCGATGTCAAGGCCTACCACAATCTCTCCGGACATTTTCTGTCACCTCATACTCGTTGGTTCACTCACATACATTCATTTACATTCATTGCTTTGTGCATCCCCAATGGTCAATGCTCCTGTTGGTTCAACTTTTCTTGAAGGAGACCAAGATTCCGCCAGGATGATTCAGGTCAACGGCGGTCACCAAATTGATCTTTCCATTTTCTCTCAGATGCCCCATAACCCTCTTCAATCCGTATATCTTACTTGGGAGATCCCTACAGGTAAGCCTGATCTCGGCCGGAAGGTGACTGAAGTAGAGGGACATCTCACCTCCTTTTCTAAAATGTATCTCTGAAAGTTGGTTTACCGACCAGAAGCCTTTCTGCGATGATAGAAATTTCAATATGCGGGCCGCGCTGGTCAGCTGCGTTCCCATCTCTCCCCCGGTAGTAGAAAGACCTGTGATAATCGGAAAATCCATCTCATCGGAATCGTCCACTTCCTTGAAAATCTCACCCATGGGATTCATGTAGAAGAACCTGTCTGTAAGAATCAGGGCTATTGCCCTCTCCTTCTCCACCACAACCCTGAGGGTATGAGGGAACCTCCTTTCAAGCGTCACCGACCTCACCCATGGATGTGTTTCCATCTTTCGTTTGATCTCATTCAGCCTCAGGGCCAGCAGGCTGGTATCGCGCTGCACACCTCCAAGGCCGATCAATTCCTGCTTGAGGCGCCCATCAACTCCCTCCATCTCCACCTCCCACAACTTCATATAGGGGGAGGCAAGAAAGTAGTGGTAGAGGGACAGGAATGACAGGCTCACAATGCCTATGACACAGATTAGTACGCTGACCTTGAAAAAACCGGCCCCAACGCCCTGGATCACTCGAAGCAGTGGAAAAAGGCGCCTCCCTCGCCGCCTCTTTACCGACTGTTTCTTTAATACAGACCGCCTCTTCATGGCTCATTCGCCCACCACCCGGATTTCGGGCTGCAACTCAATGCCGTGCTCCTCTCTCACCTTTTTCCGGATCAAGTCCATAAGGGCCAGGATGTCTGCGGCACGGGCGCCCCCCCTGTTCACTATGTAATTGGCATGCTTGTCAGAAATCATGGCCCCACCAATGCACTTTCCTTTCAGCCCGGCCGTCTCAATCAGCCTCCCTGCATAATCGCCTGGGGGATTCTTAAACACTGAGCCTGCACTGGGATAATCCACGGGCTGTGCTTCCTTTCGTCTCTTCAAAAAATCCTTGATACGCCCGGAGACTACTGATGCGGTCTCCTGAACCATTTGAAACCAACCTCGGGTGATGATCCACCTCTGTTCCATCTCCAGATTCCTGTAGGAAAACCTGAGCTGGGATCGTTCCAGCACCTTCAATTCACCTTCCGCAGTAACCGCCTCCACTCGTATGACCCGTGAGCCGATCTCTCCGCCAAAGGCCCCCGCGTTCATTGAGATGGCTCCACCCACAGTCCCCGGTATCCCCGCAAGGAATTCCAGACCTGAAAGCCCGTTCTCTTTGCAGAAACTGAGCAGATTCCCGATAAAAACCCCTCCGCCTGCAAGGATATTCGGCCCGCCCTCCGTCTCCATTTCCAGGGCCCTAAAAGCACCGCACAGGAGGATCACCAAGCCACTGATCCCTTCGTCCCTCACCAGAACATTGCTTCCCCGTCCTATCACCACATAGGGGATATTTTCCCGGAATAGGTACCTGATCACCCCCTTGAGCCCTCTGATGTTCTGCGCCTCGTACAGGACCTCTGCCGGACCCCCCACACCAAATGTAGTGTAGGGAGCCAGAGGGCAACCGAACCGAATGCCTCCTCCCGCAATCTCGATCAGACCTGCTTTCTGTCTCTCATCCACGCTGCCCTAAAACTGATGCCCGAGCTTTTGGGAAAGTCTCTAATCTTTGGAGCCTAACGGGCCTCATTGATGCCTTGCAATCCCGCCAGTAGTCTTTCACCGATCCGATACACATCCCCCGCACCAAGGGTTAACACAAGATCGCCGGGCTCCACGATGCCGGTCAGGCTTTGAAGTGCCGTTTGGTGGTCAGGGCAGTAAATGACCTCCCTGTGCCCGTGCTCCCTGATCCCCTTGGCCAGCCATTCGCCGTCCACGCCCTCTATGGGGTCCTCGCCAGCAGGATAGATGGGGGTTATGAGTAAAATCTCCGCCTGATTGAAGCTTTTCACAAAACGGTCATAAAGCGCCTCTGTTCGGGTATACCGATGCGGCTGAAAGACCAGCACCAACCGCCTCTCAGGCCAGCACTCCTTTACGGTCTTCAATGTCGCCACAATCTCGGTGGGGTGGTGTCCGTAGTCGTCCAGTACCAGGACTTCCCTTTGCTCCCCCTTGACCTGAAAACGCCTCCCGATGCCCCCCAGATCTTCCAGCCCCGTCCTGATCACCTCTATCCCTAATTCCAGCTCAAGCCCTACGGCAATGGCGGCCAGTGCATTGAGCACATTGTGCTCGCCCGGCATACCAACCACGACCCTGCCCAGAGAACGATTGCCATATGAGACCTCGAAGCTTACTTTCAATGTCTCTTTCACCAGATCTTTAGCTCTCAGGTCCGCCTGGGATGCCATGCCATAGGTGAGATAACGTTTCTTGAGCCGGGGAATAATTCCCTGTATTTCCTCATCGTCCAAGCAGAGGATCGCGGTGCCATAAAAAGGAATCTTATTGATGAAATCGGTAAATGTTTCCCGTATCCTCTCCATCCGGCCGTAGTAGTCCATATGCTCCCTGTCAATGTTGGTAACCACGGCCATGGCAGGAGACAGCGCCAGAAAGGAGCCGTCACTTTCATCCGCCTCTGCCACAAGGATATCGCCCTGCCCCAGTTTTGCGTTGGAGCCCCCCCAGATATCCAGCCTCCCCCCGATTACCACGGTGGGATCCAGGCCGCCGCGGGTCAGGATGGAAGCCACCATTGAAGTGGTCGTGGTCTTTCCGTGAGCCCCGGCAATAGCAATGCCATATTTCAGCCTCATCAATTCAGCCAACATTTCCGCCCTGGGGATCACCGGAATAAAGCGATCTCTGGCAGCCATAACTTCAGGATTGTCAGGCGACACCGCTGAGGAATACACCACCACCTCCGCCCCTTCCATATATTCCTTTCTGTGGCCCTGATAGATACGCCCCCCTAACTGAGCCAGGCGTCTCGTCACCGCCGTATCCTTGAGATCAGAGCCGCTGACCTTGTATCCGAGGTTGATCAGCAGTTCGGCTATCCCGCTCATGCCGATCCCGCCGATCCCTACCAGATGAATATGCCGGGTTTTACCGAATTTTCGCATCAGCCAGCCATCTCCAACAGGTGGTCCACTATCGCGCCCGCTGCATTGGGCCGCGCCATCTTCCGAGCGGATTGGCCCATCTGTTCCAAGGCCTCCCTATCGTCCATGTATTGCGCCAGGGTCTGTGCAAGGTGGTCTGGGCTCAGCTTATCCTGACGAATCATCTTCGCCCCACCAACGCGCACCAGTGCAAGGGCGTTTGTCTCCTGGTGCTGGTTAGCGGCATAGGGAAAAGGGATCAAGATAGACGGTTTTCCCAGAGCTGCCAGCTCAAAGATGGTGGAGGCACCCGCCCTGCTTACCACGAGATCAGCGTTTTCATATGCCTCAGCCATGTCACGGATAAATGGCAGCACTTCACCCTTGAGGCCCTTATCCCGGTACATTTCCATCACCCGCCTATGATCAGCCTCCCCTGTCTGGTGGATCACATGCAGGGATCTCCCTTCGCCCTGAAGCAAAAAGAGGGCTCCTACGAACGCATCGTTGATAGCCTTAGCTCCTTGGCTTCCTCCCATAACTAAGATTGTGAAAGGCCGAGACCCATTGCGCTCTGGAGCTCGATCTCGAAAAAGCTCCTCCCGAACCGGGCTGCCGGTGAGAAACAGGCGCCCTCTTTTAAAATGCCGACGGCTCTCCTCAAAAGAGATGAACACCCGGTCCACCGATCTTGACAGGATACGGTTTGTCAGGCCGGGATAGGAGTTCTGTTCATGGATTGCAGTGGGGATTCCTTTGAGCTTTGCCGCAAGGCACACAGGGCCTGCAGAATAGCCCCCCATCCCGAGAACAAACCTCGGGGAAAAGGCATTCAGGATGCTGAAGGATTGAAATAGGCTCTTGGGCAGCATGAGCATAACCACGACCCCGCGCTTCAGGCCACGACCCTTTAATCCCTCCACATGTATGGGGGCTACCCTGTAGCCGTAACCGGACAATATCTCCGATTCCATCCTTTTAAGTCCCACCACAAAAAGAATCTGTGCTCTCTTAACCCTTCTCTCGATCTCCCGGGCAACCGCGATCCCCGGAAACAGGTGTCCTCCTGTCCCCCCGCCCGCAATAATACAGGGGAAAGGGTGTTCTGCTTTATCATCGTTTTCCACCATAGCTATCCAGCCCACCCTCTCAGGCCCTCGAAGAGATATTGAGCAGTATCCCAATGCCCAGGAGGTTGAGCACCAGCGAGGACCCTCCATAACTGAAAAAAGGCAACGTCAACCCTTTTGTGGGAAGCAAACCCATGACAACACCCATATTCACCAGCACCTGAAGGCCGAGCATGCATGTCAGGCCAAGGGCCAGGTAACTGGAGTACAGCTCCCGAGAACCAAGCGCCACCTTTATCCCCCTAACGATCAGAAAACCGAAAAGTATGATTATGATGGATACCCCCAGGAATCCAAGCTCTTCGCCTGCAACTGAAAAAACAAAGTCTGTATGGGCCTCTGGTAGATAGAAAAGCTTCTGTTTGCTGTTTCCCAACCCAGCGCCGAAAACTCCCCCCGAGCCAAAGGCCAAAAATGAATGTACGATCTGGAAACCGATTCCCCTGGGGTCATCCCAGGGATTGATGAAGGCCCACCATCGCTTGAGCCGGTAATCCACCCGCCATACGAGCCAGAGGACAATGGGGCCTGAGAGCAATATGAGGCCTAGGAGATGTCGCAGCCTGACACCGCCAACAAATAGAACAATCAGCAGCCAGCACCCGATAATCAAAGCGGTACCCAGGTCCGGTTGGAGGATCATAAGTAACATGAACACCCCTGCAACCAGCAGGTGCGGCAGGACCCCGGTTGAAAAGACCTCCATGTTGGAACCTTTCTTGGACATGGAATATGCCATATAGACAACCAGGGAGAACTTAGCCAACTCGGAGGGCTGAAAGGAAAATGCACCCACTTTCAGCCACCGTGAAGCTCCCCCCACTTTGTGTCCGAACCCGGGGACAAAAAGGAGAACAAGGAGCACGACACTGGCAACTAACAGGGGATAGACCAGTTTCGAGTAGACAGCGCACGGAATATTCTTGGCCATGATCATCCCGCCCAGCCCTATGAGACAGAACAGGGCCTGCCGCTTGAGGTAAAAATAGCTGTCCCCGATCCGTAAGGCGGCTGAATGGGAGCTAGCGCTGTAAACCAGCACAAGCCCAAGCCCGACCAGCGCAATTACCGGGACAAGGATGAAATAGTCGTATCCCCCAGTTTCACTCTGTTTAAGGGCCATGGTTCAGTTTCTCCACCGCCTCTTTGAAGGCCTCTCCCCGCTCCTCGTAGCTGATATACATGTCGAAGCTCGCACAGGCTGGGGACAGCAGCACTGCGTCTCCAGACCTGGCAGCGGCAAATGCCATTGAAACCGCCTCTTCCATATCCTCCGCCCCATGGCAAGGCGCCACACCTTCAAAGGCCTCCATCAAAAGATCCCTCGCCTCCCCTAACAAAATGGCTTTTTTGACCCTACCCTTTGCAGCCCTTGCCAAAGCCCCATAATCGGCTCCCTTGGGGCGGCCTCCTGCAATCAGGATCAGGGGCCGATTGATGCTACAAATAGCCCTGATAGCGGCATCCACGTTTGTGGCCTTTGAGTCGTTGTAGAAGAGCACTTCGTTCAGCTCCGCCACTTTTTCGAGCCTATGGGGCAGGCCTCTGAACTGATCCAGAGTCTTCCGGATCACATGAGGCTCAATCCCGAGTGCCAGGCCTGCCAGAACCGCTCCCATGAAATTCTCCACATTGTGTGCGCCCGGCAATTTCACAGAATCGAGGGAAAACCTGAAAACCCCGGGGGTCTCCCTGCCCGCCATTACATTTCCACCTTCCATGTATGCATGACGTCCGGCTTTCCTCTCCTTACCGTACCGGAGGACGGTAACTGCACCGGAAGGACGTACCGAGCAAAGCTTCGGGTCATCATCGTTCAATATCACGTACTGGCCCCGGCCTTGATTGGCGAAGATCTTCATCTTGGAGCGGACATAGGCATCATAGCTGGGATACCGGTCCAGGTGATCCGGAGAGATGTTCAAAACCATGGAGATGAATGGCGAGAATGTCTCTGCGGTATCCAGTTGAAAGCTGCTTACCTCAATGACCGCATAATCCGCCTCCTCTTCCCCCGCCGCAAGGGCCATGAGCGGTGTGCCGATGTTCCCCCCCACAAACACATTGCAGCCGGCATCCCTCAGCATAGCGCCCAGCAGGGCCGTAACAGTGGACTTGCCGTTGGTCCCTGTAACCGCAACGATCGGGGCCTCTATTACCCGACTTGCAAGCTCCATCTCCCCCAACACCGGAATCCCCCGCTCCCGTGCCGTGAGGAGAAGCGGCAGGTCATGGGGAACTCCGGGGCTGATCACTATCGCATCAGCCTCGGTGAAGCTTATCTCTCTGTGACCGCCTGTCTCCAGCCTAACATGGAGTCCTATCATCTGTCGGTATAGGCCGGGATCGAGTTGATCCTTGGGTTTGACATCCGTTACGGTCACCGAGGCCCCCTGTTTCACCAGCCAGTTGGCAGCCCAGAACCCTGATATGCCAAGCCCTACCACCAGGACACGTCTGCCTCTAAACCATCCGGCATCCAAACGCTCATCATTCAAAATGTTTAAAGATCCCATTTCATATACCGCCACAGCCTGTGTGCGGCTTTCATATCCAGATATCCCGGTAGTTAAATCAGCACCACCGGTAGAACTTTTTCAGTCCTCCCTTGCAGCAGAGACAGCCCTGCCCCGCTGCCGCGGCGCAGGCCTACCTTCGGTAGGCAGGGGATGTTTTTTGAAACACCGGAATCACGTGCCGACTACGTCTCTTTTTGACTCCCCCCGCACCGTCGCAATTACGCTCGAGGCGCACACCGGGGTTTTGGATAAAGCCGTGCAGGGCCTAATGGCAGCATGTATGCCGTGGCGAAGCGACAT
>JAOZOW010000024.1:6358-14984 GCA_029933075.1 Deltaproteobacteria bacterium | reverse complement strand
CCTGCTTCCTGCCTCTCCCAAAATATGGAGGTGTAGAAAAAAATGTCCCCTGCCTCCAGCAGGCAGTTCTCACCAGCACAGCTGGTGGATTAACTATGGCTTAGGCTCAACGTAGTTTCAGCGTTCCGAAAGAGAGCAGGGCCAAGATAATGGCAATGATCCAGAACCTAACAATTACCTTGGGCTCCGGCCACCCTTTCAGCTCAAAGTGATGATGCATAGGGGCCATTCGGAATATCCTCTCCCCCCCCGTCAACTTAAAATATGCCACCTGAAAAATAACCGACAGGGCCTCGACCACAAAAAGCCCCCCTACCAAAGCCAGCACAAACTCCTGCTTGGTGATCACAGCCACCGTGCCGAGCACGGCACCAAGGGATAGAGATCCCACATCTCCCATGAATATCTCAGCCGGATAGGCGTTGTACCACAGGAATCCGAGTCCCGCACCGACCACGGCCCCGCACAGGACCGAGATCTCACCGCTCCCCGCAACATATGGGATCTGTAAATAGTTCGCGATCTTCACATGGCCGGCCAAGTAGGCGAATACAAGATAACTTGCAAAAGCGATTGTCACTGGGCCTATCGCGAGCCCATCCAGTCCATCTGTGAGATTGACTGCGTTGGATGCGCCCACGATTATGAATACGGCAAAAGGTATATAGCCCAGGCCCATGTGAGGCGATATCTTCTTAAAAAATGGCAGGTTGAGGTATGAGTCAAAACCGGGATAAAGATAAAGTGCAACGGCAACGATCAAGGCCGCCAAGATCTGCAAGGCAAACTTGGCCTTAACACTGAGTCCTCTGTTGTCCTTCCGGGAAATTTTGAGATAATCATCCATAAAACCTATCAGCCCAAAACTCAGGATGACAAACAGGACAACCCACACGTAAAGGTTCCGAGGTTCCGCCCAGCAAACCGTTGAGAAAACAACAACGGGGATGATCAAACACCCCCCCATAGTGGGAGTGCCCTCTTTTGCCTTATGGTTGGGCGGTCCGTCATCCCTGATATACTGGCCTATCTGCATGGCACGAAGCCTTTCTATGACCCACCCCCCCACGAACAGACTGATGACAAGGGCCGTGAGCGCGGACAGAATGGTCCTGAACGTAATGTACCGAAATACGTTCAGCCATGAGATGTCCGTATGAAAGAGATAAATCAGCTTATAAAGCATTGTGGAGGTCTCCCCCCTGTTCTATGCTCCCCAGGAACCCCGCTTTTTTATCTTGGATCTATCCCTGGCGTTTCCCATGGCCGCAATTACCGTGGCCAGAAGATGATCCATCCTGAATGGCTTCCGAAGCCGACTCACCACGCCCGGCATATCGGCCTCTGGTAGCCCTCCCAGATTGCCGGTCATGATGATCACCTTCTCTTTCCGACCAGTCCTTTTCATCTGTTTCAACATCTCAATGCCATTTAACTTGGGCATGTCGATATCTGTGATCACCAGATCAAACCGGTTCCCTTTTAATTTCTCGAGGGAATCCTGGCCGTTTTCTGCCTCGCTCACCTCATAGCCATGGCTCGAGAGAGCCTGGGACAAGAGCATCCGGATTCCCAGCTCATCGTCTACGATCAGTATCTTCTTGGCCCGTGTCATTTTATCCCCCTTTATCTGTCCAGCGCCTTCAATCCATCGACCACTCTTTCCAGTGCCATCTCGCGGGAGGCCTTAAGAAGGATGACGGCGCCGGGCTTCATTGCCCTCCTGATGGCCTCCACCATTTCCTCATGGGTAAAAACCTCCTCCGTCTGTTTCCTCGGCATACCCGCCCTGATAGCACCGTCCACCATCAGCCTTGCATGCTCTCCCATTGCCGCAAAATAGGAAGCCCCTGTTTCCGCCACCATGCGGCCTGCTGTCTGGTGAGCCGAGATGGCCTCTTGTCCCAACTCTTTCATATCCCCCAAGCCCACAATAATCGCTTGCCCCTCAGGGCTCAGATCTTTAACGCTCTCCAGGGCAGCTTTAAGAGAGGAAGGGTTGGCATTATAAGTATCATCAACCAGGAGAATATCCCCCGGCAGTCGGATCAGCATAAATCGGCCTTTGAGCCCCTCAAAACGTTCCAGACCCTGGACGATGTTTTCATTCGGCTCGTCAAGGCAGAAACCCACCGAGGCAGCTCCCAAGGCATTAGAGACATTTTGAAGGCCGGGCACCTTCAGCCTGACAGGGCAGGAACGACCCTGATAATGCAATTCAAACAGGGTCCCTTCCCGGCCCAGCTTTTTTATCTTCGAACCCCTTACATCGTTTTTCTCGCCGAATCCGAACGTCACGACCTCCCTTTGAAAACGGGAAGCCGCTTTGGTGAGACGGGAATCATCCCCGTTCAACACCACTCTGGCCTCGGGAGAAATCCTTTCAATAAGTTCTGTCTTGGCCCTTGCCACCCCCTCAATGTCCCCCACGCCCTCCAGGTGGGCCCTGCCCACATTGGTGACCAGACCTACCTGGGGGTCGGCGATCTCAGTAAGCCGGGCTATCTCCCCCGGGCGGTTCATTCCCATTTCGAGCACCGCGTTGACATGCCCCGTATCAAGCCGCAGCAAAGTAAGAGGGAGCCCGATAAGGTTGTTTAAGTTCCCCCTGTTTTTTAATGTCATGCCGGAAAGATCCAAGATCATGGCTGTCATCTCTTTTGTGGTGGTCTTCCCGACACTCCCTGTAATCGCTACCACTCGCGCCCTGTGCTGACGCCTCCACCACGCCGCCAGACGGCCGAGGGCGGTCAGAGTATCCTCCACCGCAATAACCGCCCAGGTGCCTTGCGAATTGGTCGGGACCGCGTCTATTCCATGGAATCCCTTACGGATGACCAGACCGGAAGCTCCTTTCCTTAATGCCTTCGATACGAAATCATGCCCGTCAAACCGTTCCCCTTTGAGCGCCCAGAATATTTCACCAGGTTTTATCTCCCTGGAATCGGTGCTGATCCCTCTGATCCGCATCTCCGGCCGACCCTGGAGCAAATCTCCATCAAGGGCTTTGGCAATCTCCCCGGCGGTGATTTTTCCCCACACAGCACCCATCAAGCGCTCCACGAGGTGACGGCGTTTACTTTACATGGCCTCAGGCATTCCACATAAATACGCCAAGGCTTCTCTTGCCACCTCTCTGTCATCAAAATGCCGGACTCGGTCCCCTATAATCTGGTAATCTTCGTGCCCCTTTCCTGCAATCAGGACCAGATCGCCCTGCTTGGCCGCCCTGATGGCGGCGAAGATTGCCTCTTTGCGATCCAGCTCCAGGACATATCCCCTACTGCTCATCCCCTCCACGTTGGTGCCCATGAGCCTTTTCATTCCCTGTTCGACCACACCCTGCTCAATCTGTGAGGCTATGGCTGAGGGATCCTCGGTCCGGGGATTGTCGGAGGTGATAAATACAAGATCGCTCAGCCCTGCGGCAATGCGGCCCATTTCCCTCCGCTTGCCCTTATCGCGGTCGCCGCCACATCCGAACACCGTAATAAGCCTGCCCTCAACCAGCGGTTTGAGGGATTCAAAAACTTTCAACAGGGCATCCGGCGTATGTGCGTAATCTACAACAATCGTAAGCCCCTGATCGTTTTCCACCGCTTCCAACCGGCCCGGTACATGCTTCAGCTGAGCTATGCCGGAGACAATATGCTCCGGTGATATATCCATGCATATGGCGGCGGACACGGCTGCCAAGATATTGTAAATATTAACCCCTCCCATTAACGAGGACCGGAGCTCAAATTCACCCACCGGACTCACCACTCTTGCGCTCAAACCGCTACGCGTCGCCTCCCATTGGGTGGCCCTCACCTGAGCTCCCCGACTAAGGCCGTAGGTCACTGCATGGGCATCCGTCATACGGATAAGGGCTTCCCCCCGGGGATCATCCGCATTGATGACCGCCCTGGCGGCCCGGTCCGGTCTTCTCTCATCCAATCCTTTGAACAGACGGCTCTTGGCCTCAAAATAGGCATCCATTGAACCATGATAGTCGAGATGATCCCTCGACAGATTTGTAAACACCGCCACGCGGAACGGACAGTCCCTGACCCTGCCCTGATCAAGGGCATGAGAGGAAACTTCTATCACCACGTCTGTGGCGCCGGCATCCGCCATCTCTTTCAACGCCCGCATGAGGTCCAGGGATTCGGGTGTGGTAACAGAGGCTTTCCAGTTCTTATCACCAAATCGATAGTTGATGGTCCCCACCACCCCTGGACGGCCCCCTGAGGCCTTCAGTATCGACTCCAGAAGATAGGAAGTGGTGGTCTTTCCATTGGTCCCCGTAATGCCGATCAAGTTCACCTTGCTGAAAGGCTCCCCATAAAACCTCACGGCCAGCTTGGACAGGACCTCCCGGCTATCGGATACCTGGATATGGGAGGGCTTCTGACCCGTCCCACATGGCCTGTCCGTCACAATCGCCATTGCGCCCCGTCTGACGGCATCTTCCACAAAATCGTGGCCATCCAGGGTCGAGCCTCTCAGGGCGACAAAAAGATACCCTGGCTTGACTTTCCTCGAGTCGTATGCCAGCCCGGCGATTTCAATCCCCAGGTCGCCCGCAAAATCCTGCACCTCAATTCCTTTGAGCAAGTCGCCCAGCAGCATCCTCTTTTCCCATCGACCCTTGGCTCATGGCCTCTGTGTTCTGGTATGTTGGAGGCCTGAACCGTACGATCACCTTGGTCATATTCCGCAGAGGCGATCCGGGCCGCGGCTCTTGATGGACTGCCAGCCCTGTACCTTTCGGGACCACCTTCAACCCGAGAGACTTCCCCTTACAGAGCACTTCTCTCATGCCGAGGCCGCTGAAGTCGGGTAACAGGCCCATTTTTACATGAAGCTTGGACCTCGTTGAACGTTTCACAGCCCTCGCTGACGGCTTGGGGGTCCTCTGTGTCACGTTTTCCTTTCCGGCCTCCAATCCCTCTGCCATTCTGATCTGCGGGCTGACCCGCAGGTAATTTAAAGACCACTGTCCCACCTCTCTGAAGACAGGGCCTGCCACAACGCCCCCGTAAGGGATGCCTTTGGGCTCGTCAATCATCACTAAAATAACCAGCTTCGGTCTGTCCGCCGGGACATAGCCCACAAAGGTGGCCACATGTTTTGTATTGGAATAGGTCCTGGTCCGAGGGTCCACTTTCTGGGCCGTCCCTGTTTTCCCTGCTACCCTGAAGCCCCTGATGGAGGCCTGAGGACCTGTTCCCCCCTCGCCAACCACCCCTTCGAGAATCCTTGACACCTTTGCTGCCGTCTGTGCCGATACTACCCTCCTCACAAATTTCGGGTATGTTTTGTCCACCACCTTCCCCGATTCATCCACGATGGAACTCACCACATACGGTCGCATCAACCTGCCGCCATTGGCTATGGCCGCCATGGCCATGGCCAACTGGAGAGATGTGGCGGTCATGCCCTGACCAAAGGCAACGGTGGCCCTATCCACAGGCCCCGCCCTGTCCGGCGGCCTCACAAAACCGCTTCTTTCCCCTATAAGCTCTACCCCTGTCTTCTGTCCGAACCCGAACTTCTTAAGGTAATCATACAGCCTTTCATAACCCAGTCTCTGGGCGATCTTTACCGCCCCGATATTGCTGGAACGCACCACGATTTCCGATACACTCAATAGACCGTAGCGATGGGTATCGCGTATCACGTGATCGGCCACTTGGCACATGCCCTGCTCACAATCGAATCGCGTCAATGGGCTGACAACATTCTCTTCAAGGGACGCGGCCAGGAGAAACACCTTCATTGTAGAGCCCGGCTCGTAACAGTCGGTAATGGCCCTGTTCCGCCACTGGTAGGGTTTGTAGTCGAGAAAAGAGTTGGGGTTGAATTCAGGTACAACCGCCATGGCCAGGATCTCCCCGGTCATTGGATCCACTACGATACAGTGCCCGGCCTTCGCCCCGCACCTCTCCACAGCGGCTTTCAAGGCCTGCTGGGCCTTGTACTGAATATCCTTATCAATGGTGAGCCTGAGGTCATGCATCCTGTGGCCCGATGGGATGGGCCTGCTTACTGAAAATAGGCGCCCGAGGGCATCGCGCATCTGGATGAGGCTGTATTGAGAGCCCCTCAAGATCTCATCGTACTTTCTCTCAAGACCTTCGAGACCCTGGTTATCGGTGCCCACAAAACCAATCAGATGGGCGGCTATTTCCTTACCAGGATAAAAGCGTCTGGTTTCCTTCGTAACTCCCACCCCCTGGAGCCCCAGAGCCATCACTTTCCTGGCCCGGCCAGGGGGAATCCTTCTCTTGATCCAGACGAAAGAGCGGCGTCTGTTGAGAAGCTTCAGGACACTGTCTGGATTTTCTCCCAGCGCCTTAGCCAGTTTTTTCGCTGTTATTCCTTTCTTCTCAATGCGTTTAGGATGGGCATAGACGGAAGCCACCTCCACGCTGAGGGCAAGCTCGTGGCCTTCTCTTTCGTAAATCGTACCACGCTGGGGAGGGAGTTTGATTACGCCCACGTAACCCTGCCGGGCGATAGACCTCAAGTGGGCCCTTTCCAGGATCTGCAATTGGTAAGCCCTTGCCAGAACTGTCCCGAGGCCAAGCAGAAAAAATATGGCCACCAAATAGATGCGGACGCGGATCCATTTCTTCTCCTTGACCTTCATGGCAAGATAATAATCTGCTCCGAGGATGGCTGTTTGAGTCCCAGTTTCCTGACCGCTACAGCCTCCAGATTCTGGGGCGATTTGAGGAGGGCCAGTTCCAGTCTCAATTTCCGGTTGACCTCCTTCAGCCGGAGTTCTTCCTTCTTTAGCTGGCTTAAGTCATAGCCGAGCTGGGTCCTCTCGAAGTTGGACCACACGTAGCCGATACCGCTGCCCATGAACACTAAAATCATGACGAGGATTAAAAAGACCTGTCTCTTACTCAAATGAAACCGCCCTTCTCTCAATCTCGAATTTTTGATCCGGACACCGGTTCCGGCGTTTCTCAGTCTTTTCATCCGCAAAACTCTTTCCGGTCGTGTCATGATGGTATCCTTTCCGCAACCCGAAGCTTGGCGCTCCGTGCCCTTGGGTTTTCTCCGACTTCCGCTGCGCCGGGGCGAAGGGGTTTTTTGAAGATCCTCTTGAAAAGGGCGGATTTACCGCACACGCAAGCAGGAAAACCGGGGGGGCAGGTACATCCCTTCTCCCAGCCCACCATAGCCTGCTTCACCAGCCTGTCTTCAAGTGAATGATAGCTCAAAATGGCCAGCCTTCCCCCTCCCATAATCAGGGAGGGAATCTTCTCCAGGAATACTTTCAGGTTCTGGAGCTCTTCATTTACCGCGATCCTGAGGGCCTGGAAGGTACGGGTGGCCGGGTGAATGGCCTTTGAGCCACGGGGGCGGGGAGTTACTGATTCAATGAGTGCGGCTAATTGGCCCGAAGTCTCAATGGGGTGCCTACGGCGTGCATGAACAATGGCCTTTGATATTGACTTGGCCCTTTTCTCCTCCCCGTACCTCCTCAGCAGGCTCTCAAGCTCTCTATGATTCAGTGTGTTGACAAGTCGGGCGGCCGTGATCTCCGTTTCCGGGTCCATTCGCATGTCAAGAGGCTCGTTCCTATTGAAGCTGAATCCACGGCCTGAACGCTCAATCTGATACGACGACATTCCCAAATCAAGGAACACGCCCTGGACCATTCTCAGCCCGAGGCGGGACAGCACTTGGTCCAGGCGACAGAAGTTGTCTTTTACCAATGTGAGGCGTTTCCCCAGGAACGCAAGCCGCTTCTCGGAGACACTCAGTGCGTCCGGATCGCGGTCCAGACAGATCATGCGGCCACTTTCAGACAACTTTTTTCCGATGGCGAGGCTATGTCCGCCAGTCCCAACCGTGCCATCCACGTAGATCCCTGCCCGGTCAGTTACGAGGTACTCCACCACCTCCTTTGCGAGGACCGGCTGATGGACCTCGTCCAAGCCCGCCTCCCGCTATATCCCCAATTCCGAAAGGGCCTGGCTGATCTGAGGAAAGGCCTCTCTCGCCCGTCGGAACTCCTCCTCCCACCTGCTCTTTTCCCAGATCTCAAATCTTTTCAGCTCACCCACGAGCACCACTTCCTTGTCCAGTCCAGCGATCTCTCTCAGGTCAAGGGGGATTGTTATTCTTCCCTGCTTTATAGGGCACTCAACAGCGCCCGAGATAAAGTACCTCAGATAGGTGGTGACAGCCTTGTCGAACTGGGGGAGACCAGCCGCCTTTTCTTCAATTATTCTCCAGTCGCTCCTGGCAAAGGCCCACAGGCATGTGTCATGATTTGTCACCACGAGGCAGTCCTCATCCCTCTGGTCCAGGATCTCCCTGAACCTGGCGGGTATGGATAAACGGCCCTTGCTATCCAAGGTATGTCTCGAACGCCCCCGGAACATAATATACCTTTTTACCCCACAATATGACACTTTACGTCACTTTGTGACACTTTATAAGTGAAAAAAAACTATTTGTCAAGAAAAAAGAAACATTTAGGCATTTTTAAAAAACTGTTGGAAACCCCAACATATGGGGGGACAAATCAGCCATATATCAACATAGTGGCCCCCAGGACCGTAATCCTTCCAAAAATAAAATGCTCCCCGGTCCCTCAGCCCTTATCTTTCGGGTCTCT
>JAOZOW010000024.1:0-6258 GCA_029933075.1 Deltaproteobacteria bacterium | reverse complement strand
TCAGGATTAGATCTATATCGGGGAGGCAATGAAACAGAGTGGATTCTATTGGGGTCAGTTCGTGAAGAAAAAAATCAGGAAAACAATGTACACGAATATAAATAGCAGGTTGAGGGCCAGCCCGGAGTAAGCATAGTCCTTGTCACCCAATTCTTCGATGAGAGGGATAGACTTTATGGAGAGAATAAGGCCCCCAAGCAAGAGGACCGGGACCAAGGTCAGGTACAAAAGGGAATATTTGAGCAGCTTGAAATTATCCGCACCGACCAGGATCAGGAAACCCGTGACTCCTGCGGATACGAAGGGCATTAAAAACCCGAGAACCGCAAAATGGTTTGTCTTTCTGAATTCGAGTACTTTCATGGCACCTGGCGTGGCCCGCTCTCGCGTATCCCGCACCTGGGGCTAATGGCTACAAATTATCTTCAGGGCCGATGGAACGACTTCAATCACAACCGGCAGACGACCCGGCTGCTCACCGTCCATATCCAGAAGCACCTCCTGCCGGGAAGTGGCCTCTATACGCCTCCCCGTAATTTTCATCACTTTGGGGACATCATAAATCCTGCCATTATAAAGTTTGGGAAGGGATCGAAAAACCTCTGGTTTGCTCAAATCGCCCACCACTGTCACCTGGAGCAATCCGTCATCGGGTGAAGCTCCGGGCGCCACCCACATGCCCCCGCCGTGGTATTGCCCGTTGGCAACAGCAATGTTCCAGACGGCCACCTCTTCGCGAAAACAATCATCCACGGAAAGATCGATTCGTTTCCTGTCGTAGAGCAAAATGGCTATCAGGGTGGCCCATATGAAAGAGATGAATCCACCGAAAAGCTTGGTGGTCCTGTTTACCCTATCATCCACTTCCCCTCCCAGACCAAAGCTGAGAACATTATGGAAATAACGCCGGCAGGCGCTCCCCTCATGATCGCTGTAGCTAAATCTTCCCAGATCAATGGTGCGGTAGGTGCGGCGCTTGATCATATCGATGACTTTGTCCGGGTCCCGGGGGATCGGTACCGAACGAACAAAATCGCATCCCGTCCCTCGCGGGATAAAACCCAGAAGGGCATCCGGGACCAGCTGACCGCTTTCCCCCATGAATCCGTTTATCACTTCATTAAGGGTCCCGTCTCCACCCACACAAACCACAATACCGGCTCCCGATTCAAGTGCCTTGCGGGTCAATTGAGTCCCGTGATTAGGCCCTTCCGTCATATACGTTTCAAACGAGCCCAACCCCGCCAGGGCCTTGTCCCTAATCAGGGGCCATTGCTTGCCCGTGGAACCGTTTGAAGCATTAGGGTTTACAATGAAAACTATCCCCGTTCCTGCCAAGTTGAGACCTCTGAGAGCCCCTCGATCAGGGCCATGACATTCCGGCCCAGCACCTCGTGGTTGTATCCCCCTTCCAGGATCGCGAAACATCCTCCGCCGTTTCTCTCTGCTGCGGTCCTGACCAGGGAGCCAATCTCGCGGTAGTCATCGGTGCAGAGCGTGCCGCCCCAGTCATCCTCATGATTGTCAAACCCTGCGGATATGCCGATGATATCCGCCTGGCACCGGGCCATCTCCTCCCTTACCTCTTCAAGATAGGCCTCGCGATCATGGGAGGCTACATTGTGCACTGTGGCATAGCCGCTGTTCTTCAAAATGTTCACCGTACCGTCCCCGAAGTGGAGGTCAATGTCCAGGACATAGGCCTTTTTGATCTTTCCATCTCTCTTGAGCTTTTCAAGAGCAATGGCCATGTTGTTGAAATAACAGAACCCCCACCCCGAATCAGCCGAGGCGTGGTGCCCCGGCGGCCGGATCAGGCCAAAACAGGGTTCCTCCAGGCCCAATTGGGCCGCCCCGATCGCGCCTCCCGCTGCAAGTGCCGCTATTTCATACACCCCCTGCCTCTTTACCCACTCAATACGGTGTTCCGGGTGGACGGCGGAGATATCGACACTCGAGGCTGGCTCTGCCTGAACGAACTCCACCACGGGCTCGACCACCTGTACCACAGCCTCCATGCGACCTTCTGCCGCAGCAGGATCAGATGAATACACCTGATAAAACGCCTCGTGAAAAATCACCTTCATGATCATTCTTTCCTCGTCCCGCCTTGTTGGTTCAACTCCGAGGGGCTTTCTCTCCCTGCCCAGGATCATGAGTGTCCCTCTCCCCGGGCGCGAGGGCGAATTCATGGGACCGCCCTGCCTCCAGGTCCACATGGAGTATCACATTCCTGAATGTCCGACCGCGCCCCAGGAGCACTTTCAGCACCTCCATGGCCTGGAGGGTTGCAATCAGGGAGGGCATTAAGGCCGGAACCCCGAGGATGGCCTCGGGACTTCTCGATCTTTCCACCTCTACCCCCTCTTCTCCATAGACCAGCTTCAACCCGGGATCTTCCGGATATATCGTCATCAATTGCCCCTCAAAACCAGCCAGTGCGCCGTGAACCATGGGAATGGAATGCTCCTTAGCCGCCTTATCAAGGAGGAGCCTGTCCTTGATATTGTCCAGAGCATCCACCACCACATCACATCCTGAAAGGGCCTCTCTGGCGGTGGAAAGATCGAGCTTTACCCTCTTGGGGATGACCACTACCGAGGGGTTTATGGCTCTAACCACCTCCACAGCCTCTTCGCTCTTTGCCTTTCCCAGGGATCCCGTGCTGCACAGGGCCTGACGATTCAGGTTGGTCTCGTCAAAGATGTCGTGGTCGATCACCAACAGGTGCCCTATACCCAATCTTGCCAGGAGTATTATGACATTGCCTCCCAGTCCCCCTGCTCCTACCACCGCCACTCTGGACTCCGCAAGCCGGATTTGATCTTTGATGGAAATGGCCTCCCGGTTTCGCAGGTACCGGTAGGGGAGGATGCCGGCGCCGAGGGCCTCAAGGAAAATCTCATGGAGATGTAAACCATGATTTTCCGCGATCTCAAGGGCCCTGACCTCCTCCAGGACCTTCACCTTGCGACCGGCCATGTCCGTAATCTCTTTTGACTGCCTTTCAATAACCTCTCGGATATTTCCCTTTCCGCTTGGCATCTCAGTCACCCGGTCATATCCGTCCAAAATGGATTTCAATATTGACACCCGCCCCCGTGGCAATTATTAAGGGGAAACAATACCACACACACATAGATGGGCGCTATGTCATATTACCCCTAACGGCGGTGAGCGGGCAAGAAAGTTTCCGGGGCTATGAAGATCGAAGTCAATTTATACGCTTCCCTTGCCAAGTATCTACCGAAGAACAGCGAAGGGAAACCATGTATAATGGAAGTGGGCGAAGGGGCCAATGTCCGCCAACTCCTGGAGCAGCTCAAGGTGCCATCTGATGTGGTCAAGATCATCTTCCTCAATGGAGCCCATGCCGGCACAGATGCGACCCTCAAGGATGGGGACAGACTGGGCGTGTTCCCTCCCGTGGCAGGCGGCTAATCAGAGGAGGGGTATACCTGGAGGACAAGTTCCCCGGGCCAATTTATACGGCCTACCTCACGACGGGATATCTCCTTGCCGTTCAACCTGATCTCCCTGCAACCCGCCCAGAAGTCCTCCGCCTGCCTCTCAAGAAAGGCGGCTATTTCCATACCTTTCACCCGGACGCCCCTTTCCAGCAGGCCCGGGCCCAACTCCCCTGCCAGGAGATTGAAAAGCTTCAGGTTCACCACGCCCGAGCGCCGGGAAACGGTCTCTCCTTCCCCCTTGTAAGTAATACTGCTTCTCATCGTGGAATAGTAACCGCCTTTTCTTAGTGTCGCCCCTGCAAACCCCGGCATTGCAGCCGAAAGGGCCAGGATCGATCCGTCCCGGATCACAGCCGCCTCCATCTGGTCCACGGGCTGACCGTCAAGGAACAGGGTCTGTATCCTCTCGTCCACATACTGGGTGCTGATGCCCATCTGCTCGCATAGAAACGACCTGACGGTGCATCCCACCTCGGCCTTCAGTCCCACCCCTTTCTGAAACATTTGAAAAAATCGGGGCATCAGGCGGGGCTCCAAGACCAGCACGAGGCCTGCACCGCCAATGGCTGACACACCATCCCCCTTTTCAGACTTATCCATCAGATCCATATGGAACACCTCAGGTGGGCCTGTGGGCCCTGTTAAAGGGATGTCTTCTTTCTCCGAAAAATTGAGAAAAAACGGGGAGGGCTTGAAGGCTCCTCCCCGTAGACTCAGAAAATCAACAAAACGCCATGTTTAAAAGTTAAAGACCTGGTCCAGTTCCTCATCTTTCACCTGGAAGGTAATGTCATGGGGCGGGAGGGGTTCTTTCTTGAAAAATGCGGGCAACCGGTCGTGCTCTGCGGTGAAACCCGCCCTGGCGTTAAAGTCTCTCTCATTTTTCAGGACGGACATCCCCAACTTCCCGAAATCATCCCCTGTCCAGCTCCACCCATGGAAGGCATTGATCATGTCGATTAGGGCCTGATTGGTCTCTGGCTGGTCCATGATGGCAAAGGCCACAAAGAGGCACATGCCCGTGGAGTCAATGGCCGCAGTGGCGATCTGGAGATTCCTTGAAAGTTCCACCTGCCCCTCGGGTTTGAGCGGATCAACGTCCCCGCCCACTTTCATGATGTTTGTCGCCACAGCATATCCGGACGTATGATCAGCACCCATGGTGCTGGTGGCATAGGTGACCCCAATTCCCATAATCCCCCGAGGATCGTAGGCGGGCATGGCTTGTCCCTTGACCACCGGGACTCTCTCCACGCCGAACACCCTGCCGGTCACTGCAGCGCCATTGCCCAGTATGCGCCCGAGAGGGGTCCCCTTGCCTACCTCTTTTACGAGGTCGATAGCGGCACCTGCATCTCCGAATTGAGCCAAACCCGCCTCCATGGCCACCCCGATGGTAGCGCCCATCTCAATGGTATCCAGCCCGTAATCATCATCCAGCCTGTCAAGCTGAGCAATGGCGTCAAGATCGTTTATGCCGCAATTGCCCCCGTGGGACCACACGGTCTCATACTCCGGTTGCTTTGTCACATAGTTCCCGTCTTTGTCCACAAAAATGCCTGAACACTTGATTATACAGCCGCTATGGCAGCCATGTGTAGCCATCCCTCCCCTGGAGGTCTCCAGCTCGGCCTGGGTCTCCCCGCTGATATCGGAGGCCCCTTCAAACCGGCCAGCCGAGAAGTTCCTGGTGGGATAGGCCCCTGCCTCATTAATGACGTTTGTCAGGACATTGGTCCCATATGCGGGCAGACCCTTCCCCGTAGTTGGGTTCTTTGTGAGGCCATCTACCCATTCCTTGACTGCGGCCTTGAACTTCTCTGGGTCCTTAGGGCTCCGCATTTTCATACCCGAGTCGTCAATCACTATTACCTTGACACCTTTTGAACCCATTACGGCGCCCACCCCGCCCCGACCTGCATGCCTGGTGGGCCGCATCTCCATATCGGTGCAGGCAATGGATGCCGCGCTCAGTTTCATTTCACCGGCCGGACCGATGGAGATGCAGGATACTTTCTCCCCATGCTCCCCCTTGATCTTTTCAACAAGATCATAGTTGCCAAGCATCCTGAGATCATTGGCTTCGGAAATCTTTACCCCATCCTTGTCGATAAATATCTTATAAAGTGTATCGCCCTTCGGTTTCCCCTCCAGCACGATGGCCGCATAACCCAACCTGGCAAGCATCTGGGAGGGCTGCCCCCCTGAATTGGCTTCTTTGATGCCGCCTGTAAGGGGGCTCTTGCAACCTATGGAGATTCGCCCGGACATGGCAGCCGTGGTCCCGCTCAAGAGTCCAGGCGCGATCACCAGTTTATTTTCCTCGCCAAGAGGATGGCACAGCGGTGGGACTTCTTTGGAAACAATCGCGGAAGTCATGGCCCGGCCGCCCAGTCCCTCGTATTCACCCAGAGAGGTCTCCTTGACCTCGGGGCCTCCTTCAGCCCCCATGTCAATTCTCAGTATCTTGTCCATGGATACCCTCCTTTCCCTGTGCCCTCAGGCAAGATCTCATGATCAACAATTTTTCCGGAAACAAAACACTTTGGCCCATACACCTCTTTCCAAAAGCATCTTACTGACTTATCTGCCTGACTTCACATACATGTTTACCCTCAGGCCTCTATGATGTCAATAGAATACCCGCCCTTGAATAGAACGGCTTTATCAACGCCTCGGCCCGGTTTGCTCAGCGTAGTTTCTAAAAAGGCCATCTTATAATAGACGGTCCATCAGATCTTTTGCCAGGGATTCAATGTAAGAGCGGTTTTCCAACTTTTCCCGCCAA
>JAOZOW010000171.1 GCA_029933075.1 Deltaproteobacteria bacterium | reverse complement strand
ATGCGAGATGGATTGCGTCAGAGCCTCTAAGAGGGTATGCCTTTACCACCCTATGGATGTATCCATTAAGCTCGTTATTGACCTCCACACGGATAAAGCCCTCCCAATCCCGGTGGAATAAGCCCGCTATTTTGCGGATCAATGTATCCGCGAGCCCCTCTTCTCGTTTCTTTCGATATATGGAAGCCATCATCTCCGCATAGGCAACGAAAGATGTAACAATTTGCGTGGCCGATTTCCATTTGGAGAGGATCTCCTCGGAATAAGGCTCCTTGAAGTATCGCTTCACCACGGCACTCGTATCGAGATACAGGACCATCAGTCGATCGCCGCCTGTCCTCAATCACAATATCGGAAACGGGTCTTCCCGAGACCTCCACGGCTGAGATCCCCTCTTTCATGATGCCCTGACTCTCCTCCCATGAGTTTGATAAATGCAATTCTGCCCCTGTTTTTGGATTTAATCTCCGGATAACTTCCTGGCCGTGCGAACAGCCCTTAATTAGCCCCACTTCCCTGGTTTGGCTGTTCTTTCTTTCCTGGTAATAATTCGAAAGGTCTCTTCATAGATATTTCTTCTCGGGCCAATGGTAATTATTTCCAGTTCCTTTTTGGAAGAAATCCGAAAAATAATTCTGTACCTCTTGACCTTGAAACTCCGAAGACGTTCCAGATCACCCCTCAAGGCCTTGCCGCAATGAGGGTCCTCAATGATAGTCTGGAGCCCCGATTTAATCTTTGCTTTGATAAGGGGGTGCAATCCCCGGATGAGAGATACAATATCATCGGGCACCCTGAGTATATACTTGCTCCTGGAGGTCATTGAGTCTATTCAAAGAGTTCTTCTAAGGTATAAAGCGAGGCATTATCTTTCTTCAGTGCATTCAGGCCCTTTTTTATTTCCTTCATCAGCTCTTGATCGAAACGGACCGTTATGGTCTCTCGCCAGCTTTCAAATTCATCTGGGCTTACCAATATGGCAACGGCCCTTCCGTTTTTTGTAATAACCACTTCCTCGTCTGTGGCATTAACTGACTCGACCAAAGAGCTCAACTTCATTTTTGCCTCTGAAACAGATAAAGTCTTCATTTTTTGACCTCAATTCGGGTTGTCCTATATTTTAGTCAAAGTTAAACATTAAAATCCGCGTTTGTCAAAAGAAAATTTCTTCCATATGGTTGATTTTCTCTGATTTGGCCTATTTGGTCTGCCAAGAAACGCGGGGGCAAGATTTAGGGTGGATGGGAGATTGCAAAAAATTACCCAAATCAGCCCATTATATCTCGTTAAGGTAGGCTGTTAGGATCTTGAAATTATTTGTCCGGTAGTAGGATCTGTGGTCTGCCTCCAACAGTGAGCCCAATTTCACATCGTAGTCGTGACGGGTGAATCCATTGATGGCATCCAAAACCCGGTTCGCCTTGTCCCGGGATATATCTGCCTTGAAGCCTTTTTTGACCAGGAACTCCAGGTCATAGGCATCGCGAATCTCTTTTCTCTGCAAAAGCGCATCGATTTTTGATCTCATCATGTCCTGAAGCGGGATCGTCCTTACAAAAACCTGTACAGTAGAAAAAGGGCTGTACGCGATGGCCTGCTCCGTGGCGACAATATTCATATTTTTGCGCATCTCCACCTTCAGACTCATTGGATAATCCGGAGATTTCAACTCGAGTACCAGGGTGTAATGCTTCTCAGCCGCATCCCGAAGATCGTAAAACCGGGCGAAGTAGTCCTGCAAATCAGCAAACCACGATGAATAATCGTCAGCAGGGAGCAGCCAGAAATCGAGATCAATGGAATATCTATCCAGGCCGTGACACAGCCTCAGCATGGTTCCCCCGCCAAAAACCATCCGGCCTAAAAAACGGCCGCTGTTTAATCTGTCGAGAACCTCCAACTCAAACTGTTCCTGCTTGATCAGATCCCGCATAGCTTCTTGACCATGCCTTTGGTGCGGTAAGGAAAAGGGCGTACCATGGCCTTCAGGTTGTCCATATCCAGGCGATCCATATCGAGGGCGCTCCAATCGAGGGCGTAGTGGCCGTGCGCGCAAAGGTGGCACGCATCGAGGAAGGCCTTCTCCTTGTGGGCCATAAAAAAGGGGCCGATTTTCGTAAACCCGAAGTAGTAGTCTCCTTTCAGCTTGAAGTAGGAAAATGTCACGCCTCGGGCCCTGTACTGGATCGAGCGCTTCAGGGAGACGCTTTCATACCAGTCGCGAGGCACTTGGGTGGTTATTCCGTGATAGACCAGGGCTGTTGTGCAGGAAAGATAGGAAGGAACCTGGAGATAATTGGCAATGACGAAGAAATCCTCGCGCTCAAGGTAAGGCCAGCGATCCTCCAGGACGTAGAAATTCTTTTTCAACCGGATGAAAGAACCGTTCTTGACCTGACGGCTGCAAAACACATGGGCAGAGGCCCTTGTGATACCGAATTTGTTGGCGACCTCCTCTATGGTGAAAAAGAGGCTTTTCTTTAATGACCGCCAGGCTCCATGCTTCATACCAGGAATATATCCTTAACTTTTTGGTTAAGGATATATTCCTGGTATTCTATTGTCAAGCAAAAAGAGAATCGTTAATGAGAAAATTACCCAAATCAGCCTTGGGCTGAAATGGGTAAAGGATTTTTTCAATAGCTTCCCTTACCAGCTCCGCCTTATCCGAAGGCACTCCACGTAAATGGAGGCGGGCGTGAGATTCCCCTTGACCTACATAGCAAATTTGC
>JAOZOW010000170.1 GCA_029933075.1 Deltaproteobacteria bacterium | reverse complement strand
TAAAAAAACAGAGTGAACTCATCCGGGAGGCTGTGGATCGCCTGATCGATACCGATGTGCTCGTTGATTTTTTGCGTGGTTATGGCAAGGCAGTGGCCTTTATCAATGCCCACTCCGAGAGGATCATTTTGTCATCCATCGCGGTTGCGGAGTTGTATGCCGGAGTGAAAGGCGATGCAGAGTTCTTACAAAGGGAGAGGACGAATGGGCGTGCTGGATAGAATAGAAAAGGCGGAGATTAGGGATCTGCTCGGAAAGGGATGGCTCACGCATGATGGCATGTGGTTTTCCCACACTTACAAGGAATTCGGTATTGAAAAAGCGAATGCATTGAACAAGGCGGCCATTAAGTCCCTTGCTCCAATTGAGATTGATAGAATGAAGCAGGCCCTGGGGATAGACAAAGAGAGTTTTGATACTTTTGACGAACTTATGGACTTCATGCTTGCAGCACTTGAATTGACTATGCCTCAGTCGATCTTCAAGAAGATCCGTTTTAGCTCACCTTCGAGAGGACTGATACACTGGGAATGGGAGAGCGGACAATGCTTCGCCTACAAGGGGATGAAACAGCTGGGAGCCATCCATAGATACCGCTGTGGGGTAATGTACAGGATTGGATGCTGGCTTGAAGCCCTGGGAGTCACATATTCAATACACCCCGAGATCAACGGGTGTTTGATGCATGAAAAGGGTGCATGTAAGGGGGAGTTTCGAGTCTTTAGCGATCTATCGCGCCGGGGCTCTTAGCCGGGCAGAACAGCGCGTCAGCTGCCTCGCAGGTCTGGGATAATGGAGCGGCTCCGGGTTCTCGCCTGACAGTCCCGGGGAGTTTGTCGCGGCGGGGCCTGCAAAAACCGGT
The DNA here is from genome assembly GCA_029933075.1 of Deltaproteobacteria bacterium. Lineage (GTDB taxonomy): Bacteria > Desulfobacterota > DSM-4660 > Desulfatiglandales > Desulfatiglandaceae > JAOZOW01. Next base: position 1,879 of record JAOZOW010000170.1, on the reverse strand, counting down.
CAGCACCAAGGTTTGCATAATGGAAAAATTAATTCCGGGAATCTTTATGAAAGTCCCGAGACTGATCAAACATATAGACACCGTTTCCAGGCGAATTCCGGTTTGCGGGGCAATTGTTCTGCTCTTTGTATTCCATTGCAATCCGCTCCACGGCGCTTTTTTTGATGGCGTCGATGAGGCCAGCAGGCCTGTCATGAGGGAGGCGAGAGAGAGAATAGAAAGGATACGCAAAGGCGACTTCACCCTCACGTTTGTGGATGAGAATGGAACCCCGATCAACAATTATGCAGAGATCAGGCTTATGCATCATGAATTCCAATTTGGGGCCAATCTTTGTCCTGTCACCCGGTTGCCCAAAAATCACCCGGCACGCAGGGTAGCTCTGGAAGTGATCGATGAACTGTTCTCCCTGGTCCGCGTGGGACATTTCTGGTCTATCGAGGAACCCGAGCGAGGCGGTCCCCTTAATTGGAGGCCCACTGATGCGGATGTGCAATGGGCGCTCTCCCACGGGAAAGATATGCGATACCATTGTGTCATCTACAATATGTATTACGCTGTTCCTAAATGGTACAAGGAAGTGGAGACAACAGAGCAGTGGTGGTCTCTGATTGAGAAAAGGATAAGAGACGTGGCCGACAGATACGGCGAGACAATCCATGAATACGATATCATAAACGAGATGATTATGAATCTCAAATGGGCGAACAAGCACAACCCACTCTTCCCAACGCTGGGAGACCCGAGAAACGCTGCAAGGATGTTCACGATAGCCCGCAGCTACTTGCCCGATGCGAAGCTGGTTATGTTGGAGACGCATTTGTGCACATTGAGAAACCGCCACTATCAGAAGTTATATAAATACTACAAGAAGGTGCTTGACCTTGGCGCCCCGGTCGATGTTCTGGGTTTTCAGGGGCATTTTTATGGGGGAGGGCGGATGCCGATCAGTCAGGGACACCCGCAGGCCGGTCCGGGTGCGTTCACAATGAAGGTTATCAGTGATTGCCTGGATCATCTGGCATCATTGGGCAAACCGATCCACATCACCGAATACAATCCGCCTTCTCGGATGAAGAAACGAAAAGGACCTCAGCCACGGTTAACCGATGAGGAAATAGCTGCATGGAGTGTAAACTATCATACCTTGATTTTTTCAAAGCCGTACATTCATCAACTGACCAGATGGTTTGTTGTTGATGAACATGGAGGTAATGCGAAAGATGGCGGATTGATTACCATTGATGGGAGAAAGAAACCCAACTATTACGCCTTGAGGAGGTTATTGAAGGAAACCTGGTCAACAACATGGAAAGGTAGACTAAAGGATGGCGGAGCATCTTTTCGCGGCTTCTTTGGAGAATATCAGGCAAGACTCCCAGGGTATAGGCCTGTGAGATTCAAGCTGTATTCAAAGGGTAGGCGAAAGAAGGTGGTTCGTTTGCTGAGGTCTCAATCTTGCACCGAGGCGCCCTCCTTTTATTTTGCTGTTTCTGCTCAAGCAACTCCATGAAGGCCTCAAGATTTGTGAGGGTCTGCTCCTGAGAAAAACACCGAAGGTCATTAAGATCTCCATCGATTATAAGGTGGGGGACACCTGTTTTCTCCGTTAGTCTTGACGGCATTCCATACTGGCTGTTGGTGCAGTTGGGGCAGGTCCTGGAATTGTGGAATATGATGCCGTCGATTCCGAATCCCCGAATCATCCTTACCAGGAATTCTTCCTTTGCGGGTTCATCCCTTACAGTAAAGAGTTCTGTGTAGGCCCTGGCCGTGCTTTCAAAAGGATCATAAGGGTCAAAGGCATCAAATATCCATGAATGGGCATATGTTGAGGCAACCACGGATGCGCCTATCTCAGCCATTGTCTCGGCAAACC
>JAOZOW010000169.1 GCA_029933075.1 Deltaproteobacteria bacterium | reverse complement strand
CCCTTGACAATGACGAAGAAGAGTTGCTCTCCGGTCTCCAGAGGTTCAGGAATGAGATGCAGGCAATGGCTCAGGTCCGGCACTCGAACATCCTCTCCATCTTTGACTATGGTTCGTTTTCCGAGCAGGGATCAATGAGGGAAGACCCCCTTGAGTACATTGCAATGGAATACCTCCACGGAGGCACGCTTCGCTCCACCATGTCCGATGAGGGCTTTTATCCCGAGGAAGGGCTGGTACGGGAGTGGTTGCGCGACTATTTTCTGCCGGTCCTTGATGGACTCGAGGCACTGCACGACGCGGGAATCGTCCATCGTGACATAAAACCGGAAAATATCCTGCTGGACGGGAAGACCCCCAAGATTGCCGATTTCGGCTTGGCACATTCCCATATGCTGCAACCTCTTACGCAATCAGCAGACATGAAGGGAACTCCAGCCTATATGCCTCCTGAACAGTTCATGGACTTCAGGAGAACGGATGAAAGGGCTGACATCTATGCGCTTGGCAAAATTCTGTATGAGGCCGTTGACGGGAGAGTACGGGCCAACACAATACCTTTCAAGCAGGCGAGGCTGAAAGACACCAACTCCCCGTTTTTTGAAAAACTGGATGGTATTATCCAAAAGGCCACAGCCGAAGAAAAGGAAAGCCGTACCGGCTCCGTCAAGGGGTTGAGGAACGCACTGATGGAGGTCCTTGGGTCAGTGGTGCATGAAGAATCCGGCCGCATGGCATCAGGTTCCTCGGTATCGAACCCATTTCCTCAGATTTTTTCAGTGCACCGAAAATGGTTTTTGGGGAGTTTTATCGCTACGGCGACCTTCACTGCACTCGTGCTCATATGGTTTGTGGGGAACCCCGGGAAGCTCTCGAAGATATCCTCACATCTAAAAGGGGCCAATCCAGGTACGGTAAGAACGGAACCCGTCATCCCTCTAAAACCGGGTGCCAGTGCACAATCGTCTCCTGTTTCGATGGCGAAGACACTGTCAGGAGAAGATGGGGTAAGCCTGCACTTGGTCCCAGGGGGAACCTTGACCGTGCCCTTTGGTTCCGGATATGCGGCTGAACAGCCGGTGACTGTTGAGCCTTTTTATATGGATGAGACCCTCGTGACAAATCACCAATACGTAGATTTTCTGAATCAGGTGATCTCGCAAATCCGGGTGGAAGAAAATGTTGTCAAAAGCAAGGGGAAAATTTGGCTCTTTCTGGGAGAAGCACTGGAGGGATACGAGCCTATTATGTACCGAGGAGGGCGTTTCCATATAAACAAGCCGGCACATGCGTCCTGTCCAGTGATTCGCGTTACGGCGTACGGCGCTTTCGCATATGCAGACTTCCATGGGAGGCGGTTGCCTACTGCCCAGGAATGGGTATACGCGGTGCTCACAGGTGGAAAAGCTAAGAATTCGCAGCCGGAACCCACTGTTCAACCAAGAACAGATAAGCCGAACTGGGAAAGCATGAATGATATGATGGAGATGATGCGCGGAACGGGACAGGAAGCAAAAGCCCCTCCACCAACCCGCCCAGAGGCCCCGCATTTTCCAGCTCCGGTCTTAACCTCGGAACCGGATGCTTCTGGCATACGCGGCCTGAATGAGAATATCAGTGAATGGGGGACCATGTCGGGAAGGGCATCCGGAAATACGAAAGGAGACAAATCGGAATATGTGATACTTGGAGGATTTTACAGCGGCACCAAGAAAGGCTCAATGTTGCCTAAGCCTCTTCCCCGCAAGCCTTGGGAGGCCTTTGAAGAAGTAAGTTTCAGGACCGTCTTGGGTGTTTCTGGGAAAAATTGACGCCCGGCGGGAGCCCGGGGGGAGGCAATGGGGAGCTTGGCAGGATCCATTTTTTGGTTCCGGGGTGGGTGGGATTGTTGAAGAAAGAAACATATTGTGGTAACAGTATCTGCCATCATTCTTCAGTGGTTGGCGATGATAACGTCTTGGTATGAAGACCTTTGAAAAGAGTTGATGAGATGAGAAAAGAAAAGGATGCTCTTGGAGAGTGGGCAGAATTGGGGATGTCCATTGTATTATTTGTTTTGTTCCAACAGCTTTAATCCTTCCTCCAGGGCTACTTTGCGCCCTCGCATAGTTCAAGGGGCCTCTATACGGGCTTTTCTCGGCATGGGATCCCTAATAACTCATTCTCACCCAATATCACAATGGACGTGCCCTACTCCTAAGATTTCATTTTGTCCGCGCTTCGCTTGGACTCCCCACCCTTCGGATGGGTCCCCAGTTTGAGCTCGAAGTGCACTCTCTTTTACTCGCCGGGTGGCTCATTGATCTCGAATAATGACCAGGCTTCATATGGCGCCGTGATACGTACCTCAAGGTCATTCTCATCAAAATACGACTCACAGATCGGCTCGAAGCTTTCTTTGCGAAAGATATCGCCGTGCTTGGCAAAAAATGCGCTTAGGGACGCAGCACAGGCAGTAACAATCCTTATCTCTCTTTCAGCAAGAGGAATCATTATACCGTCCCTGTCACGATGTTGAACCCACGGGTAGGCATCTGCATTGGCCACAGGCCATTTGTGAGTTGCAACCTCACGACGCATGGTACGGGGAAGATCGGCTCCACTTTCATAGTTAAGCGAAAGAGTTCTGGTACCCAGGTCTATGGTGGAATCCATCGGTTCAAAGGATTCCGCAGCTTCAAGGAACCTATCGAAGGCTGCAAGAGAAGGAAAAATTATCATACCAAGGCTTTGTCCTTGGGCCCCAATGATCGAAACGCAGGC
>JAOZOW010000168.1 GCA_029933075.1 Deltaproteobacteria bacterium | reverse complement strand
TTCCATCAGGATGCAGTCCGTATCAGCCACTACCGTGGCATAACGGGGCTGTCCGGCAATATAGGCCATCTCGCCGAAACACTCGCCGTCAACCACCCAGGCTATATCTTTGTTGCCTTTCCTGATCTTAAGCTTACCGCTGAGAATAATATAGAAGGTATCCGAGATCTCACCCTCGGCCACCACCACCCTGCCTTTGGGGACCTTGATGATATTGTCGGTAGCCACCAGCTCCTTGACCTGATCCCTGGTAAAATTGTGGAAAAAGGGCACGTGGTGCACGTAGTCCACCAGATCACTGGTCTTCTCATCCTCCTTTACAATCCCGCTCAACCCCCTAAGGGCCACCCTGAGATCATCGGCAAAGGCCATGCAGGATTGATACCGCTCTCTGAGGTCCTTGGCCATCGCTTTTCGGGTGATCTGATCCAGTATTGGTGGCAAATCAGGGCGCAGATCAAGAATCGATGCAGGGTCCTTGTGTATGATCTTATACATTATTGCAAACTGATTGTTCCCTTGGAAGGCCCTTACACCTGTCAATAGTTCATAAAGGACGCACCCAAGGGAAAATACATCGCTCTGCGCGCCCACTTCCCTGTCTTCCGCCTGTTCAGGGGACATATAGCTGGGTGTGCCGAAGACCCCCAGCTCTGCAGTTTTTTCAGCGATCTGGGCGATCCCGAAATCGGTGATCTTTGCGGCTCCTTCACTGTTAACCATGATATTCGAAGGCTTCACGTCCTTATGGATCACACCCTGCTTGTGGGCATAATCAAGGGCATTACATGCGCTGGATATCAATTCCACTACCCGCTTCGGCGGGAGGAGGTTCTTCTTCATGCAGAATTTCTTCAGGGTCGGCCCCTCAACATATTCCAGGACCAGGTAGCAAAAGTCCCTGTAGATGTTTGCGTCATACACGGTGACTATATTGGGATGGTTCAGCCTGCCTGCCGATTGCGCTTCGATGAAGAAACGCTCTTTGGCCCTGTCGGTAGTGGGTTGAGAGAGTTTAATGGCCACATATCGCTTGATATAGCGGTCACTGCCAAGATAGACCACCGCCACGCCTCCCTGCCCCAGTTTCCGGATAATCTTGTATCTGCCTAAGTTCTGGAGGTCTGCAAGACCGGCCGTAAACTCCGTGTCAAATGGACTCCTTGAACTCATCTTGCTGTTTCCTTCAAACTCCGAGCAGAGCAGCCTCGGGCGATTCCTCCCCAAAAACCGTCTACCACCGGATTTTCAACCCCGGGAGTCTCGAGTGTAAAATTCTATTGACAAAGAATTTTTTCTGTCAAGGCAAATCTCGGAAAGAAGCAGTAACATCGCACATGCCATCGCCTTAGGCAGAAGCTTCCCTGCCAGAAGGTTTTTCAACCAGGAACATGCTCATTGCAATAACATCGTCCCCCAATTGTCAAGGGAAAACCATGGACTCGGACGTCCCTGTCTTGACAAGGTCTCCATCCCTTTCCTATAGTCAAGCGGATATTGTAACGCATCAAAGAGTATCACATGAACAGCAGCTCGAATAGAGAGGGGGTTCCGATGCGTCCACTAAAAGGATTAAGGGTTATTGAAATGGCAGGGCTTGCGCCATCTCCTTACTGCGGGATGATCTTGGCCGATTTCGGCGCGGATGTTGTTGTAGTTGATCGGATATCAAAGGGCCGTCCTGAAATTCCGAACGTCATGCCGAAAAATCCCTTTGATCGTGGAAAAAGGTCCATAAGGGTCAATCTCAAAACCGAGGAGGGGGTAGGCATTGTTAAGAAGATGATCAAGGACTTCGACGTGATTGTCGAGCCTTACCGCCCCGGTGTCATGGAGGCCTTGGGCCTTGGCCCAGATGAGGCCCTGAATATCAACCCAAGGATTATTTACGCGCGGCTTACGGGATGGGGGCAGGACGGACCATATGCCAGCATGGCCGGGCACGACATAAACTACATCGCCCTTTCGGGGGCCCTGTCCCTTTTCAGGCGAAAAGGCGAAAAACCACTCCCCCCCTGCAATCTGCTGGGAGATTTTGCCGGAGGAGGCATGTTGTGCGCCCTGGGGGTTCTCCTCGCACTGATCGAAAGGAAAAAATCCGGGAAAGGGCAAGTGGTAGATGCAGCCATGGTAGATGGCGCGGCAAACCTTTCCACACTATTTTTCGGGTTGCTTGCCAATCATCTCATGACCCTGGATATTGGATCCAACATGCTGGATTCCGGAGCCCCCTATTACCAAACGTACGAAACCTCCGATGGAAAATTCATGGCAGTGGGCGCCATTGAAGGAAGGTTTTACACGGAGCTCCTGAAGGGCTTGGGGCTCGACCCCGACTCTCTCCCGCACCAAAATGATATGGGCAGGTGGCCTGATATGAAAAATCGTTTTGCGCAAATATTCAAGAGCAGGACCCGAGATGAATGGACTTCGATTTTCGAGGGCACTGATGCATGCGTGGCCCCTGTGCTTGAGCTGGACGAGGTCGAACACCACCCCCACAACAGCCAACGGGAGGTATTCATCCATATTGATGACGTGCTTCAGCCCGCCCCTGCCCCAAGACTATCCCGTACGCCGGGCCATGTGGAAGGCCCCGGAATGCCGAGAGGACATCATACCCGGGAAATCCTGAAGCACTTAGGTTATTCGGAAACCCAAGTGGAAGATTTCATCTCAAGGGAAATTGCAGAATAAAAAGCCACTTTCCATCTTCCCTGTATTTTCGTTCGATTCATCCGACTAAAGCATACTTGCTGTGTGGAAATGGCTTTAAGAAGGGCATAAAGTCTTTTCTTCGATTCC
>JAOZOW010000084.1 GCA_029933075.1 Deltaproteobacteria bacterium | reverse complement strand
TATTCCTGTGGTTAAAATCCTCATCTTCCTTGACCTTGCGAAAACTATCTCATTTATAGATGGACACTATCCCCAAAGAACACCTTGGTGGTGGAGAGGGGAGGATTCGAACCTCCGAAGGCTGAGCCGGCAGATTTACAGTCTGCTCCCTTTGACCGCTCGGGAACCTCTCCACTTTGCGGTCCTTCAGATATGGAATGCCTTATGCCCAAGTGTCTGTTTTATTAACGCTTACCTGGAGCCAGCGAAGGGAATCGAACCCCCGACCCACTGATTACAAATCAGTTGCTCTGCCAACTGAGCTACGCTGGCATGAATCAAAAAAACGTAAATAATAAGGATATTTCTAATTTACATTATTTTCAATTACTATATACTCCCGAAAAAAGCCAAAAAAATAGAATTACGACAATTATATGCCATATTTCTGAGTATTTCGCTAAATTTCATCCTTTATCTTCATGGTACCCCTTACTTAGCTCTGAAATATCTGTTAAAACAATCCAATCTGGCTCAGGTTTCACTAAATCGGGTTCCCACCGCTGCGTCCATGGATTTTTCATTTATATGCTTGAACCCATTTAATGTTTGTGATATCAGATGCGAGATAAAATAGCAACGAATGATACATCACAATCTGTGGAAATGAAGGAGGTAAAAAATGGCTGCTTTGGCTGGAGGCATAATTGCGCTGGTATTGGGTATCATAGGGATTATCATTTGGTGGGGATACTTTCTCAAAGCCCTGATGGCCGCTGTTCCTGCAATGCTGATCCTGGGCGGAGCGCTCGCTGCCTATCTCGGATTCGAAGAGATCAGAGACAAGAGGGCTGCCGAATCCTTTGATACCACCGGCAGCGACCTCAAGGGAGAAGTGGAGAGTCTAAAGGAAGAAATCCAGGAGCTGAAAAAAGAAAAAGAGACATTAAAGGAAGAAAAAAAAGAAGAAGAGTCCGAGTCTTAAGCGGTCAAAGTTTTCTCCGTTGTCTCCGGGTACCATTTCACGGCGAGCCCGGAGACAACGTTATCTGCCTATTGACCCGTAATCTCCAGCTCGCTAAAAAAATAGCTGATCTCAAAGCGGGCGGTCTCTTCTGAGTCGGACCCGTGAACCACATTTTTTTCTACATCCGTGGCAAATTCCTTCCTTATGGTCCCTTCCTCGGCCTCATGGGGATTAGTGGCCCCCATAAGCCTTCGATATCTTGCAATAACATCCTCTCCTTCCAGCACCATGACCACGCACGGTCCTGATGACATAAAATCGGTGACGCTCTCGTAAAATGGTTTGCCCTCATGCACCTTATAGAACCCTTTGGCCTGTTCCTTGGTCATCCAGATCATTTTCATTGCCGCAATCCTGATACCTTCACCTTCCAGGCGGTTGATCACACTCCCTATGAGCCTCCTTGATACGCCATCGGGTTTAATTATGGCCAATGTTCTTTTCATCATCTCGGCTCCCCCTCCTTCTTGTTCTTGCAGACAATTTCATTGACCACAGCCTTTCCAGGCTGTATAGAGCACTAATGGTGTGTATCTTCATGTCTCCTTTTCCATTTGCTGGTGATGGGCTCACTCACTATAAAATCATTCCCTCTAAATTAGTCAAGGGAATTGTAGGGAGTGTGTCAGGGGGAAAGGCCAAAGGCAAAAGGGCTGAAAGAGAGCCCCATGGCCCGGCTCAAGGAAGCAAACTGTCAACATTGATTTGAAGGACAGGTTTTTCCCTGGGTTAAGTTCTTGAAATAATTGTAGCGTAGATTCAAGGCTAATTCCGTTTCGTACACCAATGATGCTCCATGCAAAATTAAAATGATACAAATATTCCAAAACCGGGAAGGAATTACGACTATGACAGAATCGAACACAAACGGCAATCATACAGGTACGGTGAGAATGGACGCAGAACACGCCTTTCAGTTCAACTGTTCACCGGGGGTCCCATGCTTCACCGAGTGCTGCCAGGACGTCACCATTGTCCTGACCCCCTATGATGTCATGCGCCTCAAAAATGCGCTACATGTATCCTCCGATGAATTCCTTGACAAATACACGATCATCATCCCCAAAGAGGGGCGTTTGATCCCGCTTGTCATCCTGAAAATGAACGAGGATGACAAAAAGTGCCCCTTCGTCTCTAAAACCGGCTGCAGCATTTATGAAGACCGGCCATGGCCCTGCAGGATGTTCCCCCTTGATATGGATGATGACGGTACATTCCATCTCATTACCGACGCTTCGAGATGCAAAGGACTTGAGGAAAAGGAAAGTTGGAGGATAGGTGAGTGGCTGGTGGAGCAGGGTATCGTCCCGTATGATGAAATGAACAGCATGTTCACGGAGATCATCGCCCCCCTTCAGGCCCAGGAACTGGACATAGAAAATCCCGATATTCAGAAAATGGTTGTCATGGCGCTCTATAATCTGGACAAATTCAGGGAGTTCATATTTCATAGCACCTTTTTGAATCGTTTTGAAATAGACCACATAAAAATTGAAAAAATCAAAAGAAGTGATGTAGAGCTCTTGAAATTTGGCATGGACTGGATCAAATTCGGCCTTTTTGGTCAATTGTTATTCAGGGTCAAGCAAGAAGGCCAAAAGAAAGAATAGATGGCGCTTGGTAACAAGGACATATTTGAACCTGTCGTCGGCAACCTGTTCAGGTTTAGATGCCACAAAGAGATCCCCTGCTTTACCGAGTGCTGTGCAGACCTGAAGCTGATCCTCACCCCGTATGACATCCTCCGGATCAAGAAGAGACTGGGACTGCGCTCCGAAGCATTTCTGGACCGCTACACCGATATGACGATGGAAGACCATGGCCGCTTTCCCTTGGTCCTTCTCAGGATGAATGAGGATGAAAAAAGAAGATGCCCCTTTGTCACACCCGAGGGATGCAGTATATATGAGGATCGTCCTGGGGCCTGTCGGATCTATCCCATAGGTCGGGCTGCCTTGAAACTGGAAGGCGAAAAAAATGTCAGGGAAAAATTTTTTGTTGTGACCGAGTCGCACTGCCTCGGCTTTGAAGAAGACAAGGAGTGGACCATAGAGGAATGGATGGCCAGTGAAGGCGTGGACGAATACAATGCCATGAATGATCAATGGATGGAGATCATCACCTCCCAGAAAGGGCTGGGAGCACAAGAAAACTTGACGCGAAAAATCCAGATGTTCTACCTGGCATCTTACAACCTGGATCGATTCAGGGACTTCATCTTTGGCAGCAGATTCTTCCGGCTGTTCAATATAGAAGATGACCTTAAGGAAAAGCTCGCCTCAGATGATGCGGCCCTGATGAAATTTGGATTTGACTGGCTCAAATTCAGCCTGTTCGGAGAAAAAACCTTAGAGATCCGGCAAGGATCTCGCAATGAGGATTAACGGACGATTGAGTATGAAAAGGTGGCTATATCTCCAGGACCGGAACTCATTGGGCTCTAATGGAGCCGCTTCTGATGCACAACATCAAGCAGGAGAAACTAAGAAGGGGTGGTGGCACCGATTTCTCCACCGGCTTGCAAGGGCCAATGAGGAGTCCTTTCGGTCGTCGGTGTGCAAGGCCTGAGGAATCCAAGTCAGGGGTTCAGGTGGGATCCATCTCTACGGAAAGGGAAAAGAATAACTCCAGGATAAGAAAGCCCTCCTTTTGGACAGTGCCTTCTATTCCATCCCGTAGCGCTTGAGTTTTCTCCAGAGGGATACCCGATCAATGCCCATCATCCTTGCCGCTTTGGTCTTATTGCCTTTGCATTTCTCAAGGACCCACTTTATATAGTTTTTTTCCTGCTCTTCAAGGGTGGGAATCTCCGAGGAGTGACGCCGGTAGGTCTCCACTGAAAGATTCCGTATATATTCGGGAAGGTCATCTACCCGGATTGCAGGGCCGTTTTCCAGAGCAACGGCCCGTTCGATCACATTTTCAAGCTCCCTGACATTGCCCGGCCATCCGTACTGGCAAAGCAGCTCCATTGCTTCCTTCTCGATATCGCGGATCGCCTTTTTCATTGCCTCGCTCTTCTGGGACAAAAAATGGTGGGCAAGCAGAGGAATATCCCCATTCCTTTCGGCAAGCGGTGGAAGATGGATGGTAATCACATTTAGGCGATAATAGAGATCCTGACGGAAATGACTGCTTTCAACATCCTCTTTGAGGTCCCGGTGGGTTGCGGCAATGAACCTTACATCCACAGGTATCGGATCCACCCCGCCCACGCGCAAGAACTCCCTTTCCTGTATCACCCGCAGCAGCTTAACCTGCATGCTGAGGGGCATGTCTCCAATCTCGTCCAGGAAGATTGTGCCCCCATTCGCTACTTCCACGAGGCCCGCCTTCTCTCTGGTTGCTCCGGTGAATGCCCCCTTTTCGTGCCCGAAAAGTTCGTTGGCCATTAGCTCTTCGGTAAATGAGCCGCAGTTAAAAGCCACAAATCTATTTTCGGACCGGGGGCTTAGATGATGAATTGCCTTTGCCACCAGCTCTTTTCCCGAGCCGCTTTCTCCCAGGATCAATACATTGGCATCTGATGGTGCGATTTGCTGGATCGTGTCCAGCACCGGTTTCATGGCGCTGCTTTCACCAACAATATAGGGCACCTTCTGAGCCTTTTTGAGGGCATCTCTGAGCTCTAAGTTCTCAAGCCTGAGCCGTCTTTTTAGGAGGGCCTCTTTGACGGTCTTCCTAACCTCATCGATCTTATATGGCTTGGCTATGTAGTGATAGGCGCCTTCCTTCATGGCTTCCACAGCCGAATCAACCGTAGCATAACCGGTGATCATGATCACCTCGGTGTGAGGATGGAGCTCTCGGCTCCTTTTCAAGACCTCCATACCGTCAACCTTTTTCATCTTGAGGTCCGTGAGCACCAGGGCAAACTCCTTTTTTCTGAGGAGATCCAGCGCCTTCACACCGCTATCCACCCCGATGATTTCATACCCCTCTTTTTCAAGGATATGCTCAAGGTTCTTTCGGGCGATCTCCTCGTCTTCAACAACCAGGATCGTCACTTTCGGCTGGGCCATGGTCTATCCCCTTCAGAGGCAGGTGGATCGTAAACGTGGCGCCTTCCCCAGGCTTGCTTTCCACCTCAATCCTTCCTCCATGCTTTTCCACAATGCTATGGCAGATGGAAAGCCCCAATCCTGATCCCGGTTGCTCTATAATTCCGTGGTATTCGGCATGCCCGGGTCCACCATCTCCACCGCCATCCTTCGTTGTAAAAAATGGATCGAATATCTTCGGAAGGATTTCCTCTGGAATTCCTTTTCCCGTATCCTGAACCATAAAACAGAACTCTCCTGCTTCCTCATCCTGGGTGGCCGCGATCTTCAGGACCCCGCTGCCCTCCATTGCCTGTATCCCGTTTAGAATGAGGTTAAGAAGGACCTGCTGCATACGCCTGGGATCCATATCCCCGGTTATCTCTTCCGGCACCTCCACCTGTAGCTCAACATCAGCAGGGAGCTCTCCTCTGATCAGACGGATCGTATCATCCACCACATCCTTGAGACGCACCCGCTTCAAACAGAATGACCTCTCTCTGGAAAACTCCAAAAGGGCCTTTACAATATCCCTCGCCCTTTCCACCTGTCTCTCCGTTTCCAGGAGCAACTCCTTTTTATACTCCCTGTCGCCATCATCCAGCTCCTCAAGCAGGATCTGTACCGATGTCGAAATATTGTTCAAGGGATTATTAAGCTCATGGGCCACACCCGAGGTCAGAGTGCCCAGTGAGGCCAATTTCTTGGCCTGTATAAGCTGTTCATTGCGCCTGTTCAACTCGTTGATCATATCGTTAAGGCTGGAAACCAGGGACGCAAACTCATCATCCGTCCACACGGAAGGGATGTTGGTATAGTCTCCCATGGCAATTTTATGAATGGCCTCCTCAATGGATTTCAACGGTTTATTGATATTGAAAAAGAGGAAGAGAACCGCCCCGATGGAAAGCGTGATTAGGCCGCAGAGAGCCAGCAGATGGTATCTCCTGGAGTCCTTAAGGAGGCGATTGACAATCTTTCGCTCCTGCCTGACCATCTGTTCCATATTGCTGGTGATCTTTCTCCCCAAGGCGGTGACCTCTTTCTGGTGTTTCGGGAAATCTTTTACAAGCCTTTCATCCAATCTCAGGGAGCCTTCCTGATGGTAAAATGACAGCAGCTTGGACAGGGCCTCTCCATACATCTTCAATTCCTGCCGGCTCTCCAAGAGGGCCTCCGCCGAGATGTACGGGCTGTTGCTGGAAATAATATCCTGCAACCTCTTCTCGGCCTGTTGAATGTAAAAGAGGGCGTTTTTCAGATTTGCCTCGTCCAGGGAGAGAAAATAATTCTTTTCATAACGGCGGGCCTCAAGGATGGTATTGAGGATCACATCCTTTTTCTCGATAAGCTGCAGCTTTTTGTTGAGTAAATCATGTTTGTAGTAATTCAAAAACCAGATTGCTCCACCCACCAGGATGAAAACCGTAAAAAGGAGAATGATCTTCTTCCTGATACTCAGCTTCAAACTTTTCATCCCGGTGTTTTCCCTCATTGCCGCTCCCACCCAACGAATTGTAGGCACCGCATTCAAGACTCCTATTGTCCCTCCGGCTGAAAGCCCAGGGTCCAATTCCAATGATTCAGATATGCCACTCTGCGCCGGGCCGCTTTCAACCGGACCTGTCTTCGTTGGGCATTTTGGGCAAAATGTAAGACTTTAGCCACTCCTTCCTGTCGATCCCTCACCACTACCCACTTTTAAAATGGTTAAACTGTTACGACAATATAACTTTACTGGATTCCGTAAAAGAAATAAAGGATAGCGAGCTCCACAATGAGAAATATGACGGTCATGAAGGCGCCGGCCTTTGCGTAATCCACGGTTCGGTACCCGCCGGGACGCATAATCAGGGCATTTACCTGATGCGTTGGCAGGACAAAGGTATTGGAGGCCGATAGGCCCACCACCAAGGCTGCCATCCGCGGATCACCCCCGGCCATCACCGCCATATTCATGCAGAGAGGGACAAGGAGCACCGTGGCCCCCACATTGGAAATAACCAAGGTAAAAAAAGAGGTCATTATCCCCACCACGGCCAGCAACACGATAGGGCTCGGATGCCCAAGGAGGCCGAGCACCCTGTGGGCAATGAAGGCAGCGGTGCCTGTCTTTTCAAAGGCAATCCCCAAGGGGATTAGCCCGGCCAGAAGAAACACCGTCATCCAGTCCACGGCACGGTAAGCCTCGTCCACTGTAAGCACCCCTGTTATTATCATCCCAAGGGCACCGGACATCAGCGCCACTGAGAGCTGTATCTTGAAAAAAATGATCTGTGAAAGGGCTACGGCAAGCCAAACCACGGCCAGCTTGGCCTTCTGGGGGCGCATAATTTCCCCTTCAAGGGGGGTAGCAAATGTCAATGCCCTTGGCTGAGGCCTATTTTTCAGGATGTGGAATCGCTCCCAGGGCCCTTGAAGAAGCAGCGTGTCTCCCATGTTCAGCCTGACATTAGTCAATCCGCTGTAAAAAATCTTGTTTCCTTTAAACAGGGCCACGGGGTTTACATTATAAAGGTCCTTAAAATTCACCTCGCTCATGGTCTTCCCGATAAGCTCAGAGCGGGGAGAGACAACCGTTTCTGCCATTCCAGCATTGGTCCGGGACAGACTCTCGGCAAATACCTCCAGGCCCTCCTTTATCTCCCAGCCATACTCTGAGGCAAGCTTTCTCACATTTCTTTCTCTCCCGACCACGGCAATATCATCGTTAGGGGAAATTTTGTCAGTGCTATGGGGAACGAAATTCTTCTCCTTTCTCTCCGCATGATTAATGGCGACTATGGTGACAAGGAATTTCGTGCGGATATCCAGCTCCTCAAGGGTCCTCGGGCCTTGGAAATGGGCGGGCACATGCAGCTCAAAAGTACTGCCCAATGCCCGGTATTCTTCCAAAAGCGATGCGGTGACCCCCTTGTCAGCCTCTCCGCCCGCAGCTGGCAGTATGAATTTCCCAAACAAAACAAAATATAGGATTGCGCTTGACAGGAGACAGATCCCAATGGGGGTCTGTGTAAACAGGCCAAAGGGTTCCAGCTTCTTGCCGCCAAGCACCATAAGGTCATTGAGCAGTATAGTGGGACTTGCACCCACCAATGTAACGGTCCCGCCGATAATGGCGCAAAAGCCCATAGGCATCAGAATCCGCGATACAGGGATCTCCATCCTCTTTGCAATACGCTGGGCGGCCGGGAGAAAAAGGGCGGCAGCGCCGATATTCTGCATCATGCTGGATATGAGGCCGACGGTGCCGGATATGAGGGTAATGACCCTCTTCTCGCTCCTCCCGGCCAACCTGATGATGGGGCCAGCCACCTGGTTCATCACACCGGTCTTGTCCAGGCCCGCCCCGATAATGATTACCGCAATGATGGAACACACCGCATTGCTGCTCAGCCCCACAAAGGCCTCCTTGGGAGAAATAAGGCCTGTCAGGGGGAGCAGTACCATCATGATAATCCCTACTACGTCCACCCTTACCCATTCAAAAATAAAAAGCACTATGGCAAAGCCAAGCACGATCATAGTCAGCAGCATTTCCAGTGTCATTCTCCAGACCCCTTTCTAAAAACAACAGAAATAAGATTCGTTTCTCTACTTTTTATTCTCTTTTCTGAACCAGTAGCACAATAGAAAGGCAAACAACACGAGCGCTAACGCGAAAATGAAATGGCCGTTCATCCTATCCTCCTTTTCCCTATAAAGGCTTTGCTGAGCCTCGCCCGGCACCTTCAAGGCGAAGGCAGGGAATTCCCTGCCCCACATGACCTCGAAGAGCCCCTATTCTGAAAAAAGACAGGAGATCCGAAGTGCTTATAGAAACCTTCAGAGATCCTGCCTACACAAAAATCTCGTGGATCGGAAATTGGCAAACTAATTGAAAAATGGAGTCCCTCTCCTATCGCCTACACCACCGAATAGACAAAGATTTCATGTCGCGCTCTTTCGCGATCCTCAACCCTGTTGCTCGCCTGATCTTCCTCAGAGTCAGACACAACAAATTCTATGTCATTATACTCCTTCTTTATCTCTTCAAGGGCCTCATCCGGGTCACTGAACTTGACTACATGATGAAAGGGGATCCCCAACTCCTCAGCCTCCTTCTGAAATGCCCTGGCATTCTCGGCCGCTATGGTGCGAAATTCATTACAAAGCTTGTTTCTCGAAGAGGAAAAAAGCTGGAAAGTCTCGCAGGAAAGGGGCGCTGTATTAAGGGCCAGTATTTCATAGGACATCCTCTTGGCCATCTCCAGCGCATAGTCGATGATTTCTCTGGAAAAATTGCTCTCCCTTCCCATGACCAGGAGTTTTCCGGGCCTCTCCTCTGTCTCTACCACCTCTTTGGTCGCCAGTTTCCGGGCAGGTGCATCCTCGCCAGCTTCTGCAAAGGTTATGGCCTCATGATATTGGTCTATTCTTCCGCCTGCCCGGCGCATTCTATCTCTAATTTTGCTTAATAATGCTCCCATTTCCCGATTCCCTCCTTTTATATCAACTTCAACTTCTCATCCGTTAATGACCACAAGGGGCGTTGAGATGTTTTTTCTTATCGCAGGGGGCACCCTTCTTCTTTTTCTCCTGTTACCCCCGAACCCCCATCTGCCTTCTTCTCCATCGTAGATCGTTACCACAATATCGCGATGCGCGTTGACATAGTCGATAATCTCTCTGTCCGTGCGCCCTGACTTCATGGTAAGATGGCAGGGGACCCCCACCTTTTCGGACTGAGGAAGCAGTTTCCTGAAATTTTCCATAGCCTGCTCCCGCAATTGCTCCGCCATTTCATGTTCACCTGCCTCAGCAAAAGTGGCGGCCACCATGGAATCCTCAAAATATTGCCTCATCCGCTGGGCTCCATCACCCAGCTTCTTAAGATAACCGAGATACTTGCGAGGATTTATGACCTCCAGGACGTTTAGCTCAGCCCGCATTCGCTTGCAGAGCTCCAAGGCATAGTTGAATGCCTTTCCATCCGGTCTAATGCCCTCCACAGCCAGTAATACCTTTTGCATCCCATTGCCTCCTTTTATTGCCAAGGAATGACTGTCCTACGCCCTCAGCACCGGTCGCTGCTCCGCTTGTGGTCTCACCTTAGGCCTTGCTTGTTTTCGCCCCCTCTGTCTCGGAGCTTGACCGATCAGACTCAGGGCTGTCTCCCTATCTCCGGCCTCGGCAAAGGTGACGGCCATCATCCATCTGTCGAACAGATTAGGTCTTTTTTTTGTTCCAAACATTTTCCTACCCCCTCCTTGATACCTGTTTTACCTCACAAATAGAGCAATGGCCGTGCCATTCAAAGGGAGTTCTTGATATCTTGTTGATATTACATAATATTTTTAATGGTAGAGAGGATTAAGAGAGATATGGCAAAGCGTTACATATCGCAACGATTATTGGGTGGGGGCAATATTCATATGAAAATTCAATATGTTAATCTACGTTACAAATAAAAGCTTCGTGTTGCATATCGTAACAGTAAAAAGCGCTCTATGGATTTCAGGGCCCTAATAAAAAAGGGCTCATTCGACTAAAGCGTACTTGTTGTGCGGAAATGGCTTTAGGAAGGGCATAAAGTCTTTTCTTCGATTCCGGGTCTCCCGGGCTGGTATTTTCCTGCGACTTATCTGCGGGGGACACCTGCCTGCCGGCAGGCAGGCCTGCCCCCTCCGCATTCCCGGTCCTCAAGATGTGGAAGTGTAGCCTGGGAGGATCGAAGAGAAGCAAAGTACTGTATGGGCACCATCTATGTAAAGGGCTGTTGAGGACCGGGCTGCGGCTTCCCCCACTGATAAGTCGCGAAAATACAGCGCCCTCCCGACAGTCACTCAGAAAAGACTTTACGCCCTTTGATGAGAATAACAGATCGACTGTTGAAGCACGCAAAAACCGGATGAACCCAAAAAAGGGCGGTGCGATCACTTGAAGTCGCCAACACAATCTCCATGGGCCGGTGTTCCCTCTCTGCCTATAATGATTGGACACTCACCCCATGATAAATTAATGTAGAA
>JAOZOW010000083.1 GCA_029933075.1 Deltaproteobacteria bacterium | reverse complement strand
TAATGCACCTCCTATTGTATTCTTACTTGTATCATTAAATGTAACATAAGGCAAATTAAATATGGATGCGGGATTTGGGGTGATTTCAGCAAGCGGGGCATTGCGAGGCGATGGCCCTCTTGACGTCCTCCATGAGCCTGTCCCGCTGCTCGGGCCCATAGGCGTTCACATCCACAGGGGCGTGGATCTGTATGAGAATTTTCCCCGGCAGGAGCTTCAATGTGCCGGAGGGCAGTATTCGACGTGTCCCCGAGATGGTGACAGGCAGGATGGGAAGCCCAAGGTCCAGGGCCATCATGAATCCGCCCTTCTTGAACTCCCCTATCCGCCCGTCCTGAGTGCGGGTGCCTTCAGGGAAAATTATTACAGATACCCCTTTGCTTACAAGCCCTCTGGATCTCTTAAGACTCTCAATGGCCTTTTCCCTGCTTGAGCGATCAATCAGGATATGCCCGCCTGCAACACAGTACCAACCGAACACCGGTATCCTGCCAAGCTCCTCTTTCAGCACCCACCGGATTTGGAGCCTCAAGTGCCCGATAAGGGCGAGGGCGTCAAAATGACTCTGGTGGTTGCTCATAATAATGTAAGACTGCCCTGGCCTCACATGTTCCCAACCGATGACCTTGACCCGCGTGAAGTTCACCCTGCACAGGCACCAGGCCCAGATCATGCCGCAGCGATATGCCAGACGCGCGCTGAAAGGAGAGAGGCTCAACACGACAATTCCCCAAAAGAGAGTGGAGAGTACCAGAAAGGGGATGAACACCAGCCAGGCCCATGGCGCATAAAGCCACCATAGTCTCCTGTAAGGCTTAGGGTCCCGTTCCCCCAACGTGTCGAACGAGCCCCCCTGTACTCCTGGATTCATACGGCCTCTTTGTCTCATTCGTATTCTTTGATCATCTCCTGGAATTTTTCTTCCTCGCCCCGGATCATACGGTAGCAATGTTCATCGGCGGGAAAGGCCCCTGCCTTTACATCCTCAATATAAGCCTCCATGGCACTGGTTATCACTTCTGCCACGTTTGCGTATTTCTTGACGAACTTGGGCGTAAAGGCCTGGAGACGCACATGCCGAGGGAATCGCCCACAAGGAGCATATCCATTCCAGCGGCCTCCGCAAACCGGGCGGTGGGATAATCATATGCTGTGAGCCATGCGATCTTGTCCCCCCTTTTCTTCATCTCGAAAAAATCATTGAGCATCAGTTTCTTTTTTGCCATGGCATGCCTCCCCCAAGCTGAAAATCGTTAGCGGCTCAAATAAAGCACCATAGGAAAAAGGCGCATCCCTGTCAAATCCCCGGAGGGCTTCAAGAATAGAGGAAAGCGCCATTAGCTGTTGACAATCGAGCGGTCCCCTACTTAGAATGCAAAGCATCGACAAATTCGCGCCAACCTCTTTTCATTCGAGGCGTCAGGGGGTGCGAAAAATATTAAAGGCGGTAATCAATCATGGCTGAGACATCCAATAAGACCCCGGGCAGGAACTGGAGACCACTTGCATATGTCTTGTTGATTGGGCTGGTGCTCTTTGTGGTCGTTGTGATGGCCATCAACTCGGTCAAACCAGACCACATCACTCTGGGCAAGCTGGATGCGCGGGTCAAGGGAGCGGCTTTCGTTAAAACCAATCAAATCCTTATCGAACAGCTATACAAAAACTGGCTCCCCAACGACATATTCTGGCCCACCGTGTTCTTAGACAATATGCCCAATTTCCAGATCGGGGAGCTTGAAGTCGTCCGGTATAATGTCAGGATCCTAAGGGACAATCTCTCTCGCATGCGTACCACGGATAAGCTTGACCCCTCAGCAGAGGCGGCCTTCACGGCCCTGTCAAACGATCCATACAAATGGTGGTTCCCTTCGGCCGAAAGCAAATGGAGGCTGGCACACCAAAAGTTGGAGGACTTCTACCGTGACTTGAAGGCGGGCAAATCATTCTTTTACCCCCGGGCCGACAACCTGGCGGAACTTCTCAGCCAATATGCCTCTCTCATGGGCGGCGTGAACACCCGTCTCATAAACGCGCCGGGAGATGTGGAAAGGGTGCTATCGGTGGAGGAGGCCGGAAAGGGCCAGAAGGGTTCGGCACTGGTGGAGGTCAATATTCCTTGGTACAAGGTGGACGATAACTTTTACTATGCCCAGGGCGTTGCTTATGCCCTTTATGAATCCTTCAAGGCCATAAGGATAGATTTTATAGAAATCCTTAAAGATAAGAACTCATTGAAACTGGTGGACAAGATTCTCGAAAATCTCAAAAGGTGTTATTTTGAGCCATTGATCGTCTTCAACGGGGACCCTGACAGCATTTTTGCCAATCATTCCCTGAACCTCTCTGGTGTTTTCAATGACGCCAGACAAAAAATAAATTCCTTGATCGTGGCCTTGAAACAGGGCTGATCTCTCCCTGATCCCAATTTACCCGCTTATTTTCAGGAGTCTTTCGGTTGGCTCTCCTGATGAGGGAGACATTGATCCGATGCATGAAATGTCTATCGCACAGAGCCTTGTAGATATTCTCAAAGAGGAGATGGTAAAACATGACGCACGGGTGCTCAAATCTGTAAGGCTCCATATCGGCCAGTTGTCCGCAATTGTCCCGGAGGCCCTCTCCTTTTGTTTCCAGGTGATCACGGAGGGGACCGAGATGGAGGGAGCGCAGCTCCATATGGAAATCATTCCCCTCAAAGGCATCTGCAAGTCGTGCCACAACGATTTTGAAATAGAGGATTATGCCTTTGAGTGCCCCCACTGCAAGGGAACGGACATCGAGACGGTGGCGGGGCAGGACCTCGCAATAGTGGAAATGGAAGTTGATTGACCTGAGCGATCCGGAGTGGCTAAAATGCCCCTGCACAAGGGCTGCATGCACTCCCCACGGAACGCCTCTGGTATTATCATCACCCAATATTATTCACAAGGAGTCTGGTTATGAAGATATCAGTCGTAAAAAACATTCTCGAGGCCAATGACCGGATAGCCCAAGAGAACAGGGCCATCTTTGACCAGAAAGGCTTGACCGTATTCAACCTCATGAGCTCTCCCGGGGCGGGTAAGACCAGTTTGCTGGAAAAGACGATCGACGCACTCAAAGACCAGGTGAAACTCGGCGTTATCGAGGGCGACATCCAGTCATCCCAGGATGCGGAGAGAATCGCCCAGAAAGGAATCCCGGTGGTTCAAATCAACACGGGGGGGGCATGCCATCTGGACGGAAATATGATCAGGGACACCTTCAAGGAATTTAATTTTGACGATCTGGATCTGCTTGTGGTGGAGAATGTGGGCAACCTCGTCTGCCCTGCCGAATTCAAGGTGGGGGAAGACTTCAAGGCCATGATCCTCAGCGTTACCGAAGGAGAAGACAAACCCACCAAGTACCCCCTCATGTTCCATGAGTCCAAGGTGCTGATCATAAACAAGATCGACCTTCTACCTTACCTGGATGTCAGTCTGGAGACCATCAAAAAGGAAGCCCTCAAGGTGAACCCGCACCTGACCATCTTCGAGGTGTCCTGTAAAACGGGGCAGGGACTCGATGCCTGGTATGACTGGCTCAAAGAACAGGTCAAAACCGGGAGACCCGCCTGACAGCGAGATGAGAAAGCGGGCCAAAGGCGCCATTGAGGGCATTGTGCAAGGCGTGGGTTTCCGTCCCTTCATCTACCAGCTTGCCAACAGATACGGGCTTGCCGGGTATGTGACCAATACGGCCCGGGGCGTGGATATCGAGGTAGAAGGCCGACCGGAGGACATCAGGCGATTTTTCGATGCCGTCATACCCGAGTGTCCCCCGTTGGCCCACATTTCCTCTCTTGACTGGGCCGAAATCCCCGTAAAGAACGAAAAAGGCTTTGAAATCCAATCCAGTCGAGCAGGTCAGGAACGATCCGCGCTCATCTCGCCGGACGTATGCATATGCGACGACTGTCTTTCGGAGCTTGGAGACCCCGCTGACCGCAGATACCGCTACCCTTTCATCAATTGCACCAACTGCGGGCCCCGCTATACCATCATCCAGGACATCCCCTACGATAGATGCCAGACCACAATGAAAAAGTTCCGGATGTGCCCGGAGTGCCAGAGGGAGTATGACGATCCCACCAACAGGCGCTTCCATGCCCAGCCCAATGCATGTTGGAAGTGCGGCCCCAACGTTTCCCTTCATCTCGGGAGCGGCGATAAGATTGATTGTGCGGATCCCATTAAAGAAACCGTCTCTCTGTTGGAAAAAGGCCATGTGCTTGCCATAAAGGGCCTGGGTGGTTTTCACCTTGCCGTGGACGCCGCCAACCATAAAGCAGTGGTGAGGCTCAGGAGGAAAAAGCACAGGGAAGAAAAACCGCTCGCTGTCATGGTCAGGGACCTGGATACGGCCAGGAAGATCGCCCATGTAAACCACGTGGAAGCCCGCACCCTGACATCGCGGGAGCGCCCGATAGTGCTCCTCAAAAAGCGGCGGTCCCACGGCCTTTCTCCCCAGGTGGCGCCGAAAAACCGCTATTTCGGTATCATGCTTCCTTATACCCCGCTCCATTACCTGCTGATGGAAGGCCGGTACGAGGCCCTTGTCATGACAAGCGGCAATATGACAGAAGAGCCCATAACCATTGACAACGAGGCTGCCTTTCAAAACCTGGGCGACATTGCCGATTATCTCCTGATTCACGACCGCGACATCTACCTGCGAAGCGATGACTCAGTGGTCAGGGTGGTGGACGGGGCGCCGAGGCAGATCCGGCGCTCCCGGGGATTCGTACCGGTCCCCATCTTTTTAGCCGAACAGATGAAGGAGATGCCACCTGTACTGGCCGTTGGACCCGAACTGAAAAACACCATATGCCTCACGAAAGAGAACCGGGCCTTCTTAAGCCAGCACGTGGGAGACATGGAAAATCTGGAAACCCTTGAGTTCTTTCACCTTACCATCTCACACCTCAGGAGAATTCTCGAGATAACTCCCGTGGTGCTGGCTCACGACCTCCACCCCGATTACCTCAGCACCAAATATGCCAAAGAACAGAAAGAATTGCCCACCCTGGCCATCCAGCACCACCACGCTCATATAGTAAGCTGCCTTGCGGAGCACAGGCTCTCTGGACCCGCCCTCGGTGTGGCCCTGGATGGTACCGGCTACGGCCTGGACGGACGGATATGGGGGGGTGAGGTCCTCCTGACCGATCTTGCTTCCTTCAGGCGGGCCGCACACTTCGAGTACGTCCCCTTGCCGGGGGGCGATGCGGCGGCAAGGTTCCCCTGGCGCATGGGGCTCATCTACCTTTACAAGGTCTACGGGGAGGCCCTTTTCAACCTGCCCATCCCCTTTGTACGAAATCTATCCGAATATGAAAGCCGAATCATTCTCCGAATGGCCGAGAAAGGAATCAACTCGCCCATGACTTCAAGCTGCGGCAGGTTGTTCGATGCGGTCTCAGCCATCTTGGGTATCAGGAACAGGATCGCCTTCGAGGGCCAGGCGGCCATTGAACTGGACCAGTGCCAGAACCAAAAGGAGGAGGGGCATTACCCATGGAAAATAGAGAAACAGGGGGAGGAGTGGATCCTTCACACATCTGAAATCATACGCGGTATTGTAGAAGACCTAACAAGCGGGGTGAGCCGGAGCAGGATCAGTCGGCGCTTTCACAACACCCTGATCCTCGCAGTGGCGGATCTGTGTACCAGGGTCGGGGAGGAGGCAGGCATTCACCTGGTCGCGCTCAGCGGGGGTTCGTTTCAAAATGTAACCCTGCTCACCGGCCTCACCCGCCTGTTGACGAAAAGAGGGTTTTCAGTGTACAGCCATGAAAGAGTCCCCACCAATGACGGTTGCATTGCCCTCGGGCAGGCGGTCTGTGCCGGTCTTAGATATGCCGGGGAAAAAGGCGAGTATGGCCAATAATCAACTTAAGGGTCGAAGGGCTGCCCGCTGTGGCAGGGGCATGGAAGGTCGGAAGACAGTGAGAATAATTTACCAGGGAAGCTTTTGATATGAAATACATGGACGAATACCGTGACGAGACCCTGGCCCAGGGTCTTGCCAACAAGATCAAGGCCCGCTCATCCAGAACCGTCAGGCTTATGGAAATCTGCGGCACACACACCATGGCCATCTTCAGACATGGGATCCGCAGCCTGCTTCCCGAGACCATTGATCTGGTCTCAGGTCCGGGATGCCCGGTCTGTGTCACGGCCCAGGAGGATATAGACCGGTCGGTAAAGCTGGCCAGGATCCCCGGGGTCATTGTAACCACCTTCGGGGATATGCTGCGGGTGCCCGGGACCGATTCTTCGCTCCAGTCGGAAAATGCCTCGGGGGCCGATGTCCGCATGGTCTACTCCACCTCCGATGCCCTCAAGATCGCCCGAAACAACCCGGAACGCGACGTGGTTTTCCTCGGGATCGGTTTCGAGACCACAGCCCCCACCATTGCCGCTGCCATCAGGATGGCCCACGACACCGGTCAGACCAACTTTTCAGTGCTCTCAGCCCACAAGCTCCTCCCCCCTGCAATGGACGCGTTGTTATCGGGAGGGAATCTTGAAATCGACGGGTTCATTTGCCCGGGCCATGTCACCACCATCATCGGCACCGCGCCTTACGAGGGTGTCGTCCAGAAATACGGCACGCCATGCGTGGTTGTGGGCTTTGAGCCCCTTGACATCCTGCAAGGCATTCTGATGTTGGTGGAGCAGATCGAAGAGGGAAGGGCGGATGTGGAAATTCAGTACACCAGGGCAGTCAGGCCCGAGGGCAATCCCGGGGCATTGAAAATCATGGAGGAAATCTTCGAACCATGCGATTCCGTATGGCGGGGGCTCGGTGTGATCCCAAAAAGCGGACTTGCCATCAGGGAGAAGTATAGAAGCTTTGATGCCCGGGGCCGCTTCGATCTCGAGGTGCCCAGGGCCAACGAACCGCCCGGTTGCCTGTGCGCCGAGGTGCTGAGGGGTGCTGCCAAACCAGTGGAGTGCAAGCTGTTTCGCAAGGCCTGTACCCCCCGGAGCCCTGTGGGTCCATGCATGGTCTCCAGCGAGGGTACCTGCGCCGCCTACTTCAAATACCACGCCCCATAGATTGTCCGCCATGTTTGAATCACTCACCTTATCGAACCTCCCCCGGAAGCAATGCGGCATTGTCCAGGCTCCCACCAGTACGAGACCCATTATATGGCGGGTGGAAGAACGAGGCACCCGCGCCGTGGTAAAGGATTTCAGTAGGAACAGGTTCCTGTTCAGGAACACAGCGGGCCGTTTCCTTGTCTGGAGGGAAAGCAGGGCATATAGGCTGCTGGAGGGAGTAAAGGGAGTGCCGAGACTCTACAGGGTGATCGACGGACTCGCGCTGGTCCTGGAAGAGATCCGGGGAGAAAACATGGGCGGGCCCAAAGAGGGAAAAAATATTCCCGCGACTTTTTATGATGCCCTCAGGGATCTGGTGGAACGCATACACGGAAAAGGCCTGGCACACTGTGACCTTAAAAAGGCCACAAATACGCTCATTGGTGAAGACGGGGAGCCTTACGTCATTGACTGGGGCGCCTCCATATCCGAGAGGGAATTCCGGTTCCCCATCCTGAGACTCATCTACAGGAGATTTGTGCTCGACGATCATGCAGCCATCGTCAAACTGAAATTGCGCTTTATCCCGCATGCAGTGACACCCAAAGAAAGATTACTCTATCAAAACAGGAGCGCAATGGAACGGCTGGTAAGAAAAATCAGAGATCGATTAAGGGAGATCTTTCAAAGGATCATGTAGGATTTCAGCTACGGGTTGCCCAGGCCGGCTCATTTGTCCTCCTGGCAGATCACATCAGGGGGAGCGTCGGTCAACGATACCATGATCTTATGGGCGATACCCCTTCCAACGGCCAGCCTCGTGCAGTCATGGGCCAGGATGAGTCTTCCGAGGCCGTTATTGTTAATCACCTCTATGCGGTCGCCTACCCGGAGGCCCATTTCCGCCAGTCTGGCGCGGGCCTGTCGCCCCCCGGTCATTTCCTTGACCACAACCCTTTCCCCGGCCTTTGCCATGGACAGGGGCATCAACGGTCTTCGCTGGGCAAGGCATTCATCGCACAGACCGTAGATCTCCATCCGGTGCTGCAGCATGTGAAACCCCTGCTGGGCCGCCACCTTCATCTGGAGTCTTTCGATCTCCTCATTGGCAAATTCCACGATCTTGCCGCATTTCGTGCAAATGAGGTGATCATGGTGTCTTCCCAAATGCCTGTGTTCATACCTGATCGGCTGCCCCTCGAACTGCTTTCGCTGGGCAAAACCCAGTTCCACCATCCTGTTCAGGCAGCGCCTCACAAAGTCGGGATCATAGTCATAGCCCTTTTCCTTGAGGAGCCGGATCATCTCCTCGAGGGTAATATGGTCTTCGGTGTCCAGAAAGACATCAATGATATTCAGCCGATCCTGCAACCGATCACTGCCATCGGCTTCAACCAGTGCCTTGAAATTTGTCCTCTCAACAATATCTCTCTTGTCCATACCTGTTTCCCGGCAGCATGTATTTTTGTTGCAAGTCCCTTGGCATTCCGTGTCTCAAAGTGCCTCTTAACCTATCTAAGCATCATACGAGTCTTTTTCAAGCCTTTTTCCTCCGAGGGCTCAAATACCTCTGTCTCCTCCGCTGATCATGACGTTCCGGCGCCAACCGCCAGGTCCTCTTCCGGAATGGGCTCCCCTGCTTCACGAAGAAATCCCAGGTAGCCCCTTATGGAATTGGACATGAATATCTTTTCCCGCTCCTGGACCTCAGAGCCCATCTTGTGAAAGACCTGCAGGCAGGGATCCTTTCGAAGCAGGGCATCCATACACCTTTCCACCAAGGCGCCCCCGCCCTTACGCACCTCCTCGCGGATGATTCCTTCCCAGCGAAGCAATTGATCGCGGAACATTTCCAGGCATCGGTGCGAGCTTTCCGCCTGCCCGAAATGGGCGTAGCAGATGGGCTGGTCCCCCAATGACATGAGTCGATCCACACTCTTTAAGCACACATCCATGAAGAACCTCGGGGGCGTCGCAGGACGGATATATTCCCCTTGCGGGAGTTTGAGATAATTGCCGGCCGCCTCACCGGCAAAAAGCCTCCCTCCAAAGCAGTAACTGAGATGATGAGCGGCGTGCCCGGGTGTTTCCACTATGTGCAGGCCTTTGACCTCCGCATCCGGATGAGGGATCAGCTTTTGGAGGGGGACAGGTTCCGGCTCACCGTAGGCCTCTGCGACCTTCCCGAGGACCTTAAGGCTCCCGGCCCACAGCCTGGAAGGATCCACCAGGAAGTTCACAGCCTTTTCGTGGCAAATGACCCGAGCCTCCGGGTACGCATCCAGCAGACGCGCCACTCCCCCGGCATGGTCTATATGAATGTGGGTGAGGAGTATGTAATCCAATCTGTCCAGGCCCATGGAGGCGAGCGATTGCACAAGGCGTTCGGCTGAATTGGCAGGGCCCGCATCTATCACCACGTTAAGCTCCCCTTCGCATAGCCATGAGCCGAAAAACTCATTGAAACCCGGCACATCCTGCTTGATCTCGATCAATGTCACCCCCATTTTTTTCACCTCGCCTTCCCAACTACCCTCCGTTGCCCTTCCTCTCCTTTTACTCTGCTGCTGCCCGCTTCCTAGAGGACGAATACATGGCCGAGCAGCTTTGGTCCCAATGCCCCCTCTGGGCCCGGGGTGCGATCACCGTGCTTTGCATGCCTCAGGGACGCCATAAATGTAAATGGGGTCCCTGTGGTCGAAAGGCTCAGGCCTGAGGACCTGCCGGGGTCTCCAGCCGGCACCTTCGCATCCTGGCCGTCTTATAGACCATCCTCGTGATACTGTCAAAACATGGTTCCTCTCACTTGTCACGGCGCTGTGGCCGCCCGGGGTCAAGACCTCCTCCGCTGACGCCTACCATGCAGTCTCTTATACTCCGCATGGCCTTTTGGAAATCTCCGGCGGTGAGTGGCGTTTGCAGCAACAGGGATCTTTCCCGCCGATGAACATTGCAACTTCATGATTCGGATGATCCACCACAACATCTCATGTTCCTGATCTCCCTGTATTTTCCGTTGATATTTGAGCTGTTTTTTATTATTCTTTCATAAAATATTACTTCGGCTCACTACTCCAGTCCCAACACAATCGATTCTGACTCCCGGAATATGGGAACCCAATTGAATGCGCGACATCTTTCTCCCTCGGACTCCGACTATACAGGCCATCACATGATGGACTATTGTTCCATATCTGCCGGCTAAGATCGAATCCCTTGGCATATTCATTATCCGATGCTCAGAATAAGGCAGAATCACAGCAGTTTCCATAAACGCCAGCGATGTTTCCAGTCTCTTAACATCGCTCAGAATTCCCTCAGCTTGCTCTTTCAGATGCAGGGAAATGGAACAGGATGGGAAAGATGCCCACAATACTTCTTATCTTAGGGTGGAGATTGTTTTTCTATTCAAATGAAGGAAAGGAGCCTATTCACGTCCATTGCCGAAAGGGGGATATGGAATGTAAATACTGGTTGGATCGTGAAAATTTTGAGATTGATGAGGCTTTTGCCTATAATATGTCGCCAAAGGATAAGAGAGAAATAAGGAAGATTATCTATGAACATTTCGAGTATATAGAGCACCAATGGGATGAATTTCAGAGGAGGTGTGTGAGATGAAAAAACACCACCATGTAACTGATATTAGATTTGATGAAGATTCCCTGATTCTAAGAATTGATGGTGAAGAAAAAAAATTTAGATTAAGGGAAATATCGCCTCTGCTTGAAAAAGCATCTGAAGAAGAAAGGAAAACTTTTGAAATTTCTCCCTCGGGATATGGCATACATTGGCCTTTATTGGACGAGGACATTTCTATAGACGGGCTTTTAGGAATTGTTCACGCCCCAGAATGGAAGAGGAAGATAGCATAACGGAGTCCCACGGGTAGACCCGACGTCCCCTATCCGCCTCGGCTTCGGGTGACATCACGCCGTAGCACAACAATCGTTCCCACATTCAGTGACCTCCGGCAAAGCCGGAGGATTGATTGTGAACCGCTCAAAGCG
>JAOZOW010000082.1 GCA_029933075.1 Deltaproteobacteria bacterium | reverse complement strand
CTCAACATTCAAGACCGCCTCTAACAGGTCCAGATTCACCTCGGTCTGGCTGGCAAACTCTCCTGCATAGGCCTCCTTTGCCTGGTCCAGCTCGTAGCAGGTGGTATTGTCGATATCCAGAAGAATCCCCGGGATCCCGGCCTTTTCGAAATCATCCACATGCTTGGTGAAAAAGGGCTGGCAGCAGCATCCTATGAACGCGGAAACCCCGGCGGCCTTCATTTTCTCCAGCTCCTCCATGAGATCTTCGAAGCTCACAATACAAACAGCCTTCATCTCCCTTTGTTTTCCCATGTCCCATGCGGGGCCGATCGAACATTCCCCGCAGCGCCGACAACCTTTTGCATAGCGCAGCTCGCAGGTGGTCAGTTTTGAACAATAGGGCAACAGGAGCACCGAAGGTTTTTTCTTCAGGACCTCCTCGAACGAACCGTTGGTCACGGATATGAGGTTGCAATATTCCAGGGGGATTCCGTACTCGGAAATGGCCGCCTTTTCGAGGGCCTGGTCCAGGGGCTTGAGGAAGTCATCGCATGTCATTCCTGGAATCGAGATGCGTCCCTCATCAAAGAACCGGCCGATGACGCGGTGAAGCACCTCTCGCTCCAAGGGGAGCCCCCTCAACTTTGCTTCCAGGTCAAAGAGGGCACGTGTGGGGAACGACAAAAAATCCCCGGTGATGTAGATCTCCTTGATCCTCTTTTGAGGCAGGTTGACCACAAGGGTGAACCGGGCCATCCCGGCCTCGGCCTTGTAGGCGGCCTGGACCACCTCCCTGCGGCTGTATCTTGGTTTGATATGGTCGATCCAGTCCAAGGATCGGTAGTATCCGAGCTTTTCCTCAAAGAGCCTTTTTTCCGCCTCACTCAGACCGCCAGGTTCGAGTCTGATTCCAAGGCGCTTTTCAAAACCGGTTCGTATGGCCTCTTTGATCTCATCGAGCGAGGGCGTATAGCCTAATTCCCACCTGAGGCAGGTCACCCGCTCTTTGACCGAGTCGATCTCTTTTGCCT
Source organism: Deltaproteobacteria bacterium (assembly GCA_029933075.1). Taxonomy (GTDB): domain Bacteria; phylum Desulfobacterota; class DSM-4660; order Desulfatiglandales; family Desulfatiglandaceae; genus JAOZOW01. Next base: position 10,122 of record JAOZOW010000082.1, on the reverse strand, counting down.
TGAGCTTTTCCACAGGGATCCTCAGGCTTTTCAGCATGGTGTCCACGTCAAAATCCGTGAGCATGGTCCCTTGGAAAAGAAAAGCCCCGTCCGATTCAGTGCCGCCCGTGCCGGATATCTTCCTGCCGTTGATCTCGATATCGTTTCTGGGCCGAAACCGGGCCTTGAGCCCCAACAGGCCCAGGGCGGTGATCACGGGGTCGCACAGGGCCCGAAAAAGCCGGTTGTTTGGGATCGTCACATGAAAGAAACCTTTGTCGCAGATAACCTCCCAGCCTAACTGGCTCTCGTCAAAAAAGATCGCCCCGCCCCCCGTGATCCGCCGGTTGATATCAATATTGTGTGCCCGGCAATATTCCACTCGAATCTCCTCGTCAACGGACTGGTGGAAACCCACCAGCACGGCCCTTGGAGAAAACTGCAGGAAACGGATAGTATTGGGGCCTTCTCCCCTGCCCTTCAGGTCCAGGAGCGTCTCATCCAGGGCCATGTTCTCGGCCGCTGTCATGGGGGGCGTGTCCAGCAATCTCCAGCGTGTCATGGGGGTCGAAGCCTCAACAGGTTTTGCCTCTTTCGAGCCCTCGAGCCTCGGCAACGGCATAGGTCAGGCGAGCCAAAGAGGGGTAGTTGCAGAGACCCACAAAGGACCCGGCATAGGGGTTTTGATCCTTTCTGGTGGGAAACACGCGGCTGATGGCCGCCTCGTCGCCGGCATCCACGCGGGCCCCGGCTTGAGGGTCATCCAGCTTTCTGACGATCTCCGGAGGGGAGAATTGGTGGATGATTCGCAAGAAATCCCGGGCCCCCAGCAACCTGTAATCCAGGAGTTCCTCCTTGTAAAAGACCGCCTTTTCGTTGTGCCAGCCGGCGTTGACCGTAAAGAGATACTTCACTCCCAGGTTATGGATCCGGTCGCTGATCTGCTGGTCCCCCAGGGAGGTGGGCAGCGATGTATAGACAACTCCCATCCTGTGAAAGGCCTCTATGGGATAATAGGCCTCCGGGATTTCAGGCATAAACAGGGCCATCCTGTCCTCCTTTTTTACCCGAGGTTTTCCAAGGCCATTACGGTCTTGGCCACCTCGAACAGGTATTGTCGGTGATTCAGCCTCAGGGTCTCTTGCGGCCCTTCGCTGCCCCAGGATTCGCTCTCCCAGTACCTGTAGTAATGGGGCTCAGGGTCCTTCAGGATGTATCTGTCCAGGGAGTTAAAGGAAAGATTTGTCTTTGCCCCCTCGAACCATTTGAAATCCGGTGGGTTGTCGGCATTAAATACCCTCTCCCATGGAGTCCAGTCCGAGTCTAGGACAGGCGTCGCTCTTTCAAAACTCTCGGCATCGTATCCTTCCCGGCGGTTCGATTCATCATCGAATATCAGCCACTGGCCAGCGGCCTCGTCAAACATATGCAACATGCGCTTGCCGATGGCGTTCCAGAAAATCTGTTTATCAATGTTCCATACCACATTTCTGATGGCCCAGTATTCGTCCTCGGTGACAATCATGCCATAGTTTCTCTCCGCCCTGTGCATGAATTGGAGGTGCACCAGCTGCTCCATGGCAGTATTCAGCAGATCCCTGTCCGTGTCGGGCGGGGCATTGCGAAGGAACTTTGAAAGGATCCCGATCCTTTCCATTTCCCCTTTCCTGCTGTTGGACAGGGCGGACATGATCAGGTCGAATGATGTCGATTTCATCAATCAGAATCCTGTTCTGAGCGCAAATGGCAAGACACGCCAAAGGATTGTGCGGGGATGCTGATGGGAGAATAGGCGAAACGCCCTTGCCTGTCAAGAAGCGGATTCCCTTAAAGGCCAATGATTCGGGGCACTTCGTTTCTCTCCGACTGCTTGTTCCGGATTGACACGCAAAACGCTTTTTCCTATCATGCTTATACATATGCCGGGCACCAAGGCCGTCGGTCTTCTGAGATAAGCCTTTCTTGGGCTCAGGATAAGAGGGCGCGAATTTCCTCTCGTATGTATTTGAGCCGATCCACTTCTTCCTCTTCGAGTTTTTCTGATGCCCCCTGTGATTTTATCCTGTGCTTCAGCGACTTGAGTTCATTTTCCAGGTCAACAAGGGTATTCAGAAGCAGGGTTCTTATATCAGGCGTGGGCTCGGGGGCCTCAGGCGCTTCAACAGCGACTTCCCTCGGCTTGAGGATCAATTTCTCCTTCAACCTCGGCACTCGGACTTTGAGATTGAAACGCTCCCGGAGCATGGTCGCCAGAGTGTCGCTGGCCCGCGGCTCACCATGGATCACAAAGACCTGGGGGTTGGATTCAAAATGGGAGACCCACTCCAGCAAATCTTCCTGATCCGCGTGTGCCGAAAAACCGCCAATGGTAAAAACCTTTGCTCTTACGGCCACATTCTCTCTGAATATCTTGACATGCTTCGCCCCCTCCACGATCCTGCGTCCGGTGGTCCCCTTTGCCTGGAATCCCACGATTACCAGGCTTGCCCCTTCACGCCACAGATTATGCTTCAGGTGGTGTTTGATCCGGCCCGCCGTGCACATGCCGTTTGCGGCAATGATGATGGCTGGTCCCGGTCTTTCATTAATGGCAATGGATTCTCTTGTGCTTTCTGTAAATTTAAGATTCGGCATATTAAAGGGATCATAGCCTTCATCCACAATAGCCTGGGCCTCTTCATCGTAGCACTTCTTATTCCTGCGAAAGATCTTGGTGGCCTTGATGGCAAGGGGGCTATCCAGATACACGGGGATGTCAGGGAGTTGCCCGTTCCGGTATAATTCCCCCAGGATATAAAGTATCTCCTGGGTCCTCTCTACGGCAAAAGCAGGGATGATCACTTTTTCCCCGTGGGATGTGCTGTAACGGATGGCCTCGAGCAGTTCTTTCTTGCTCTCGTCGAAGGAACGATGGCGGCGGTTGCCATATGTGGATTCAATGAAAAGGTAATCAGCATCAAAGATTTCATGGCTGTCCCTGACGATCAACTGGTGCCTCTTACCCAGATCTCCGGAGAACACGATCTTGATGGCCTCATCTGTTTCTTTGATCCAAAGCTCCAGGATAGAGGAGCCAAGTATATGCCCTGCGTTTCTCAGGCGGGCCGTTATCCCCGGCTCCACCTCGATGATCTGATCACGCTCCACAGGTGAAAGGAGCTTTATGCTGGCTTGGGCATCATCCACTGTATAAAGCGGGGCCACCTCATCTCTGCCAATCCGTCTGTTTTTTCTGGTCTGCCACTCTGCATCCATCTCCTGGATATGGGCTGAGTCCAGGAGCATGATGCTGCACAGTTCGGCGGTCGGCGGGGAGGTAATGATCCTTCCCTTGAACCCGTCCTTGACCAGCTTGGGGATCCTGCCGCTATGATCAATGTGCGCATGGGTCAAAAACAGGGTATCGATCTCCTCTGGATTGAAACCCCAGTCGCTCCAATTCCGGCTCTCCATCATCTTCCCGCCTTGAAATAGACCGCAGTCCACAAGCAAACGTTTGCCACTTGGGCTTTCTACGAGATGACAGGAACCGGTTACGGTGCCCGCGGCTCCCAAACAGGTTATTCTAATCATGTCGGACTCCTTTCACCTGAGTGTGGGAAAGCGCTTTCTTGAAACGGATAGAGATATTGTTCCCCTTGATAGTTTTTTATCACCAATCCGCTCTCGCGGGCACCCTTCACATATTGGGGGAGCAACGGCACCTTACCCCCTCCCCCGGGCAGGTCCACGGCGAACTGGGGGACGCATAGTCCTGAGGTGTGTCCCTGAAGGCCTTCCATGATCGCCAAACCTTTGCTGAGAGGGGTCCAGAAATGTGCAGTGCCTTTGGCCAGATCGGCCTGGAAAAGGTAGTAGGGCCTTACCCGTATGGTTAGAAGCCGTTGCATCAATGTATTGATGGTCACAATATCGTCATTGACCCCTTTTAGGAGTACCGTCTGACATCCAAGGGGGATGCCGGCATCGGCCAGTCTCCTGCATGCGAGGGCGGCTTGTGGCGTGATCTCCCTGGGGTGGTTGAAGTGGGTGTGGACGTAAATGGGGTGAAATCTCTTCAGCATATTTGCAAGGCGCTGGGTTACCCTCTGGGGCAATGTACAGGGGACCCTGGTGCCGATCCGGATGATCTCCACGTGGGATATGGCCCGAAGCTCGGTAAGCACAGCATGGAGTTCCCGATTTTCGAGCAGGAGAGGGTCGCCTCCTGATAGGAGTACATCCCTGATCTCCTTGTGTTTTCGGATATAACGGATGCCCTCTCTGATGGACTCACGGCTGACCATGAAAGGGGTCCCCACCTTTCTCTTCCTGTTGCAAAATCGGCAGTACATGGCGCAGCGGGAGGAAACAAGGAACAGGACACGGTCCGGGTAGCGATGGGTCAAACCGGGAACCGGTGAAGAGCCTTCTTCGTTCAGGGGGTCTTCCATCCCCCTCTCATCCCTGATCTCCCGCAGATCAGGTATGCATTGCTTGTATATAGGGTCGCCTTTCTGTTCAATCAGGGCCAGATAATAAGGGTTGATGCGCATGGGATAGCGCCGGATCACTTCTCTCACCTCTGGCATGCTGGTACCCAGAAACTCGGGCAGGGCCTCGGGCGTATGTATGCTCCGGGAAAGGATAGCTTTCCACAGCGGCCTTCTCCGTGTGTTCATGGTGCCGTTAAACAAGTTGCCTTACCTTCTCAGGGAGTACGGAAAAACAGGAATTCCGGGGGAACACCATAGATCAGCCCATAATGTTTTGCAAGCATCAGCGCAATTGGCTATCTTCGGAGGAGAGACCGGGCCTTTGGGCCACAATTGAATAGCAGGTCAAAGGTGGAGAGATTAGGGATAAAGTCCCCCCATAGTTGCGGATAGACAAATGGGCGAGGGGTGAAAAACCCAAGTTTGATGCCCTCTCTTTGAAAGGCCTCTCTATCCAGAAATTTGCCGGCACTCCTTTGGGCCAAAAAGACCGAGGCGCCTAACTTGAGCGAGAGCTCGATTGAAAGCCTGGGTTCCCTTGCTTCAATCTCCAGCTCCGAGAGCATGAGGAGCTTTGTCGGAATTTCCAAATGGGCCATGAGATATCTGATAATCTCCAGGTTGAGGTCGATCAGTCTCTCATGGTGGGTCTCAAATAGTTCCGTTAGGAAGTCCAGATGCTCCTCGAAAAATGGTGCCTTCCCATACGCCGATTTTAGACTCTCCAGGTGCTTTCGCATCCATCTGCCTTCATGACAGATCCTGACGTCGCAGATCCGCTGAAGTCCCAGACCTTTCTTCCACACCGGTATGGTCATCCAGAGGGTCCCCTGGTCATTTTTGAATCGATTCCGGGTGAGCCACGTGGTGCCTCGCGGGAACTGGACAGTATCCATAAGCACCAGGATGTCAGAGCGTACAGCCTTTGAGAAAAACCCGGGGAAGGGAGCGAAATAGGGTCGGTAGGCTGAAACGATCATGGATGGCAGGCCCCGTGTCAGTTTGAAAATAGATGGGGGCTCTTTTTCTTGAGCTCCACGTACCTGGCAAGAACGGTTCTTTTCCCGAACTCGGGATGGTTCAAGTAGGGGATCAAGCTGCTCTTTACATTGTCTACAAACCCTTGAAAGACCCGTGTCTTTTCCCTGGCATCTACGAAATGTTTTTCCTGCACATATCGGTAAGAGACCTCTTGTCCAAATTTATCCCTCAAGACAGAAAAAACCTTATCTTTATTAGGAAGCGAATCCAGATAAGAGATGTCCAAGGGAATGTCCACCCGTGCCTCCAGGCTCACCAGCCACCTATCGCCTGCAAGGGGACGGCTCAGGTCCCAGATTTGAAGGGCAAGTGAGTTTTCCAGGGCTATGGTTTCAACCAATCTTCGGTTCATCGGCAGTGGGAGGGCATTGGCACTGAACTCCGCAGGAGCCGCGGCCGCTATCCATTGGTAATTTCAATGATGCGCCCTGAGGTATATTCAGCCACATCCGCAAGCCCATCCAGTGGCATAAAGGATAGGGCATTGGCCGAGAAAAGACAAGTGGCGGAGGAGGGGAATTCCTCGTCCGGGAGGTAAAAAATATAATAGAGGGCGATCTTGGGAAGGGGATAGAGCACAAAGGAAAAATCCCCGCTTGATTCAGGCGGGTTTTTCTCTGCCCCAAAAAGCTCCATGATGATCTCAGCCTTTTCCCTGATTCCCGGCACATGCGGGACAAGGACTTTTTCGCTATTCGCGCTGAAAGCGGCGTGATAGGGCATGCTGTTGGGCATCTCTTTGAAAGCCTTGAAGGGCTGAAGCTGTATCGGATCCGGGATTGCATGAAGCGCATATAGGGAGATGAGAAGACCTTTGGGGCCCACCACCTTCTCACCCGACAAAAAAATCCCCTCCGGCTCCAGCCGGCACTCCCCGGCAAATGCCCTGAAGACAAAACCTTCCCCATCCCTTTCGGCTCCGAGTCGCGCCTCGGCACCCGGGGAAAGCTGAGAAAAGAAAGTGGAGAGATTCCTCCTTACAATGCTTTCGTAATTGCTCTCCATCTCCGGCCCTGATCCCTCACCCTTCTCAAGTCTTAAGGGAACGCCCGGCCTTTTCTTCCACACTTCGGATTTTGCTCTCCAGTGCGCCGGCGACTCCTTTGCGGTAGTCGAACTTGACCGTTACGCTGATACGCTGGGATTCCTGCTCCAGATGGCGAAAACACCGGGTTAGCAAAGCCAAAAGGTCATCCCATTCCCCTTCCACCACTGTGCCCATGGGATTCATGCGGTAATCCAAACCGCTTTCATCTACCAGGGTCAGTATCCTCGCCACGTATGGACTAAAGCTCGCCCCTTTATCCAGGGGGATCATGGAAAATTCCATCAGAGTCATTTCTTCCTCCTTTCCCGGCCTCCTTATGGCGGCGCAGGCAGGGGAAAAATATCCCTGCCCCCGACAGGCCGTTTTCAAAGTCCCCGGCCAACAACCTCAATTTGAAAAGCAGAGTTTACTCCGGTTGCCCTGTTGAAATGCCAGAAGCCGGATCCAGGATTGAATCGATATTTGAGCAGCTTTTCAGATCCATATATACTTCATTGGGAAAAAGAAGAAAAGCCCTATGGAAATGTCTTGAATGATCTCACCCCTCCTCCCGCGTCCATCTTGACACTTCCGCGCTGATGCGGGTAATTTGGCTAGTCATTGAGTAAGGAGAGTGAAGATGGTGAAATTCAGAGGGGTAAAAAGGGGCCTGATCCTCCTCCTGGCGCTGACGGCCGTCATGACCTCATGCGGCAAAAGGGATGTGCTGGAGAAGATCAGAAAATCGGGCCAGATTACAGTCCTCACCCGGAACAATGCCCATTGCTATTACACATACAGGGATAAGCCCATGGGCTTTGAGTACGATCTTGCCAAGGCCTTCAGTGAGTATCTGGGTGTGAAATTAAAGGTGCTGACCCCGACATGGGGAGGATTGATTGATGCGCTTAATAGCGGGAAAGGCGATTTCATCGCCGCAAGCCTGAGTATTACGCCTTCAAGGGAAAGAAGGGTTGATTTCTCGGTGCCCTATCTATCCATCCAGCAAAGGGTGATCCTGCATACCCGAAACAAGGGGATCAAGAAGCTGGAAGATCTGAGAGGGAAGACAGTTCACGTGCGGCGAGGCACCTCCTACGAGGAGCGCCTGAATGAGCTTAACCGAGAAGGGGCTCAGATTAATGTCAGGCTGTACGATGATACGCCCACTGAAGAGCTGATAGAGATGGTCGCCAAAAGGGAGATCGAGGTCACCATCGCCGATTCCAATATAGCAATGCTCAACCGGAGGTATTACCCTGACATAACAATTGCTTTTCCCATAGAAGAGCCGCAATCCTTAGGATGGGCCGTCAAGAAGGGTGAAAAGAGGCTCCTCAAGAAGATCAACGAGTTTTTTGGAAAAATCAAAAGCGACGGGACATTTCAGAAAATCTATCAGAAATATTACGCCTATGTAGAAATCTTTGATTACGTTGACCTCAAAAAATACCACCGCCGGCTGGATACCCGCCTTCCTAAATACAGGAAAATCATTCAGAAGGCCTCGGAAAAATATGGTTTTGACTGGCGCTTGATTGCTTCCATGATCTACCAGGAATCGCATTTTGATCCAGAGGCCCGAAGCTACACCGGTGTGGAAGGTATCATGCAGCTGACCAGGGAGACAGCCAATGAGATGGGGATAGAAGACCGACGCGATCCTGTGCAGAGTATTATGGGCGGTGTCGGGTATCTCCGTAGAGTTTACGATTTATTTGAGGAAGCGAGCGATCCGGACCGGCTTCTCATCGCTCTTGCCAGCTACAACGTGGGAAGGGGGCACATCCTGGATGCACAGAAGATTGCAAAGGAGATGAACCTGAATCCCAACAGCTGGGCAGCCCTTGAGCAGGTACTTCCGCTTCTCCGCAACCCCAAGTACTACAAGAAGACCAGATATGGTTACTGTCGGGGCACCGAACCCGTGCGCTATGTGGAGAGGATACTTACATACTACGATATCCTGAAAAGAGAGGCCCTCGGCTGACAGTGGCTTTCCGCGCAGGGTTACATCCTCTTGAGGAGCTGGTTGGCGGCAGTGAGCATAGGGTCCCAAGTGGGGCCGAAAGGTGGCGCATAGGCCAAGTCGCACTGGCTAAAGGCCTCAACCGTCATTTTCTGGTGAAGAGCCACAGCCGCGGCATTGATCCTATGGGCGACTCCTTCCCTTCCAACCAGTTGGGCACCGATGAGGCGGCCGGTCTTTCTGTCTCCCACCATCTGAACCCAGATAGGGGACATGCCCGGATGGGCATGGGCGCGTGAGCGGGCCTTTATCATCATTTCCACGGGCTCAAAACCGAAGCTCTCGGCCTCTGACACGCTTAGACCGGTGCGGGCCACCTGGAGGCCAAACACCTTGAAGACCGCTGTTCCTGCAATGCCATCCAGCACCACCTCTTTTCCGGTGACATTGTCGGCTACGGCCCACCCGGCCCTGTTGGCCCTCAGGGCCAAGGGGATCCAGGTGCGCTCGTCGGTCACAACGTGAAAGGCATCGGCACAGTCACCCGCCGCATAAATATTTTCACCGGATGTTCTGAGAGATCTGTCCACCGCAATAGAGCCGGATGGACCCAGTTCCAGGTCGGCCTCGGCGGCCAGCTCACTGTTTGGCCTGACGCCCACAGCCACGAGAACCAAATCCGCTGTAAGGGCGATGTGGGAACAGATAACCCTGTACCTGCCGTTATCCTTCTCAATCCCCCTTATCTCCTGCCCCAGATGAAGGGTCGCCCCATTGGCTTCCACCTCCTCCTGGACTACAGCGGCCATTTCCTGATTCATCCAGGGGAGGAAAACCGGTCTGGGTTTAACCATATCCACTTGAATTTGGATGGCCCGAAAGGCCTCGCACATCTCCAGCGCTATATATCCCATTCCGATCACAACCACCCTCTTGGCATCTTGCTCATGGATGAATCGCTTGAGCTTCCTGCCATCCTCCAAGGTTTTCAATGCCATCACTCCCGGGAGATCAAAACCTGGGAGTTCCGGAATGATGGGGGAGGCCCCGGTTGCAATCAGCAGGGCGTCGTAAGGGATTTCAAAATCATCTGCTTTGGCATTCCTGCCCTTTACTGTCTTGGCTTTCTGATCGATGGTCTCCACACGATGTTTCGTCCTGAGGTCTATTCCCTGTTTTTCCCTGAATACCTTAGCTTTTCTTACGACAAGATCTTCTACGTCCCGACCGGGATCAGCAATATTGTATGGCATGCCTCAGGCGCTGTAAGAAACGTCCTCTGTCTGCTCCAACACGGTGACTTCAAGGTCGGGCTGGTTTCTTTTTGCCCGGCTGGCGGCGCTCATGCCCGCCGCATCCCCACCAATGATCACGAATCTCATCTGTGACTACCTCCTTACATACATAATATCAAATCGCATCAGCATCAGTTTGATTCAAGAAAAAGGGACAAGAAAAAACGGTTTCAGGATTGAAGCTTATCAAATTATTCTGAATTCTTTGAAGAGAAAATGCAACGGTTTTACTTGATACTACCATGACTTTCTGATTATCTTAATTTATACGGTTCATCCGCCTAAAGCGTACTGCTGTGTGGAAATAGCTACAAAAAGGGCATAAAGTCTTTTCTT
>JAOZOW010000004.1:60192-84580 GCA_029933075.1 Deltaproteobacteria bacterium | reverse complement strand
CCTCAATTTGAGGTGGCAGCGCCTTTGCCGACTGAGTTGCTGAGGTTGCATAAGCCAGAGTTGGCACTGAACTGATTTTACAGTGGCACGGAAAAGAGTATATAGATAGGGGCAGGGGCCGTCAACCGGGGGGCCGCGGGCCTGAGCCGGAGAATTCATGAGCGGCCTTGAGGCTATGTCCCCAAATTAACAACAAAATACCCCGGGTTTTCCTTGACAAAGGCGTTCAAAAATTGAACGTAGAGAGCGCATAGTTTGAGAATTACTGTTTTTGCCGGTAAGATAGGGAGCCATGACTGGAGAGATTTACCAATGGTATGCCCTGTATACCAGAAGCCGTTTCGAGCATAAGGTGTATACCGGGCTTTGCGGAAAGTCTTTGACGGCCTTTCTCCCTCGGGTGAAGGTGATGAGTCGGCGCAGGGATCGGCGTAAGATGATCCTGACCCCGATGCTGCCCGGGTATGTATTCGTGCGTTCCAACCTCCACCACGAGGAGCACCTCGAGATCCTCAAGACCCCCGGTGTGGTGCGTATGGTGGGCATCAAGGGGAGGCCGGTGCCGGTAGCGGAGGCGGAGATATCCTCTCTCATGATCCTGGATGGCACGGATCGCACCGTGCGGAACCGGGCTTACATGAAAAAGGGGGATCGGGTGGTGATCATGGAGGGGCCGCTCAAGGGGCTTACCGGTTTTTACGTACGGCACAAGGGCAAAAGCGGCAAGGTGGTAATCTCCATTGATCTGTTGCGCCGATCCCTGGAAGTGGATATCGAGGACTGGGCCCTGGAAAAGGTACAATGACCGGATACCCCGGGGCAGGGACACCAGTGACACGGGCAATCGAGTTACTATGACGGCACCCTCGGGCATGCCGGAGGGGGCCATCATTGAAAGCGCTACGATCAAATGAAGCTGACCCTTTTTAGATACATAATCCACGAAATCTGGCCCACATTCTTTGCTACATTGTTCGTGGCCGTTTTTATCATCTTGGCCACGAGATTACTTTCCATCACCGAGCTGATTATCACAAAAGGGGTGCATGTATCCCAGGTGGTGATGATGGTTATTTACCTGCTTCCGGATATCGTGGCCTTTGCCCTGCCGGCGGCAAGTCTGATTTCGGTGGTGGTTGCTTTCCTGCGTTTGTCAGCCGATAGCGAGATCATCGCCATGGAGTCATCGGGTATCAGCTTGTATCAGATGCTGCCTCCTGTGGTTGCACTATCCCTTGTGGGGTTCTTGATCGCCATACTTGTAAGCGTATTTGCAGTCCCATGGGGAAACAGATCCTTCAAGGATCTTGTTTTCCAGATTGCGGAGTCAAGGGCCGACCTGGAGGTGAGGGAGCACATTTTCTGCGAACCCTTTGACAATGTTGTATTTTATGTGGGCCGATTTTCAAACAGAGACAGGACCATGAGTGATGTGTTCGTGGCGGACAGACGGGATCCGGAGGTGACCAACACCATCATAGCCAGGGAGGGCCGAATTTTCTTTGACCCTGAGAAGAGGATAGTTACCCTTCAGTTCATAAAAGGCACCATATTTGTGGCCGAGAAAAATCTCCGTTCCTCAAGAACGATCGAATTTGACACCTATGACCTGAACATTGGCCTGAAGGACATGATGGCCGCGCTTGCATCAAGGAAAAAGAGGCCCAAGGAACTTACAATAAAGGAACTCGTGGATAGGATTAAGGGGCTGCCGGAGGGTACGGTCAAACGAAACGAGACCATGATAGAACTCCTCGAGAAGTTCTCGATACCCATTGCGGTTTTCTTCATGGGAATCATCGGTGTGCCGTTGGGCGCCCAGTTGTGGTCGAGGGGTAGATCCGCTGGCATTGCCGTGAGCCTCCTGGTGTTTTTCAGCTATTATATTTTCTTGGCAGGCATGAGGAGTGTTTGTGAAACGGGCTTCCTGTCTCCCTCTGTGGGCGTCTGGCTCCCTGATATCTTTCTTTTAATATGCTGTGTGTATCTATTGAGATTATCGGCCAGGGAGCGGCCTTCCCATCTGCTGTCCGCCGTGTTCGCCCTTCAGGACTATGTGGATGCCAAGCTTTATCTGTTCAGGCGGCAATGGAGGGGCTGGATCGGGCTGAGACCCGAACCCCAGTCCGTTTCAGAGGTCCCCGAATACCGGCAGCTCAGCCTGCTTTCGGGCCTTGCACCTGCTGAGGAGGCAGGGACTGCCATAAGTGCTCGAAGATATGTAAGCAGCATCCGGATGCACAAGTTCCACAGTCTGGATTGCAAATGGGCAAAAAGGATTTCGCCCGAGAATAGATGTTTTTTCGAGTCGAGAGAAGAGGCCATCAGGCAGGGCCATCTACCGTGCAAGGTCTGTAATCCATAAGGGATCCCCGGAATATAAAGCGCTTTAGATCGCACTGCGTGCCGAAAATAGCCATGACCATACTTACACGATATGTCTCCAAGGAATTTCTTAAGCTCTTTTCCCTCTGCCTTCTGATCCTCCTGGTGATCTACCTCACTGTAGATCTGATCCAGAAAATAGACGATTTCATTGAAGCCGGAGCAACCAAGAGCGCCATGGCAGGGTATTTCCTGTGCAAGATCCCTTATATCATCGTGCAAATGGTGCCGGTAGGGACCCTGCTTTCAGTGATAATTCTTTTTTCTTTGATGAAAAAGAATAATGAGATTACGGCACTTAAGGCCTCGGGGGTCAGCATTTTCAGGATATCGCTCCCGGTCTTCTGGGTTTCCCTGGGCCTTTCGGGGTTCGTATTTCTTTTCTCGGAATTTATCGTGCCCCAGGCCAGCACAAGGAGCCAGGAGATCTGGAACCATGATGTGAAAAAGCGAGACCGTGAGCGATTATACGGCCGAGGGCATATCTGGTACAAAGCCAGAAATGCCATATACTGGATCGAGCGTTTCAACGAAGCCGATAATATGATGGAGGGCCCTGTGTTCTACTTTTTTGACGATTCGTTTCGCTTGAAAAAGAGGATCGAGGGGAAGAGTGCCACATGGCATCAAGGGAGATGGATAGTCCGACATGGCACCGTACAGGAAGCGGAGAAGGGGGGAGGATATGGCTTCAGGCGATTCCAGAAGTTGGAGCTAAAAATCCCCGAGACCCCCGATGCTTTCCTCAGGCCCGCCAAACGACCCGAAGAGATGAGTTATTGGCAGCTCAAGCGATTTGCCCGGGAGGTTCGTCGTGAGGGGTACAATCCTACAAGGTATTTGGTGGACATGAACATCAAGCTCGCCTTTCCATTAGTGAGCCTTGTTATGGTCCTGATCGGCCTCCCGGTCACCCTGGGCCTGAAAGGAGGGGGAACGCCTCTGGCCGTGTGCATCGGGATAGGGGTGTGTTTCCTGTACCTGATCAATCTGGGGGTGGCCAGGTCTCTCGGGCTTTCCGGCATACTTCCGCCTCATCTGGCCGCGTGGTCGGCCAATCTCATCTTTTCCCTCCTTGGAGTATATTTGCTGATGAATCTGGAGACGTAACCTGCTCCCTGGAGCCATTCGACGTTGCTTTTGCGATTGACAATTCTGGGCCTGTCCCTATATAAGTTGGCGTATTGTGGGCGCCGGCAGGGAGCTGAGGCCCTCCGGGGGCATTTCCTGGAGAGCCTCGGGTTTATTAAATAATATCAATAATTTTCCGGATTGATGTGAGGAGCTGTTATGGATTTCAGCCTTTCAATGGAGCAAGAGATCTTACGGAACTCAGTCCGTGATTTTGCAGAAAAGGAGATCAGGCCAGTCGCCAGGGAACTGGATGAGAAAGAGGAATTTTCCTATGACACCATGCGCAAGATGGCCGACCTGGGGCTGTTCGGTATGTTTGTTTCCGAGAAATATGGCGGCCAGGGCATGGATTACCTCTCTTACATCATTGCGACCGAGGAGATTGCAAGGGTGGACGGATCGCATGCCGCTACCATAGCGGCGGCAAACTCCTTGGGCATCGGTCCCATCTATTATTTTGGCAGCGAGGAGCAGAAGCAGAAATATCTCCCCAGCCTTTGCAGGGGAGACACCCTGTGGGGGTTCGGATTGACCGAACCCAATGCGGGATCGGATGCCGGTAACTCCAAGACCACGGCCGTGATTGACGGAGACGAGTGGGTTATCAACGGCAGCAAGATATTCATCACGAATGCATCCACCAAGATTACGGCGGGGATAACCGCTCTGTGCAGGACGGGTACCCGGGACGATGGGCGCCCTGAGCTTTCCTGTATCCTTATAGAGCAGGGCACGCCCGGGTATGAGGCCAGGGAGATGCACGGGAAGCTCATGTGGCGGGCCTCCAATACCAGCGAGCTCTATTTTGAGGACTGTCGTGTCCCCAAAGAAAATCTTCTCGGGCCAAGGGGACACGGGTTCTATCAGATGATGCAGACCTTGGACGGGGGGCGGCTGTCCATTGGGGCCATGGGTCTTGGGGGAGCGCAGGGTTGTTATGAGATGGCCATGAAATATGCCCGGGAGAGAGTGCAGTTCGGAAAGCCCATCGCCAGTTTCCAAGTGAATGCCTTTAAATTGGCCGATATGGCACTTGAGATCGAGTGCGCGCGGTTGCTCCTCTACAAAGCATGCTGGCTGCGGGACAATGACAAGCCCTTTACCAAGGAAGCCGCCATGGCCAAGCTCCATTGCTCCGAGGTAATGTACAGATGTGCAAACCACGCCGTACAGCTGCACGGGGGCTACGGGCTGATGAAGGAATACGACGTGGAGAGATTCTATCGGGACCAGAAACTTTTGGAGATTGGTGAAGGGACCTCGGAGGTCCAGCGGATTGTCATTTCCAGGCTCATAGGGGCGCTTTAAGGCCCCTGGGTCTGCCATTGAGGTTTGCCATCCCGTATGCGTGCCTTGCTTCGGTTTCCAGATCCTCGGGACGATCTTTGTACCGCGGAGAAAAATGGAAAGTCTCGAAGTACCTTGCACCTGCCTCCCGGGCGAGTTCTCCTGCCTGTTGTGCCGTTAGATGATATTTCTTTTGGGCCATTTCCCTGTCTTCTTCGAGAAAGGCCGCCTCAATAAAAAGGATATCGCTCCCTCTGGAAAAATCGATTATTTTATCGCGGTTCTCGGCACTGGCGATCACGTCGGTGATATAGGTGATTTTCTTCCCGGGAGAGATCCTGGCGATTTTGTCAATCAGCTCCTTAAGGGGAAATTTTTTCTCTCTCACACACCCGCCCTTTTGCTCCCAGGTGACGGGAAACTCCTTTTCCACATCCTCTCCACTCCGTATGGCCGCCTTGAACCGGTTGATCCAGGGACCTACGGGAAGGCCCAGATCTTTTAGTCCCTCCTTGATGATGTTGACGGAGATTTTTTCGATCAGGCTGAGGCCCAGGCAGGGAGTCTTGTGATCAAGGAGCACACCTCGGACCGAAAACCCCGGTTCTTCCCAGAGCGTGCCTGAAAAGGGTCTTGAGCTGGCAATTTTCTTGGGTTTGAAACAGTCTTTGCATACATACACCCTGGTCATGATCTTTTCCGGGTGAACCTCGTTCACTTCGAGCAGAAAATTGTTGTCATACTCCCTGACCAGGTTCCAAGTGTACCCTGCCAGCTTGCCCTCCACTCGCTCAAAGAAATCAGGCGGCCCAAAAAGATGCAGGGTTTTATCCCTGCCCAGGAAGATGCGGAGCAGTGTGTCGAATCCCACAAAATGGTCCATATGGGTATGTGTGACAAACACATGCGTGATCTTGAGGAGATCTCTGGGAGAAAGGGGACTCAAATCTCCGAGATCGAACATGAGTGCCCTTTTCTCGAAAAGAAAGGGGATGAAAAGCCCTGGATCGGAGAAAGGATCGTTGACCAGCCTGGGGAGAAAAGATGAGTTCATGGCATGAATTCTCCATATGCCGCAGGAGTAACGGATTTGAGCACAGCGCGCCCTGCTCGGACTTGCTTTCCAGGTAAGGGGTGCCCGGGTTTTCTGAAGATTTGACAAAGTCTACCAGATGTGTCATTGTTTGCCAATAGCGTATCATTAGAGAATCTCTCGATTTAAGACGCAGGTTGTATCATGACCTTGACCAAGAGCGACCTCGTGCAGGATGTCAGGGATAAGCTCCGTTTCAAAAACAGACGCAAGAGCAAGCAGCATTTTCTGTTCCCGGAAATGGATTGTGTGTTCCTGAGCCGAAAGCGCGCTTCCGAGATTGTTGACGGCCTGTTCGAAGTGCTGAAGAGGACACTTGCAAGCGGAGAGGATGTTCGCATCCCCGGCTTTGGCAAATTTCAGGTCAAGTTCAAATGGCCCCGGAAAGGCAGGAACCCTCAGACAGGGGAGATGATCATCCTGAGATCCAGACGAACAATCAGCTTTCGTGCTTCACGGAAGCTCAGAGAAAAGATCAACGGAGGTGCACCTTCGCCTTGAACAGGGGGGTGAAAGTTTAGTGAGGCACACCCGGATTTCTCAATTCCCTACATTTCCTTTTCTCAATCCTTGGCGGCATTTTCCTCCCTGACCCCGATGAGCGATCAAACAGTTCATTAAATCTCAAAACGATTTCAATCCCGTGTGATCTGGTTGGATTTCAGTTTCGAGCTTGTAGTTTAAAAGGCGCTCATGAAGGATCGGGCCATGCTTGACAAACAGTGGGATATCAGGGGGGATATCGGGGCGGGCCCGCTGCCCGAGAGCCTGGTCTGCCCCGTTGATGGGGCGGAGATGGTGCTTGTGCCTGAAGGCGATTTTGTCATGGGGACCAGCCAAGAAGAACTCCGCCAGATATTCCTGCTGGATGAGCGGGAAAATCCCGTATTCGCAACAGAAGCTCCTGCCAGGACCGTTCATGTGGATGCATTTTATATCGACAGGTATCCGGTCACCAATTACCAGTACCGTAAATTTATAAATGAGACAGGGCATCGTGAGCCCTATTTGATTAATCATCCCTTGTGGGGTGAACCCTTGCAACCGGTGGTCTTTGTAGGGTGGGACGATGCGAGGGCCTATGCCAGGTGGGCAGGAAAGTCCCTGCCCACCGAGGCGCAGTGGGAGAAGGCGGGCCGCGGCACGGATGGACGCATGTGGTCGTGGGGCTTCGCATTTCTGCCCGGCAGATGCAATTCCAGGGAGTATGGCCTTGGGCGCACCTCCGAGATTGGATACTTCACGGAGGGGATCAGCCCTTATGGATGTTACGATATGTGCGGCAATGTGTGGGAGATGTGCGAAGGGAGATGGGTCGGACAACACTTGCCCATGAGGGGCGGATGCTTCCTGGGATCGGCCACGTTCGTGAGGGTCACCTGCAGGTGGACACCTGAAGATCCTGTCAATGGCGCCCACTGGCTCGGCTTTAGATGCGTCAAGGAAATCCCTGTGGGATACCAGAGATAAAAGCGATTCTATTCAAACATCAACTTCCCGTCCCGCACGACCACCTTTACATGATCCCCTTCCTTAATAGATCCATCTAAGATTTTCAGGGCAAGAGGATCCTGGATGAGGTGCTGGATGCTCCGTTTGAGCGGCCTTGCCCCGTAGACCGGGTCAAATCCTGCATTGGCCAGGAACTCCCTGGCATCGTCGGTGAGCTCCAAGGAGATTTTGCTTGCCTCAAGTCGTTTTTCCAGAAGGCCCACCTGAATGTCGACGATCTTTTTGATCTCCTCTGGGCCGAGTCCGTTGAAGATTACAATCTCGTCGATCCGGTTGAGGAATTCCGGTTTGAAGGTTGCGCGCAGTGCCTCCATGACACGCTTCTCCATCTCCCCGCGATCCCTTTCTCCCAGTTCCTGGATCCACTGGCTTCCCACGTTGGAGGTCATGATGAGCACGGTGTTTTTGAAGTCTACCGTACGCCCTTTGCCGTCGGTCATCCTCCCATCGTCAAGGATCTGCAGGAGCACGTTGAACACGTCGGGGTGCGCCTTCTCAATTTCATCGAATAGCACCACGGAGTAAGGATGTCTCCGGACCGCCTCAGTGAGGTATCCCCCTTCTTCATAACCCACGTAACCGGGGGGAGCACCTATGAGTCTGGCCACGGAATGTTTCTCCATGTATTCAGACATGTCGATCCGAACCATGTACTGTTCGTCGTCGAACAGAAACTCGGCCAGGGCCCTGGCAAGCTCTGTCTTTCCCACCCCGGTAGGCCCCATGAAAATAAAGGATCCGATGGGACGGTTGGGGTCCTGAAGTCCTGATCGGGCCCGGCGTACCGCGTTGGACACGGCAGCGATCCCTTCCTTCTGCCCTACCACGCGAAGGGCAAGCCTTTCCTCCATGTGGAGGAGTTTGTCCTTCTCTCCTTCCATCAACTTTGAGACCGGAATGCCGGTCCACTTGGCCACAACTTCCGCGATATCCTCGCTGTCAACTTCCTCTTTGAGCATCTTTCGATTGACCTGGAGCTCCGCAAGTTTCCTGTTTTCCTCACTGAGGGCTTTGTCCAGCTCTATGAGGCTCCCATACTTGAGTTCAGCCGCCCTGGAAAGGTCACCCTGACGTTCCGCATTCTGGGCCTCCAGTCTGGTTGCCTCCAGTTTTTCCTTGATCTCACGAATTTTTGAGATGACCTCTTTTTCCTTCTTCCAGTGGGAAATCATCTCGTCGGTTTGGGCCCTGAGGGTTGCCAGCTCCTCTTCCAGCTTTTCCAGGCGGTCCCTGGAGGCCTGATCCCTTTCCTTTTTCAAGGCTTCCCGTTCGATCTCCAGCTGGGTGATCTTGCGCTGGATGTCGTCGATTTCAGCCGGCATGCTGTCGATCTCGATCCTGAGTCGCGAGGTAGCTTCATCAATTAGGTCTATTGCCTTGTCTGGCAGGAATCGGTCGGTGATATATCGGTGGGACAAGGTGGCCGCTGCTACCAACGCAGAGTCCTTTATTCTCACACCGTGATGTATTTCATATTTCTCTTTCAGCCCCCGGAGGATGGAAATGGTATCCTCCACTGTGGGCTCCTCGACCATAATCGGCTGAAAACGGCGCTCAAGGGCTGCATCCTTTTCAATATACTTTCGATATTCCTTGATGGTTGTGGCGCCGATACACCTCAATTCCCCCCGGGCCAAGGCCGGCTTGAGCATATTTGAGGCATCCACCGCTCCTTCTGCGGCGCCAGCGCCCACCAGGGTGTGCATCTCGTCTATGAACAGGATGATTTGACCATGGGCATCGGTGATCTCCTTGAGCAAGGCCTTGAGTCTGTCCTCAAATTCGCCCCGGTATTTGGCCCCGGCCACAAGCGCCCCCATGTCCAGGGCCACCACACGCTTGTCCCTGAGGGTCTCGGGGATGTCCCCCTGGACTATCCTCTGGGCCAGTCCTTCCACGATGGCCGTTTTCCCCACCCCCGGCTCCCCTATAAGCACGGGGTTGTTCTTGGTGCGCCTCGAGAGGACCTGGATGATCCTGCGGATCTCATCGTCCCGGCCTATGACCGGGTCCAGGTCTCCCTTTGAGGCGATGGCGGTCAGGTCTCTGCTGAACCGCTCAAGGGCCTGGTACTTGTCTTCAGGATTCTGGTCCGTTATTCTCTGCCCTCCCCGTATATCAACCAGCGCTGCAAGGATGCTGTCCCGGGTGACACCCTGTTCAGAGAGAATTCTTGCCGCCTCTCCCTCCTTATCCCCTGTCACTGCCAAGAGTATATGTTCCAGACTGACATATTCATCTTTCATCTGCTCCGCTTCCACAAAGGCATTGTCCAGCACCGCCTTTGTTCTTGGAGAGATGTAGACCTGTCCCGCGCCCGTGCCGCTCACGCGCGGGAGTCTCTCAAGGGCCGCCTCAAAAGACTGAACGAGCTGCGCCTGGTTGGCCCCGATCTTTCCAAGCAGGGGAGGAATCACCCCATCTTTTTGATCGAGTATGGCGCGAACCAGGTGTTCCGGCTCGATCTGCTGGTGCCCGAATCGGTCTGCCAGTTGCTGGGAGGCCTGGATGGCCTCCTGAGTTTTCAAGGTGAATCTATCAAAACGCATATGAATTTTTCCTCCAGAATAATCATCTGATATAATAAGTCGGACGGTCGTTCATATGATCATCTGACTCAATTATCCGAATTTACGGTAACCGAAATAAAAGTAAGGCCCCCTGTGGGGGTTGTCAACATGAGGTGAGGGGAGGCCAAAACAATTCACTTCAAATTACATTCCCCATTTGATAGGATCGAAGCCCGCCGGAACCGGAGGAACGAGGCGGAGGAATGCGCCAGGGATAGTCTTTTGCATGCGGTGTAGTAGCAACAAATTCCTAACAATGATGTGGATCGGGGTGAGGAGATTATGTCTCTTTTTGGCCGGCACGATCTGTTCGCTTACGGCCTTTGCCCTCATGGCGGCCCCGGCCAACGGGGAAGGGGGGCTGGGGATCCTTCAAAGAAGTATCATTGAATACAATGTGGCGCAGCTCGAGCAGAGCCTCTCAGAGGGGGCGTATCGAGGACAGGAGGGGATACTGGGGGTAAGCCCGGAGACAGGGAGGAGCCTCGGACTCAAGGTATATATTGACAAGGATTATAAGGAAGCCAAGCGTTTGCTTGAAGAGGCGGAGGAGTTTTTCGGGAAAGCGATTGAGGCCATGGCGGCCAAAGGGGGAAAGGGCCCGTCCGAGCAATATGTTGAGAAGGTGTGCGAGCTTGCGGCTTCTTACAAGAATGCCCTTACCCTTGCCAAGGACCATCTTAGTGCGTACAGGGCGCGGCTGAGACCGGAGGCTGATGAAAGATTCGACAAGGCGATCTGCTCTCGGATCTTGGAGAGGCTGTTGGAAGGGAGTCTTACCAGGGCTTCCGGTAACCTGAGAGATGCCCTTGCCGACCTTTACAACCAGTGCCGGGATCTCCCCCGTGGCGGCGCGCCCCTCAACCATGTGAATGTCGCCTTTGTGAATTACGTGTTTGACCGATTCGCAAAAAAGGCCCCTTTGGAAGTTAGGGCCCGGTTCGATCTCGACAGGATCAGTCCTAGCGCAGACCCCGATTCAGATCATCTGTGGAAGCGGGTTCTCGACAGGAGCGGCTACAGATATGTGCGGTACCTGGAGGCGGTATTCGCTGAAGGCGAGGGTGGCCCCCACCCCATGCCCGCGCTCCTTTTCCTTGCCTTGATTAAACAGGAATCCAATTTCAACCCTAGGGACATATCCCCTGTGGGGGCCGCGGGATTGACTCAGATCATGCCCAAGACCGCCATTGACCTCGGGATGAAACACATATTCATGCCTTCCTACTTGGACAGGGCAAAGTCCCTGATGGGGCAGGAACGCAGCCTGAGGCGCAAGGCCATTTCGCTCATACGGGCTTTCAGGGATGGGGATGAGACGGGGTTGGCGGTAGCAAGGCGTGCAAGGCGATTGATGCAGAGATCGCTGGATTGTAGAAAGCTGCGCACCGCCCTGTTCGATCGGTACCGAAAAGAGCTCCTGAGAAAGGGATTCGATGATCGCCTGGATCCGGGCAAGGCGATCATGTATGGCTATAAGTATTTTTCCAGGATGCTGGCCATACAAAAAGGTGATATAAGCCTTGCTTTGGCTTCCTATAATGCTGGACCGCACAGGGTGAGACAGTATGGAGGTATCCCCCCTTTCCCTGAGACAGTCTCTTTTCGCAACAGGGTGCTTCGCTACTACCGGGAATACCTGCGTCGGGTCAACAGATCCAGGAGCTCCGGGCTTGCAGCAGTGATGTGATATTTGGGATGGGGCGCCCAGCCGATTCAATAATTTTCTTGGAGACCCTTTGGGTGTTGGATCGATTGGTACCGGAACAAAGAAATTAATCCAGGAGGAACCGCCATGAACTCTAATGTCATCATGCAGAGCGATTTTACCGACATGAAACTTCTCAAGCGGGGCAAGGTCAGGGATGTATATGAGATCGGCCAGTACCTGCTGATCGTGGCAAGCGACCGCATGTCCGCCTTCGATGTAGTGATGGACGATCCGATTCCCGACAAGGGCAAGATTTTGACCCAGCTTTCCCTTTTCTGGTTCAAAGAGCTTGAGCATATCGTAGACAACCACTTGGTGAGCAGCGATCCTTCGGAGTATCCAGAGGTATGCACGAAATACAGGGACCAGCTGGCTGGTAGGAGTATGCTCGTCCACAGGGCCGATCCCCTGCCTGTTGAGTGTGTGGTAAGGGGTTATCTATCCGGGTCAGGATGGCAGGAATACCAGGCCGGTGGAAAGGTGTGCGGTATCCCGCTTCCCAGCGGCTTGAAGGAGTCCGACAAACTGCCGGAGCCGATTTTCACTCCGGCGACAAAGGCAGAGCGAGGGATGCACGATGAGAACATCACATTTGAGCGTGCCGTTGAACTCATGGGACGTGAGATTGCCGAGAAAGTCCGGGAACTCAGCCTGAAGATCTACCGGTACGGAAGCCAGTTGGCCGCTCAAAAAGGGATCATCGTGGCGGACACGAAGTTCGAGTTTGGGGTGAAAGATGGGAGTATTATCCTGATCGACGAAGCGCTCACTCCCGATTCATCCAGGTTCTGGCCAATGGATTCGTACAGACCGGGTGGCCCTCAGAAGAGTTTTGACAAACAGTACCTGAGGGACTACCTGATCGAGATAAAATGGCCGAAAAAGCCGCCTCCCCCTAAACTGCCCCCAGAGATCGTTCAAAAGACGAGGGAGAAGTACCTGGAGGCCTTGGAGAGATTGACAGGTCACGGCCTTGAGGATTGAAAAACCCACGGAGGCCGCCTCTGAAAGTCCCTCGGAGAATATCCCATACACCCTGCCTGGCCCATGTGGAGGTCTCTCATAGACTCATATGAGTGCCGAGTGACTAAGCCCTTATAATAAAAACAAAAAAACTTATTTGAGGCTGTCTTGACAAAGCTTTTCCCGATGCTTAACGTTTCGCGTAGTGCCGTCAGCACTAAAAGAGAAGAATAGAGAGCCGATTACGGGAGTGAAGCGTGACGCAAATAAAGATGAATGTGAAAAAAAGAGAAGATGATACCGAAGAGAAAACCGAGGGGAAAACAGGGAAGGGCATAGGAGAGACTGCCGGAGAAGAGGGGCATCATTCCAAGAAGGAAAAGAAGGAGGTCCCTCTGGAAAAGATGACAAAGTCGCAACTGCTTGAGAAGGTCAAGGAGGCGGAGGCCTCTGCGGAAAAGCACTATGACCTGTACGTGCGCTCCCAGGCGGAAATGGAAAACATGAAGAGGAGATTCCAAAGAGAGAAAAGCGAGCTTGTCAAATTCTCCAATGAATCCCTCATCAAGCAGTTGCTGCCGGTTATGGATAACCTGGAGAAGGCCATTGCCCATTCAAAGGATGAGAATTCCTTGGACGCCCTGGTAAAAGGCGTGGAGCTTACCCTAAAAGGCCTTAGGGACACCCTTGAGAAGTCGGGGCTGAAAGAGGTCAAAGCAGCGGGAGAGGCCTTTGATCCAAATTTCCATGAGGCCATGTGCGAGCAAGAGGATGATTGCGTGCAACCGGGCACGGTGATTCAGGAAGTCCAGAAGGGTTACCTTCTCAATGAGAGGTTGATTAGACCGGCCATGGTGATCGTGAGCAAGAAGGGTTCAGAGTCCGATGAGAGCGGCACTTAGCCTGCCCATATACCTGTATGCCCCTTTTAGAGAACGAAATACAGTGTGATATATTGAGTTTCCGATTTAAGGAGGAAAAAAGATGGGAAAAATCATAGGCATAGATCTTGGAACGACCAATTCATGCGTTGCTGTGATGGAGGGCGGGGATCCCGTTGTGATTGCCAATCAGGAGGGCAGTAGGACGACACCATCCATAGTAGCATTCACAGACAAAGGAGAGAGGCTGGTGGGTCAGACCGCAAAAAGGCAGGCAATCACCAATCCTGAGAATACGGTATTTGCGGTCAAGAGACTGATTGGCCGCAAATATGACTCGGCCGAAGTCCAGAAAGACATCAATATCCTGCCTTACAAGATCAGCAAGGCCGCCAATGGGGACGCCCATGTGAACGTGAGGGGCAAGGATATGAGCCCTGCAGAGATATCCGCCATGATCCTGCAGAAGATGAAGGAAACAGCGGAAGATTATCTTGGTGAGAAGGTCACCGAGGCGGTAATCACGGTTCCTGCCTATTTCAATGACAGCCAGCGGCAGGCTACCAAGGACGCAGGCCGTATCGCCGGTCTAAAAGTGGAGAGGATCATCAATGAACCAACAGCAGCCTCTCTTGCATACGGACTTGATAAGAAGGGTGATAGAAGGATCGCAGTGTTTGACCTTGGGGGGGGGACCTTTGATATCTCGATCCTCGAGATAGGTGAAGGTGTCTTTGAGGTCAAGTCCACGAATGGTGATACCCATCTCGGGGGCGAAGATTTCGATTTGCGGATCATTGATTATTTAGCCGATGAGTTCAAGAAAGACCAGGGCATCGACTTGCGAAACGACAAGATGGCACTCCAGCGGCTCAAAGAGGCCGCCGAGAAGGCCAAGATAGAGCTATCGGGCGCAATGGAGACGGAAGTCAACCTTCCTTTTATCACAGCGGATGCAAGCGGCCCCAAACACCTGAATATCAAGTTGACCCGGGCCAAGCTCGAGGCCCTTGTTGATGATCTGGTGGAGAGGGTGGTAGGGCCGTGCAATATTGCCCTCAAGGATGCCGGTTTGAAGACCGGGGATATCGATGAAATAATCTTAGTGGGCGGGATGACCCGAATGCCCAAGGTACAGGAGAAGGTGAAAGAAATCTTCGGCAAGGAGCCCAGCAAGGGGGTCAATCCCGATGAGGTGGTGGCCGTGGGAGCGGCCATTCAGGGCGGAGTGCTCAGGGGTGATGTGAAAGATGTATTGCTCTTGGACGTTACGCCCCTTTCTCTGGGTATTGAGACCCTTGGAGGGGTGTTTACAAAATTGATCGAGAAAAACACAACGATTCCCACGAGGAAGAGCCAGATCTTTTCCACGGCGGCTGACAACCAACCTGCGGTGGAGATCCACGTGCTTCAGGGGGAGCGCGAGATGGCCGCCGACAATAAGACGCTTGGACGATTCCAATTAGTGGGGATTCCGCCGGCCCCAAGGGGTGTTCCCCAGATTGAAGTGACTTTTGATATCGACGCCAACGGGATTGTAAATGTCTCGGCAAAAGATATGGGCACGGGAAAGGAGCAATCCATCAAGATAACCGCCTCAAGCGGCCTGAGCGAGGAGGAGATCCAGAAACTCATCAGGGATGCCGAGATGCATGCCGAGGAGGACAAAAAGAAGCGCGAGCTGGTGGACGCTCGCAACAATGCGGACTCTCTGATCTACACTACCGAGAAATCGATCAAGGAGGCCGGGGATAAGCTGGATGCAGGGGCCAAGGCAGAGATTGATCAGGCCATTGAGAATTTAAAGAAGGCCATGGAAAGGGATGATGCCGAGGAGATAAAGAGACTCACCGATGAGCTTACACAGGCGTCTCACAAACTGGCCGAGGCCATGTACGCCCAGGCGGCACAGCAACAGGCTCAGGCAGGAGGCGGAGGCGGCAGTTCGGATGCCGCTGGAGGAGCCTCGCAGGATGAAGAAGTGGTGGATGCAGACTTTGAGGAAGTGAAAAAGTGATGCGCTGCATATATGGGACCAACCGGGCTGTCCCCGCGCTGATCGCGGGGATGGCTTTTTTTTTGATGAGCTGCAAGGCGGTCTTGCCCCCGAGGCCTCTGCCGGAGAAGAAGCTCCCCGTGGGTGCGTTTGCACGGGCCGAAGAATATGTAAAGAGAGGGGACCTCGACAAGGCCCTGGACAATTACTTCCAGTACCTATCCGAGGAGCCTCAAGGCGAAAAAGTGCCCATTGCCCTCCACCGAATAGGTGATATCTATTCCAAGACCGAGCGGCATGAGGAGGCCCTCAACATCTTCAGCAAACTCCTCAGGGAACACCCCTATTACATAGATCGATCTAACGTCCAATTCCAGATTGCAACCCAGCTGTACCTCCTGGGTCGTTACAAAGCGGCCACCCAGGGCGCCCTGGAATGGCTCAGAACGTACCCTTCATCGCCCCTCAAAGGAGACGTAATGGCGCTGCTGGGTGACTGTGCGGAGGCAGCGGGGGATGTGACAGGGGCCTTCAGGTGGTGGCTTGGGGCAGAGCAGGAGGGCACCGAGGAGCCCCGTACGGGCATGGAATTGGGCGGGAAGATCAGGAGATTGATCCTGGGTGGCAATCTCAAGGAACTGGAAGAGATCTCCACATATGCCGCCCGAAGCCCTTATGCCTCGGATGTCTATTACAGGATGGCCCGGCTTTTTATGGCGGAGGACCGGCTGGAAAAGGCCAGAGAGGCCGCCATGTCCCTTGCCGGTACTGCCAGGGAGGATTACTGGAAGTCAGCGGCGGACCTGCTACTCACCCGAATTCGGGAGGAGATGTCTATAAGGAGAGGGGTTCTCGGTTGTCTCCTGCCCCTGAGCGGTCCCTTCGCCCTTTTTGGAGAAGAGGCCCTCAACGGCATTCAGCTGGGTATGGATATCTTTGGTGGACCGGGGAAAGGCCCGGTCAGGGAATTGGTGATTATGGACACCCAGGGGCAGCCTGAGATTGCGGCCTCGGCCGTGGAGGAACTGGCGGACCGGGAAAAGGTGGTAGGAATTATCGGTCCTCTTTCGAGCAAAACGGCCTCTGCTGTGGCCGAAAAGGCCCAGGAGATGGGTGTGCCGGTGATCGCCCTAACCCAGAAAGAGGGGATTACCAAGGGCAGGGGAATGGTTTTTCGAAATTTCCTCACTCCTACCCGTCAGGTGGATCGAATTCTTCAGGCAGCCGTGGACGAGATGGGGTTGCGCAGGTTCGGCATACTTTATCCCGACAATCCTTACGGCCGGTTCTATATGAGCTTGTTCTGGAGGGAGCTAAACAAAAAGGGAGGAGTTGTGACGGCGGTCGAATCCTATGATCCCGATAAGACCGATTTTGCGGATGAGATCAGGAAAATGACCGGTCTCTACTACCCCAGACCACCCTCCCTTGTTGTCCGGCTGAGAGCCGAAAGACCCATGGAAGAGGAAGAGAATGAACTCACCCCGAAAGAGCCTGCCCCCATTGTGGATTTCGATGCCGTATTCATACCGGATACCTATCAAAGGGTTGCCATGATCGCACCCCAGCTGGTCTATCATGACGTGCTTGATGTACAGCTGCTGGGGACAAGCCTGTGGCAGTCCCAAAAACTGATCGAGCTTGCCGGAGAGTATGTGCAAGGGGCTATTTTCCCTTCGGGATTTTACGGGGATTATGATGATCCTGCTCTGAAGGCCTTTGTGGAAAGTTACAGGGCCAACTTCGAGTCCGAGCCAGGGATATTGGCGGCAACCGCTTATGATACAATGAGATTTCTGCAGAAGGTCATGGCCCAGAGACAGGTCCGGACGAGAAAAGACCTCCGGGAAGCAATTCTCTGGTCCGATGGGTTCCATGGGGTGACGGGTAAGATATTTTTTGATATCGACGGGGAGGTGGAAAGAAAGCCCATCCTTCTGACCGTCCGGGGGAGGCGAATGCGCTTATATAGGTGAATGCCGGGAACCTCTCCTGCTTACCTTCGCGCCTCTCCGATCACTCTGCAGGTACGTCCCTTTCCGCCGACTCATCCTCTTGCTGCTTTTTTCCCCTCGCGAGCCTGGCCACAATAATGCCGATTTCATACAGGAGTATCAGGGGGCCGGCCATCATCAGCTGAGTAATGACATCCGGCGGGGTCAGAATGGCGGCAATCGTAAAGGTGAGCAGTATTGCATACTTTCGTTTTTGCTTCAGCAGGTCTGACGTTACAAGGCCCATCTTGGCCAGGAAGAATATGATGACCGGAAGTTCAAAGATCAGGCCGAATGCGAACAGGAGTTTTATGGAAAACGAAAAGTACTGTTTTACCGAGGGGAGTGCTTTGATGTATTCACTGGAAAATCCCATGAAGAACTTGAATCCGAAGGGAAATACCACGAAATAGCCGAAAAGCGCCCCCCCTACGAACAGGACAGTGGAAGAGATCACGAAGGGGATGAGATATTTCTTCTCTGTCTGGTAAAGCCCGGGGGCCACGAACATCCAGAGCTGATAAAAGATAAAGGGGGCCGTCAGCAGGATGCCGGCCACAAAGGAGACCTTGAGGTAGGTGATGAACATCTCGGGAAGGTTTGTGAAAATCAGATGATTTCCTTCGGGCATCACCTTTGTAAGGGGAGCAATCAGGAGCTGGAAGAGCCTTTCTGAAAAAATGTAGCAACCAACGAAACCCACGCCTACGGCGATGGCACATGCAATCAATCTCTTTCGCAGTTCCTCCAGATGGCTCAGAAAAGGCTGCTTTTCATCGCTAACCATCCCCTTCTTTCTCCTCCCCTGTCTCGGTCTCGGTCACACGCTGCCCGGATTTGTCCGGGTCTTCTTTTTTCTTCTCATAGTCTTCCAGCATTTCATCGAAGTCCTTGTACTTGGGGGCCTCTTCGAGCAGTTGGGACGC
Organism: Deltaproteobacteria bacterium; assembly: GCA_029933075.1. Lineage (GTDB taxonomy): Bacteria > Desulfobacterota > DSM-4660 > Desulfatiglandales > Desulfatiglandaceae > JAOZOW01. The sequence continues at coordinate 66,128 of JAOZOW010000004.1, read as the reverse complement.
GGTCTCCTCCGCATCCGAAGGGGGTTTTACACCGCTGATGGAGTCCACCAGATCTTCCTTTACTTCCTTGAGGTCTTCATCCAGATCAAAACTTTCCTTGATCTCCTGCGTCGCCTTTCTGAACTCAGCCATACCCTTGCCGAGCGCCCTGGCAAGATCGGGTAGTTTGCTGGGCCCGATCACAATCAAGGCGATGACCATGATCACAATCAGTTCCGGCATGCCAATGCCAAACATTTTATCCTCCTAAAAGGTATCCAGATTTCTCCTGGGCCAAGGGAGGGGACGCAAGCGCGGAGCCCCTTGGTCGATTATCCTCCTTGGCCCAAGACTACAGGTCAATGATCATCGCTGTTTCATCGCAGTTGGGAAATTTGGAACATTTTAGACAATCGGCCCATATCTTGTGGGGAAGCATCGACTTTTCTATTTCCTCGAATCCCAGCTTCAGGAAAAACCGGGGGATGTAGGTAAGGGTAAAAACCCTTCTGATACCGAGATTATGGGCATCCTCCATACATGCTTCGACCAGCTTTTTTCCCAAACCCCTGTGCTGGTGCTCCTCTGAAACCGCTAAGGACTTTATCTCAGCCAAGTCCTCCCAGCATACGCCGAGCCCGCACACGCCATGGATCAGGGGAGCAGACTCGCCCGATTCAACCACGAAGAAATCCCTCACATGGTCGTATAGCTCACTGAGAGACCTGGGCAGGAGGAGCCCCTGGCCTGCGAAGTAGTTTAAAATTTCATGAATCTCATGAATATCCGCAATCGTGGCTTTTCTGATTCGCTCGGTCATCGGCTCCTATTTCTCTACCGGGGCAACAAATCCCCTTATATTTTCCTTTTGGGTCAGGAGTTTTTGAAAGGCCGAGGCCTCCTCCCTGGTGCGGAATTTCCCGCATCGCACCCTATAGTATGTTTTGTGGTCGAGTCGCACCCTGTAATAATAAGCAGGATACTTGCGCTCCACCAGGCTATTGACCATTTTGATGGCCTCGAGTTCGCTCTCTAAGGAAGCCACCTGAACGCTGAACAGCTCACCTGTATCTGAGCCGGGAGGATGCCTTTCACTGTTGACCACGGGCTGTTTTCTGCCCTTGCCGGGGCGCCTCTTTTTTGCCGTCTCCTCTTTTTTTGTGGACAGCTCGCTGTAAAACGCAAATTTGGTATCACGGTTCAATCTGCGGATTTTTTCGAGTTCAGAGGAGTCCTTTCTATTGACGATCTCCTGGAGCTTCGCAATCTGCGCCTTCATCTCCTTGAGGGCCTTGACCTCCCCGGGCAGGAAGCCCCTACCCACCAAGATACCCAACACGAAGATCCAGCCGAGGAGCAGAAAAAGACCCAATCCCCAGAAGAAGGCCGAGCTGAGAGTGAACTCCAGATGAAATCTTTTCTCCTTCTGCGTCCCTTTTGTTTTCTTGGAAGGCATACATTATCTGCCTTGGTTACATTTTCTCGGGCGCGCTGATGCCGAGAAGCCCGAGACCTGTGCCGATAACAGTCCGCACGCCCTGTGCCAGGATCAGCCTGGCCTGACTCAGGGCCTTGTCAGGACTTACGATCCGATACTCGGGGGTCTTGGTCCCCAGATTGAAATATCTATGGAAGGCGGCGGCAAGCTCTGTCAAATAATAAGTCAGGCGATGAGGTTCAAGGCTCCTGGAGATATCCTCCAGGAGTGAGGGGAATTCGGCCATGATTCTGATAAGGGCCATTTCTTCATCCAGGACCAGGCGATCAAGGCCAGTGTCTGACCGACCCGGAAGGGTGATGCCCTGTGATGCCGCCTTCCTAAAGATGCTGCATATCCTGGCGTGTGCATACTGGACGTAGTACACAGGGTTTTCACTGTCTCTTTTCTTCACCAGGTCGATGTCGAAATCGAGCGTGGAGTCGTGGTTCTTGGTAAGGAAGACAAAACGTACGGCATCCACCCCCACCTCCTCCACCAGTTCCTGGAGAGTCACAAAATCCCCGGCCCTTTTGGACATCTTGATCTCCTGGCCGCCCTTCCAGAGCTTTACAAGCTGTATCAATATGACCGAAAGCCAGCGCTCCGGGAGGCCATAGGCCGAGAGCGCCGCCTTCATTCTCGGGACATACCCGTGATGGTCCGCCCCCCAGATATTCACGGCCTTATCGAACCCCCTTTTCCACTTTTCCAGATGATATGAGATATCGGAGGCAAAATATGTGAAATGCCCATCTTTTTTTCGGATCACGCGATCCTTGTCATCCCCGAATCCCGATGTCTTGATCCACAGGGCATTGTCCTTCTCATACAGCTGGCCTTTGTCCTCTATCTTTTTCAGCGCTTCATCAAGCAGTCCCTTGCGAAACAGCTCACTCTCGCTGAACCAGACATCGAAAGAGACACCGAAACGTGTGAGGTCCTCCCTGATCTCCTCAAGCATGATCCCCTTACCGCGTTCGGCGCAAAGCTCGATAGCTTTTTCATGGGGCATCTGTGCGAGGTCAATCTCCCCGGATATCTTCTCTGCCAGATCCCATATGTAATCCCCGCGGTATCCATTTTCAGGGAAGGGATAATCCTGTCGGTGTTTTTGCATAAACCGGCTGAATATGGACTCTCCCAAGAGCCTGATCTGCTGGCCCGCATCGTTGATGTAGAATTCGCGGATAACGTCATACCCGCAAAAACTGAGGATCCTACACAGCGTGTCGCCGAGGGCGGCACCCCTGCCATGCCCCAGGTGGAGAGGCCCCGTTGGATTGGCGCTCACAAATTCCACAAGGACCTTCTGTCCCCTGCCTAGGTCGCTGCGGCCATAGGCGTTTCCCTGAGCCACAACCCGGGACAGGACCCGGTGCCAGGCCTCACGCCGGATAGTGAAATTGATAAAGCCCGGGGCTGCCACCTCCGCGTTTTCCAATAGGTTGTCGTTGTTTTCAATGTGCTCCACGATGACGGATGCTATCTCCAACGGAGGGCGTCTTTGAACCGATGCAAGGGTCAGAGGCAGGTTTGTGGCGAAGTGCCCATGTTCAGGATTATTGGGCACTTCTATGACATAATCGGGCAGTGGGGTTTCCGCAAGCAGTCCCTGCTCTACACAATCATCAAAAGTTGCCTTCAACAGGGTATCAAGGCTCGATTTCATGAAAGATACTCCCTTTTATTCCTCTGACCAATGGAACAGAGCACCTCATAAGATATGGTTCCTGACCATCTTGCCATGTCATCGGCAGTCACGGTTTCCATCCCCCGGGTGCCGAGAAGCACGGCTTCATCCCCTACCCTAACTCCTTGGAGGTGAGTGACATCACAGACCGTGAGGTTCATGCATATGGTTCCTACAATCGGCGCCCTCTTTCCCCCGATCAGGGTATGTCCTCGATTGGACATCCCTCTTGGCAGCCCGTCCCCATAGCCTGCCGAAAGGATTGCCACCCGGCACTGTCCATTCGTGTAGTAGGTCCTTCCGTAGCTGATCGGCGTGCGATCAGGGAGGTCCCTGATCTGGAGCACGCGGCCGGTGAAGCACATGGCCGGTCTAAGGGGGACCGGGCTTTGATAATGGGGCGAAGGGAGGCCGCCATAAAGCATGATGCCCGGCCGAATCATCTGGAAGTGGGATTCTCTGTGTCCCATAACGCCAGCGCTGTTTGCCAGATTGTTGAAAGGCAGTTCCTCCCCCATGGAGCGGGCCGTGTCAATGGCCCTGTTGAATCTATCTATCTGGGTCTGTGTAAATTCTCCTCCCATCTCGTCCGCGGATGATAGGTGAGAGGCGAGCCCTTCAAGAACCAGGCCCTTAAGGGGAGATATCCTTTCCACAAAAGGGCCGATTTCATCCCAAGGTATGCCGAGTCGTCCCATGCCGGTATCCACCTTAACATAGATCCGGGTGCTCCTGTCCTGTCTCGCGCTCTCCTTTGCGAGCCTTTCGGCAACATCGGAGTCGAAGACAACCGGGGTCAAGTCCCTGGCCACGGTCTCACGGACCTCCTCTTCGGTCAGGACGCCGCACAGGATGACGATGGGCAGCTTTATCCCGTTTTGTCTCAGCAGTACAGCCTCATGGAGGCAGGCAACGCCCAGGCAATCCACACGGCTTTTTTCCAGTGCCTTTGAGACAGGCAGAATCCCATGCCCATAAGCATCGGACTTTACAATGCCCATGATTTTCGTGCCCCGGCTCACCAGGGTTCTGACCTGCCCCAGGTTGTGCTCCAGGGCGGACAGGTCTATGCTTACTCGATTGGGCCTGAATTCCATGGCAAAAGACCTGAGAGGGAAAGGGCTCATCGCCCCCCTCATGGAAGTCCAGCGGTGGCAGACGCCCACGGAACATGAATAGAACAATAAAACGCCCGGAACATGCCTCGTGAAACGGGCTGTTGACGCCGTACGGACGTTACCAGTAATCCCGAAGGCTGACGCAAAGATTGCGTGAAAAGGCTGTTTATGGGAGGAAGGTAACTGATCTTTTGTCATAGATCAAGCTCAATATAGCGCCGGAAGGGCGCAGGTTGACACGGATAGCACCTCAGATTATGATGATTTTCAAGCTTTGAAAATGGCCCGTTGGCTGCCGCAGCACCGGTAGCAAGCTCTTTTAAAAAGAGACGCTTTTGGCGGGCATTGTGCTTCAGGTTGAAATCAATCTTGCAAAAGACTGAGAAGATCTATTATGAAGCTCCTTTTTTGTCTCCTGGGACTGGTTCTCATTATAGAGGGCCTTCCCTATTTTGCTTTTCCCCATAAGATGAAAAAGTGGATGCTGGTTATGCAGGAGGTTCCAGACTCGCATCTCAGGCTTATGGGCTTTATTGCCATGGCCGCGGGGCTCCTCATAGCCTATTTTTTTAAGGAATAAAAATATTTGACTTTGGCGGCAATCTTGATTAGGCTTTGCCGTCCAAAATGAGTGGATGTACGAAATAGAGGATTACAGCTATGACTTACCCCCGGACCTGATTGCACAGGTCCCGGCGCCCAGCAGGGACCATTCGCGGTTGCTCGTGGTGGACCGTGGGGGGAAGTCCTTTTCCGAGAGTCATTTTTTCGACCTTCCCCATTTGCTTAGGCCTGGCGACCTCCTGGTTGTGAATAATACCCGTGTTGTCCCTGCGAGGCTCTCCGGCCGCAAAGAGACCGGCGGGCGGGTGGAGATACTGGTCCTGGAGAACCCGGACCGAGGAAGAGAAAATCCCACGACTCGCACCTGTCTCCTGAGATCTTCCAAGCGGCCTAAAAAGGGGAGCCGCTTATTTTTTGACATGGGGATCTCGGGGGTTGTCACTGAAGTCCTGGAAGAGGGACTTGTCAGAATCACCTTCTCGGGTGATTGTGCACTGGATTCGTTGATTGAGCAGCGGGGTAGCATGCCCCTGCCCCCTTACATAAAAAGGAGGCAGGCCCCTGTCCTTTCAAGACTTGATGATGAGAGGTACCAAACGGTATTCTCCAAAAGGAGGGGTGCCGTGGCCGCACCCACGGCGGGGCTCCATTTTACCGAGGAGCTGATCAGGGAACTTGAAGATGCCGGGATCTCAACGGCCCAGTTGACCCTGCATGTGGGATATGCCACTTTCCGGCCCGTGAGAACGAGGGACATCAGAAAGCATCGCATCGACGAAGAGTCCTATGAGATTGAGCCGCAAACAGCCGAGCTCATCCGTGAAACGAGACAGAAGGGGGGACGGGTCGTTGCTGTGGGAACCACGGTGGTCCGTGCCCTGGAGACGGCCTCGGGGCCCGAGGGGATCCCCAGGGCGGGCCGGGGGCGAACAGGCCTACTTATCACCCCCGGGTTCCGATTTAAGGCGGTGGACGCCCTTATTACGAATTTCCATCTGCCTAAAAGCTCTTTGCTTTTCTTGGTGGCTGCCTTTGCCGGTTTGGAGTTCATCATGGATGCCTATGCATTCGCTGTTGAGAAGAAATACAGGTTCTACAGCTATGG
>JAOZOW010000004.1:0-60092 GCA_029933075.1 Deltaproteobacteria bacterium | reverse complement strand
TCATGGATGCCTATGCATTCGCTGTTGAGAAGAAATACAGGTTCTACAGCTATGGGGATGCCATGCTGATTCTTTAGAGAGAATGGGTCGGTTTTGCTCTCCGGCTCCGGAGTTATAGCCCGGGCCAAGGAGTCAAAGGATATATAATAGGGAAAATCGCCTGGGATCTATTGTTCGAAACCAGCAGAAATTGGAATTTACTGTCCTTTACAGCTCGGGGGAGAGCAGGGCACGGGCGGGGCGCATCAGCACCCCACACGGAACCTTTGATACGCCTGTGTTCATGCCGGTAGGGACCCAGGGCTCGGTAAAGGCGCTGTGCCCGGATGACCTGAGGGAAGCCGGTGTCAGGATTATTTTGGCCAATACCTATCATCTCTACCTCCGGCCGGGGCACAAGGTGATCGAGCGCCTGGGAGGCCTTCACCGATTCATGGGCTGGGATGGGCCGATCCTGACAGACAGTGGTGGATTCCAGGTCTATAGCCTATCGAAGCTGAGGACTATCACCGATGAGGGCGTGAGCTTTCAGTCGCATCTCGATGGGTCGAGCCATTTCATAGGGCCTGAGTTAGCCGTTGAGATCCAGAAGGCCTTAGGCGCGGATATTATTATGGCGCTTGATGAATGCGCACCGTACCCCGCGGATCACGCCTATATCCTTAAGTCGGTGGAGCTTACTAACCGCTGGGCCATGAGATGCAGGGAACTCATGGAGGGGGGCGAACAGGCGATATTCGGGATTGTCCAGGGGGGTATGTATCCGGATTTGCGGGAAATGAGCGCCAGGGCCTTGGTGGAGATGGACTTTGACGGTTATGCCTTAGGGGGACTTTCCGTTGGTGAGGCACCCGAGACCAGGTGGGAGGTGGTGGCGCAAGTCGTTGAATACCTGCCGTGGGATAAGCCGGTTTATCTCATGGGCGTTGGAACCCCTGAAGACCTGGTGGAAGCGGTCAAGCTGGGAGTTGACATGTTCGACTGCGTGATTCCCACCCGGAATGCCAGAAACGGCACCCTGTTTACTTCAGAGGGGAGACTGAGCATCAAGAATGCCCAGTATGCGGAGGATGAAAGGCCTGTTGATGAACGATGCACATGCTATACTTGCTCCCGTTTTTCAAGGGCCTATCTGCGGCACCTTTTTATGGCGAGGGAAATACTGTCGTACCGGCTGAATTCGATTCATAATGTCCACTATTACATGCAATTGATGGGAGAGATAAGAGAAGCTATAAAGCAGGATCAAGTTGGAGCATTCACAAGGAAGTTTTACGAAACCAGGGCGGAGATGTCTGTCCGAAGCTGAGTCTTTAAAAAATCGCACAGGAAACCGGATGACGGGTCGGGCCGTCAGCGGAGCATCAAGGGCGCCCGGTCCGCTCGTTTTGACAAAAGGAGGGATCATATGAATTTTCTGGCTTATGCAATGGGAGGCGGGGGCACGGGTGGGGCAGGCGGTCAAGGCGCCGGGTTCGGCGCATTTGTTCCCCTGATCCTGATGTTCGCAATTTTTTATTTCCTGCTCATTCGGCCCCAGCAAAAAAAGGCGAAACAGCACCGAGAGTTGTTGTCGGCGCTCAAAAAAGGGGATCGGATCGTCAGCTCGGGCGGTCTTCATGGTACCATTACAGGGTTGACCGACGATGTTGTGACCGTTGAAATCGCCCCGAAGGTGAGAGTGAAGATTTCAAGGGGTTCCATTGCGGGGGTGATTGGCAGGGGGCAGTAACACCCCGCAGGCTATACTTACGGCAATATTTCAGTGGAGAGTGGGACGTGTCAAAGAGCTTAGGTTGGCGTAGCGGTATCGTCTTTTTTACCATTTTAATGGGGTTTATCTATCTCACCCCCTCACTCACACAAGACCTGCCTTCATGGTGGTCCAGTGTGCTCCCTACCGAAAAGATCCATCTCGGTCTCGATCTTCAGGGAGGAATGCATTTGGTGCTGGAAGTCCAGGCCGTAAAAGCGGTAGAGAGTCACCTCGAGCGGATCGTTGAGGAACTCAGACATGACTTGCGGAAGCGCAAGATCAGATACCATGAACTCAGGCGTCAGGGGACGGACAAGATCGCCCTGACCATTATGAGATCCGAGGACACGGAAGCATTGCGGAACCTGATGGAAGATCATTATCCCGATTTCGATCTGAAGCCGCTATCTGGAGGCCATGATAATACCGCCTATCAGCTGGTGCTGACCTCGAAAGCAAAGGAACACATAATGAAGATGGCCGGGGAACAGGCCCTTGAAACCATTAGAAACAGGGTGGACCAGTTTGGAGTCAGCGAACCGGATATCAGACCTCAGGCAGACAACCGGGTCTTGGTCCAATTGCCCGGCATCAAAGATCCCAAGAGGGCGATCGAGCTTATCGGGAAGACCGCTCTTCTCGAATTCAAGCTGGTGGACGAGGAACATTCGGTTGAAGAGGCCTTGAGAGGTAACATTCCTCCCGGGGATGAAATCCTCTACCAGTACAGTTTTGACCCGAGCACCGGCCGGCAGAAGAAGATCCCCTATCTGCTCAAGAAAAGGACACTGCTTACCGGAGAATATCTAACCGATGCCAGGGTCCAGATAGACAGCCGGTACAATGAGCCCTATGTGGCCCTGTCATTCGATGCAAGGGGTGCGAGACTTTTTGAGCAGATAACCGGCCAGAACATCAAGAAAAGGCTGGCGATCGTACTGGACAACAGGGTCAATTCGGCCCCGGTGATCCAAGACAGGATCTCCGGGGGCAGGGCCCAGATAACAGGCCGCTTTACCATGGAAGAGGCCAAGGACTTGGCCATTGTGCTGAGGGCTGGCGCGCTCCCGGCCCCTGTCAAGATTATCGAGGAAAGGACCGTTGGGCCCTCTCTTGGCAAGGATTCCATAGAAAAGGGGTTCAAGTCCATGCTCATAGGGGGTGCCGTGGTGATTCTGTTTATGATAGTTTACTACGGGTTGTCGGGCGCGATTGCGGATTGCGCCCTCCTGCTCAACATCCTTTTCATTATGGCGGGGCTCGCATTTTTCGGCGCAACACTCACGCTGCCTGGCATCGCCGGGATCATCCTGACCATCGGTATGGCGGTGGATGCCAATGTATTGATTTTCGAACGGATTCGGGAAGAGCTGCGGGTTGGTAAAACCCCGCGGGCATCCATAGAGGCAGGATATGCAAAGGCACTTGTTACCATCCTTGATGCCCAGGTGACTACCCTGATTGCGGCCCTTGTGCTCTTTCAATTTGGCACCGGGCCTGTAAAAGGATTTGCGGTGACCCTCAGCATCGGCATCATTGCAAGCCTCTTTACGGCCATTTTTGTCACCCGGATCGTTTTCGATTACCTCTTTGTTGTGAAAAGAATGAAGAGATTGAGTATTTAACGCTGGAGCCTGCAAATGGAATTTATCAAGCCGGGTATCAATATCGATTTTATCGGGAAACGTAAGGCCGCATTCATGGTGTCGACCTCAATCATAGTTTTGACCTTCCTGCTCCTTTTATGGAGGGGCGGGCCCAACTATGGCGTGGACTTCACCGGAGGCATATTGATACAAGTTAAACTGGAGCACAGGCACACTCCTGCCGAACTGAGGTCGGCCCTGAAGCCGGTGCATCTCCAGGACAGCATCATACAGGAGTTCGGAGAAAAGGGGGCATTTGAATACCTCATCAGGGTCCGTCAGACCAACATCGAGCTGAGCGGGCTGAGCGAGAGGGTGAGACAGGCCCTGATTACTGAATTCGGCCAGGGAGTGCAGGTCAGGCGGGTGGAAATGGTAGGTCCCAAGGTGGGAAGGGATCTCAGGCAGAAGGCGCTATTCGCTATTTTTTATGCGATCCTTTTCATTGCCATCTATATTTCGGGTCGCTTTGAGCTCAAATGGCTCATGAGCATCGTGATGGCCCTCTCCTTGGCATTTGTTGTGTATGTGGCTTCCCTGTTGGGGATGAGCGTTACATGGCTCATAGTAATCGCGATGATCGTGACAGTCGGTCTTTGCTGGTTTTTGAAGCTCAAGTATGCCTTGGGCGCCATTGTAGCACTCATCCATGATGTGACCATTACCGTGGGGGCTTTTGCTCTCACCGACAGGGAGATATCGCTGGCCGTGATCGCCGCGCTTCTCACTATCGTGGGCTACTCGCTCAACGACACCATTATTGTCTTTGACCGGATCAGGGAGAACCTCAGACGGTTTAGACGAAGACCTTTTGAACAGGTGATGAATGCCAGTATCAACGAGACCGTGAGCAGGACCATCCTCACCTCATCCACGACCCTATTCGTAGTGCTGGCCCTGTACGTTTTAGGGGGCGGCGTCATTCATGATTTCGCTTTTGCCATCCTTGTGGGCGTGATTGTGGGGACATATTCATCCATTTTTGTAGCAAGCCCCCTGCTTTTGATCTGGGAGGGCACTTTCGCCAGGAAATCAGGCCGCAGGAAGTAGCCTTCAAAGCCGTTAAAACCACGGGAGATCTGCTTCGTGGGAATAAAGCGCTAACATCAGAGTTATGGGCCCTGATCCGAAAGTCGCAAGAGGGCGCCGGCAGCTTCCGAAAAAGAAAAAGCCCGCCTTTCATCCTTCCTTACTCATTGGCCTCCTGATTGTAGCCGGTCTGGCTCTTTTTTGGTTTTACCGGTATGGAGACTTCATTTCCTCCCCCAGGTTCAACTACATCCAGATCAGTATAAATGGAGAGCCCCGCACTTTCCTTTCCGGCGAGAGCATCTTATTGCATCCAAGTGACAGGATCAAAATACTTCAGATTTTCACGAACATCCCCTTTAACCATGAGGTTCGTCTGTGGACCAAGGACCTGGATGTGGAGCGCTTGCGATACGAAGAAGCGCCCTTGGCCAACCTGCTCTCGGAGCCCGAAGGCCTAAATGAGTACCGATTTCGGGTATGGATAAAGTACCGCACCCGTGACCTTGCCTATATGGACTGGAAGGTGCGTCCCTACGCAGAGGATTGGCTGGAAAGGGCGAACAGGATAATCAATGCAAAGAGACGGCTCTCTCTCCTGGAACGCGCCCATAGCGCCCTTCCCCAGGACAGGAAAATCGAGCAGCGGCTCCTGAGCGAATATAAGGCACAGGGACAATTGGGCAAGGCTGCGGGTATCCTTGAGGGGAGGGCCGGGAAAAAACCGGACAAGGAGATCCTTAATGAACTGCTCGGAGTTTACCGGGCCATGCATCATGCCGATGGTGTGATCTCGGTATTAAAGAGGCTGGTCAAGCTTGACCCCGAGGACCTGGAGGCCAGGCGCGGGCTGGCAGATGCACTTGAAAGGTACGGGAAGAAAAGGGCCGCGATAGGTGAATATAAGGCCCTCCTAAGCCGCTTGAGCGAGAAGGACCGGCTCACCATTTACAAGCACCTTGGGTATCTCTGCACGGAGACAGGCCGGTATGAAGAGGCCATTTCCTACTATCTGCTTGCGGCAGACCTGGACAAGAAGGATGGGAATCTCTATTACAATCTCTCTTACCTGTACGAGAGATTGGGCCAGAAGGCCCATGCTGATTATTATCTGGAAAAGGCGGTGGAGTTAGGATCAGCGGACGAAGACAGCCGCTTGAAATTGGCCCGGCGGGAGATAGAAATGGGCGAGCTTGATCGTGCCGAGAAGAATCTCACTGCTATTATCCATAAGAACCGCAGATCTCTTGAGGCATGGATCCTTCTTGCCAGGCTCAGGGAAAAGCAGGGGAAAAAGGAGGCACTGAAAGAGGCATACAGACAGGTCCTCTCACTGGACCCTGCAAACGAGACTGTGATATACAACCTTGCCGTACTTGAATACGAATCGGGCAACCTGGCCGGAAGCCTGATCTATTTGGAAAAATATTTGAAGGCGCACCCCAATGACCCGGAGGTCCACCAGATCCTTTTTGATATTTACCAGAGGCAGGCAAAGAAGAAGAAGGCATTTGATGAAGCCATGGTTCTTGTGAAACTGAAACCCAAGGCCATTGATATCTACCGTTACATCTTCGACTATCTCAACAGCGAGGGGGATTATGGAAGGATCATCCCCATTATGCAAAGGGGGCTCAAGGCGGATCCGGACCAGACCATGCTCAGGGAATACCTGGTAGTTTGCTATCTGAAGATGGATAAGCCGGAGCTGGCGGTAAAAGAGATGGAGGAGATCCTCAGGCGCAGACCCAGGGATGTGGGGTTATTGCTCCAGTTGGCGAAGCTCAAGGAAAAGCTGGGGAAATACCAGGAGGCGCTTGAGGCCTACAAGCGCATCATCGACATCTCTCCCGGCCACGAAGAGGCCGAAGAGGGATATTTGAGGTTGAGACTGAAAGGGGTGGAGCGTGAGGAGGGTGAATAAAAAACCCCATTTCCATGTGGCCGCTGCCGTGATCTGGAGGGATGGGAGGGTGCTGATCGCCAGGCGCCCCCGGGGGTGCCATCTTGAAGGTTTGTGGGAGTTCCCGGGCGGTAAGAAAAGAGAAGCCGAAAGCCTGAGGCATTGCCTCGAGCGGGAGATAAGGGAGGAGCTCGGGCTTCATGTATCGGTCCATAAGGCCCTCTGTTCCCTGGAGCATGATTACGGGTCCAAGCGCGTTTCACTGCACTTTTTCCACTGCACCTGCAAGGGGGGTGAGCCAAAGGCCCTCGAAGGACAGGAAATGAGGTGGGTCAAGCCGGAGGAGCTTGATGGATATGAGTTCCCTCCACCTGACACAAAGATGATAGAAGAACTTCGCCATGGAAAGGGGTCTCCGGAATCGGATTGGTTTTGCGGTTGAGGATTGTCCTTTTAAAAAGGCTAACTCGTTACTTCGTCAATACAATGGAGTGCGAAAGGAGCAGGTATGTTTTACAAGAAAAGTGATGAAGGTTATAAGGAACCCGCAGCAGGCGTGCTGCTCAAGACCCTTGTCTACGGAGACAGGACATCCATGTGTGAATTCAGACTTAAGGCAGGTGCCGCGATACCGGCTCACAGCCATCCCCATGAACAGACGGGATTTGTGGTATCCGGCCGGCTAAACCTGCGCATCGGGGAAGAGGTGTTCGAAGCCGGTCCGGGAGACGGCTGGTGCATCCGCGGAGATGTGGAGCACGCCGGAGAGGCGCTTGAGGATGCGGTTATCGTGGAGGTGTTCTCGCCTGTGAGGGAGGATTACATCACCTCAGAGTAGTCCTCATTCCGGGCGGCCCGTTCGGGCCCGGTTCCCGGGAGCGGCCTTTCAGGAGGGGCGCCTCTCCCCATACAATGGAGGAGTTGAAGCTAAGGTTGGAATTGCAGCGAGGAAGCTCGCATGTTCGTCAAATCAATTCGGATACTCAACAGTCTTTTCCCCACAACAGATCGTTATCCGTTCAACCTCAGTGTGTTTCAGGAGACTGATCGACTGGACATCACAAGCGAGGTCCTTTTCCTCGTTGGAGAGAATGGCACCGGAAAATCCACTCTCCTTGAGGCGGTGGCGCGTCGCTACGGCCTGATGGTCTGGGGCGGTGAAAAGACACATGTGGTCCACCGCAATCCTTTTGAGACAAGGCTTTATCATTTCCTCCTGCTGGACACATCAAAATCGGAGGGCACCTTCAGGAAGGGATTTCTTTTCCGGGCGGAGAATTTTTTTAATTATGCAGCGAGCATCGACGACATGACCATGACGGATCCTGACATTCTCAGGTATTACGGGGGGCGCTCTTTTCACCAGCAATCGCACGGCGAATCATTTATCTCCTTTTTCGAGAATCGCTGCGGGATGGCAGGGCTCTATCTCCTGGATGAACCGGAAGCAGCCCTTTCCCCATCAAATCAGCTGGCATTTCTCAAGAGCCTCCAGAAAATCGTAAGCCGGGGAAAAAGGCAGTTCATTATTTCCACCCATTCGCCCATCATTCTAAGTTGCCCCGGGGCCCAGATCTTGAGCTTTGATCATGTTCCCATACAAGAGATTTCCTATGAGGAAACCCATAGCTACCGTTTTTACAGAAGTTTCTTGGAGCAGAGAGAGCGGCAGCTGAAAGGCGGCTCTTAGTCATGCCTCCCTCTTTTTAGCCCATCTCCTCCATGGCCTGACGAATTCGCTTTTCTAAGGCCGGGTTTTCCCGGGACAACTCCTCTGCCTTTCTGAAGTGGAATCTTGCCTTTTTCTTCTCCCCGAGCTCTTTGAAGTAAAGCCCGAAGTTGTAGTGCGCCAAGCCAAGCCTGTTCTGCCTCCCGTATGAAAGCCCGAGGTGATAATAGACTTCCTTGTTAACCGGTTTGAGGGAGATAAGCCTTTCGAACAACCGCACAGCCCTGCGGTACTGGTGGAGGTTTTCATAGGAGACACCGAGCAGGAAGATCGTTGTCCTATCCGAGCTGTCCAGCTCTCTGGCTTTATCCAACACCCTGATGGCTTCTCTGTCCTGTCCGTTCATCTGATAGGCTTCTCCCAGGTTGGCCAGAATGGGGACAAAGTCGGGCTCCTTTTTCAGTGCCTTTCGTAAGTGCTGGATCGCAAGATCGAGCTCTGACATCTCCTTATAGACAATCCCCAGGCCAAAGTGAGAAAGGGCGGCGCGGGAGTCTTCTTTCAGTTCGCCCTCCGCCAGGTCCAGCATGAACTGCCTTTCCGCCTCGTGCGGCTCGAGAGACGTGGCCCGAACCACGGTCTTGAAAAAGGGGAAGAGGCGGCGGAAACGCTCGGATTCCCCTTTGGGAGGGATAGTTTTATAAGCGGACAGGAGCGTGTCGATATTTGACATCCTTTCGGGTCCGCTGGGGTGGGTTCTGAGGTAGGGAGGGATCTTACTGCTCCCGAGCCATCCCCCTTTTTGAATTTTTTTCAAGACAGTGAGCATGCCTTTGGGATCAAAGCCTGCATTAGCGGCATACTTGAAACCCAGCTGGTCGGCCTGCCGCTCATCGTCGCGACTGTAGCCTAGCTGTGCCTGGACACCCGCTGCCGCGGAGCCTGTGACCAGCGCCTTTGCGGCAGTGCCCCCGATCAATATGCCCGCCAGCATCCCGGCCATAGTGGCTATTCCGATCCTTTTCCCGCGCTCGATCCTGTGGGACAGGTGCCTGGCAGAGACATGAGCGGCCTCGTGTGAGATCACTGCCACCAGCTCATCCGCACAGTCCATCTCCTCTATCAGGCCCGAGAACAGGAAGACATGACCGCCTGGGCCGGCAAAGGCGTTCAGGGCGTGATGCTTGATGATATAAAAATGGAACGGAAAAAACTTGGTCTCAACCGATTTGGTGATGTATTGACCAAGCTCGTTGATATATCCGTCCGCAAAATTGTCCTCTATTAATTCAAAGTGCTTCTTGATCTCGGTCAGGAACTCTCTGCCCATGGCCCTTTCTTCTTCCACCGAAAGGGCATGGGCCTCGGCGCATACCCACAAGGAAAGGATGTGAAATGACAGGGCAAGGAAGATGATACCGGTCAGGTGTGCGCGGCCATGTCTCATGATTCCGTGCCCCTGTTTTTAAGGCGCCGGGGTCGCGGATGAATCCTGGGTGCATCAGCCCACAGGCCCTCAAGGTCATAGAATTCCCTGACAGGCTCATAGAACAGGTGAATAACCACGTCGCCAAAGTCCATAAGTACCCAGTGCCCCTCCCGCTCCCCTTCTATGCCGTAAGGCCGAAAGCCCTCTTCACGCATTCTTCTCTGGAGATGCTTTGAGATGGCCTGAATCTGCCTGCTTGAATTTCCGCTCGCAATAAGAAAGTAGTCTGTCACCGAAGTGAGCCCGCCTACTTCCACAAGGACAGGGTTAATGGCCTTTCTTTCCTGGATAATCCTGAGACATAATTTTGCTTTATGCAGGGATTCCACGGCTTGTGTACAATCCTTTTTCCATTATGTAATCCCTGATACGTCCGGGGACAAGGAAATTGATGGATTTGCCCTCGGCCGCCATTTCCCTGATGCGGGTAGATGAGATATCCATCAGGGTGGTACTCATGAGGATCAAATGGCGCCCGGAGGGAGCAACATAAATCTCCGGAATCCCCGGCCTGGACCCGGTTTCTCTTTTCAGGCCGAGGTCCATGATCAGGGCTTGGAGCTCGTCAGGGCCGTACCCGGGCCGGCGGAGAACCACAAAATGGGCATAGTCGAAGAGACTTCGGTACTCTTTCCACGTCTTGATTTCAAGAAAGGCATCCACGCCGAGGATGAAAAAAAGTTCGGTATCTGGACCGAATAGCTCGTGAAATTCCCTGAGGGTTACAATCGAGTATGAGAGGCCGGGGCGCCTTCCCTCCAGGTCCATGGCCTCCAGCATAGGGGAATCCTCAGCGGCGAGCCGGGTCATTGCCAGCCGGTGGTGAAAAGGGGTCAGCCGCACCTGCGTCTTATGAGGAGGGGAGGCCGAGGGCACGAGGTAGACTTTTTCGAGCTCCAGGTGCTCGCTTACTTCCTCCGCAGCCCTCAGATGCCCGAGATGTATGGGGTCAAAGGTCCCCCCCAGGATTCCCAGTCTCAATAAAACCCCCTTTTATATCCTGATCTGCCCCTGGCCATAGACAATGAACTTGGTTGTTGTCAGCTCCTCAAGTCCCATGGGACCAAAGGCGTGGAGTTTTGAGGTGTTGATCCCGATTTCAGCGCCCAGTCCCAGTTGGTTCCCATCATTGAACCGGGTGGAGGCATTGACCAATACTACGGAGGAGTCAACTGCAGCGAGGAAGCTCCGGGCATTCTGGTAGTCTCGTGTAATAATGGCCTCTGTGTGGTTTGAGCCGTACCTTTCTATGTGATCCAGGGCCTCCTGCATGCCGGGGACCACCTTTACGGCGAGAATCAGATCGAGAAATTCGGCCGGCCAGTCCTCTTCTCCCGCCGGCTTGGCCTCCGGAACCAGCTCTATTGTTTTGGTGCAGCCCCTGATTTCCACTCCCGCCTCCCTGAAGCGTTCTGCCATGGCAGGAAGGAACTCGGGGGCAATTCGCTCATGAACAAGGAGTGTTTCCATGGCGTTGCAGACCCCGGGTCTTTGTACCTTTGCGTTGAAGCATACATTCAGGGCGGTTTCCAGGTCGGCGGATTCATCCACAAAGATATGACAGACCCCTTTGTAATGTTTGAGCACGGGCACCCGGGAGTGTTCCGCCACAAATCGGATCAGACCCTCCCCACCCCTCGGGATGATCACGTCAAGATAATTATCGAGGCCGATCATTATCTTTACCGCTTCTCGATCCGTGGTAGGCACCACCTGGACGGCCTTGGCAGGGAGTCCTGTTTCAATCAGGGCTTCGGCAAGGAGCTTTGCAAGGATCAAATTGGAATGGATAGCCTCGGATCCCCCTTTCAGGATAACCGCGTTGCCTGATTTAAGGCACAGAGCGGCGGCATCGACAGTAACGTTTGGCCGGGATTCATAAATAAAACCGATGACTCCCAGAGGTATCCGGACCCGGCCTACCTGCAGGCCGTTGGGTCGCACCCACATGCCGGTCACTTGTCCTACGGGGTCGGGCAGCGTCGCTACTTCCCTGAGACCCTCCGCCATTTCCCTGATGACTTTTTCATTGAGCGTGAGCCGATCGATCATGGCCGCTGAAAGACCCGCCTCCTTTGCCGCATTCAGGTCCCTTTGATTTTCCTTTATGATCTCCGCCTGCCTGTCCATGAGCCTCGCGGCCATGGACTCCAGTGCAGCATCCTTTTGAGGTCGCTCAATCCGCCTCAATTGACGGGAGGCCTTTTTGGCCTCCTCTGCCATCTGCTCAATCATGTTTGCAATTGACATAGGCTGTCTCCTTCTTCCATCTGGCTGGCAAGGATGAGATTGTCCCGATGGATCACTTCATCATCGTGCTTGACACCCAGCACCGATTCAATCTCTGAAGTCTTGAGACCCATGATCTTTTTGATGTCACCCGAATGGTAATTGACCATGCCTACGGCCACTTCTTTGCCCTGCTCATTGAGGATGACAACGGCATTGCCGAGGCTGAATCTGCCCCTCACTTCTTTTATGCCGGAAGGCAGAAGACTTTTGCCCCGCGAGACAAGGGCCTCCTCGGCACCACGATCAATGACGAGCGCTCCTTTAGGCGACTTTGTAAAGGCAATCCAGTGTTTTCTGCTGCACAGGGAGACCTCTCGGGGGAGAAAGAGAGTCCCCTCTTCATCGCCCGAAAATATTTTGGTCAGGATACCCTGCTTGAGCCCATTGGCAATGATGGTAGGGACCCCGGCAAGTGCCACTTTCTGGGCAGCCCTTACCTTGCTCGCCATACCCCCTGTGCCCAGAAAACCGGGGATGGACCCGGCATATCTGTATACCGACCTGTCCACCTTTTCCACCACCCGGATCAGCTTAGCCTCTTTATGGTCCCTGGGATTGCTATCGTAAAGCCCGTCTATGTCCGTAAGGTTCACCAGCAGATTGGCCTCGGTCAGGTTGGTAACCATGGCGCTCAGGTTGTCATTGTCGCCGAACTTGATTTCTTCCACCACAACAGTGTCGTTTTCGTTGATGACCGGGATGATTTTCCACGCGAGCAACGTAAAGATGGTGTTCCTGGCATTTAGATAACGGCGCCTGTGGGTCAGGTCATCGCGGGTCAGCAGGACCTGGGCTACTTTGTGGCCATGTCGGCTAAACGCCTTTTCGTAGGCCATCATCAGGGTGGTTTGGCCTACGGCAGCCATTGCCTGCTGCTGCGATACGGACTGGGGTCTACTGGCGAGGCCCATTTTCCGGAGTCCTGCGGCGATGGCGCCGGAGGAGACTAATATTACTTCAATGCCATCATCTCTCAGGAGGCTGATATCCTTGGTAAGGCGGTCAATAACGCCCCTGTTGAGTCCGCGGGATCCTGTCAGGACCCCGCTGCCTACTTTGATCACTACCCTTTTTGCCCTTTTGACAAATTTTTTTCTCAGACTATCTTCCATGCCATTTTTCACGAATCATCGCCTTGAGTTCCTCGATGCCTTCCCCGGTCAGTGCGGAAATGCTTAGAGTTTCCAGCCCCATTTGCCCGATGGCCCTTTTCACCTTTTCAATATCCCGATGCCTTGGTCCGTAAAGGTCCATCTTATTGAGCAGTACAACCTGCGGCTTGCGCATCAGGGCGGGGTTGTACGCTTCCAGTTCCTTTCTCAGGATGTGAAAATCTTCAATGAGATCATTCCGGGGCTGGTAAGTGATGTCCAGGAGATGGAAAAGCAGGCTGGTCCGCTCAATGTGCTTCAGGAACTGGTGCCCGAGCCCCCGGCCCATGCTCGCCCCTTCGATGAGTCCCGGTATGTCGGCCAGCACAAGAGAGCTGCCCTCTTCAAGGGTCATAATTCCCAGGTTGGGGTCAATGGTGGTAAAGGGGTAGCTGTCCACTCTGGGACGGGCCCTGGTAAGACGGGAAAGGAGGGTGGACTTACCCGCATTAGGCAGGCCGATCAGCCCTATGTCTGCAAGGAACCTAAGAGACAGCCTGAATTTTTTTTCCTGGCCGGGAATGCCGGGTTGGGCAAACCTTGGAGTCCTGTTGGTTGGGGTGGCGAAATGCTGGTTGCCTTTGCCTCCTCTCCCTCCGGGGATCAGAAGCACTTCTTGCTTGTCATGGATCAGGTCGGCCAAGACCTCGCTGGTTTGTGCGTCCTGTATTGTTGTGCCTAAGGGGACTTCCAGAATGAGATCGGCTCCTCTTTTGCCCGAACGGTTTTTCCCTTTTCCCGGTCCACCGTTTTGCGCCCTGAAATAGGTGCGTGAACCGTACTCACTCAGGCTGACAAGTCGGCGAGTCGCTCTGAAGATTACGTCGCCTCCATTCCCGCCGTCGCCCCCGTCCGGTCCCCCTCTTGGGATGAATTTTTCCCGCCTGAAACTAATACAGCCTCTTCCCCCGTCTCCTGATCTGGCCGTAATAAACACTTCGTCCAGAAACTTCATGCGGCTTCTCGGGGGATGAGGTGCATGGTGCCGCCACCTTTTCCTTTGCGATTCGGGTCAGACAGCGTAAACACTCACCTTCTTTTTGTTCTTTCCGAAACGCTCAAAGGTGACAGTGCCGTCTATCTTGGCAAATATGGTGTAGTCTTTTCCAAGCCCTACATTATTGCCGGGGTGTATTTTCGTGCCTCTCTGGCGAACAAGGATATTCCCGGCCCTCACTTTCTGGCCGGCAAACCTTTTAACGCCATATCTCTGGCCGGCACTGTCTCTTCCATTCCGGGAGCTTCCGCCTGCCTTTTTGTGTGCCATTTCCTTTACCTCTTATAAGGGACTGTAAACAAGGTTTAACCTTCGATGTTCTCAATCTTCACGAGGGTATATTGTTGTCTGTGCCCCCTTTTTCTTCGATACCCCTTTCTTCTCTTGTACTTGAATACTACCTCTTTCCGATGTTTCCCCTGATGGACTATCTTGCCCACAACCTTGGAGTTTTCAACGAAAGGTCGACCCAATCGGACGCTGTCGCCATCCGAAGTGAGCAGCACCTGCTCAAAGCTTACGGTATCGCCCGGTAATCCGATTAGTTTCTCGAACTTGACTTGGTCGCCGGGAGCCACCCGGTATTGTTTCCCCCCGGTCTGAATGACGGCATACATGGTGATGCTCCTTTAAGGAATTGTAACAATTTAACTTTTGGGAAAGCCGATATAGAAAACTGAACTTTCCAATTTAGGCAAAATACCTGTTTCAGTCAAGCCAAAAATCAACTCGGCAACTCAAAGGCCCGAGATAAGGAGGAGGTTCACCCAGTCACTTGATTTTGACCCATCAGCTTCGATAATATCCCTAAAGCCCGGCGGCAGGATTAGGGCTGAGGGAGTAAGGCCAGCCCGACGGAAGGCGGGCGGCTTGCAACATGGATGTCAGGCAGAGAGGTGCGGCGGAAATACATTCTTGTTGTAAAATTACATTGCAATTCTACATGATACATGTATAATTGCCCTATGGAAAGGGCATATATAGAACGACTCCTTGATGTGCCGGAGCGGTCATTCTTTCTCTTCGGCCCGCGTGGGGTGGGAAAGACCACGTGGCTCAGGAAGATGTTTCCCGGCACTCCCTTCTTCGATCTCCTCGACTCCTCGGTGTACCTGGAGCTTTCAACAAACCCCGGCAACCTGGAAGCAATGGGCGGGGATGCGCCGGAACATTCCTGGATCGTGATAGATGAGATCCAGAAGATACCCGGCCTGCTTGACGAAGTGCACCGCCTGATGGAGACGAGGAAGTGGAGGTTTGCCCTGAGCGGTTCATCGGCAAGGAAGCTGCGGCGAAGGGGAACGAATCTCCTCGGGGGACGCGCCCTCACGCGACGCCTCGACGCCTTTTCGTTCAGGGAGCTCGGGCGGGACTTTGACATGGAGTTCTCACTCATGTGGGGCCTTCTCCCCTGGGTGCAGCTTGATCGCGGAAACGCCCCTGACATCCTCAACTCCTATGTGCACACGTACATCAAGGAGGAGATCCGGGAGGAGGGCGTTGTAAGGCGTCTTCATCCGTTCCTGCGGTTCCTCAATGTTGCGGGCCAGCTCAACGGCCAGATAGTGAACGGGCAGAATATATCCCGCGAGGCCGCGGTCCCCCGGAGCAGCGTGGACGTGTACTTTTCCATCCTGGTGGACACGCTTCTGGGGTATTTTCTGCCGGCGTATCGTCCGGGGGTCAAGGTGCGGGAGCAGGCCCATCCCAAGTTCTACTGGTTCGATCCCGGTGTGGCGCGGGCCGCAGCAGGCCTCCTCTTCGACCCCGTGGACAGGGTGTGGAGGAGCACGGCCCTGGAAACCATGGTTTACCACGAATTGAGGGTTTACAATCACACCCGGAACAGGAACAGGCCGATCTTTTACTACAGGACCGGCGGCGGGGTTGAAATCGACTTCGTGGTGGAGACCAAGAAACGACAACACGGCTCTCCGGCCAGCGTGGTCTGCCTGGAGGTAAAGGCTGCCGAGAGGTGGGACAGGCGGTGGGAAAGGGCCATGCGTTCCCTGGCCGGGCGGGAGGGGATCCGGGTGGAGCGCATGATCGGGATTTACGGCGGCAGGAGGTATTACCGTTTTGACGGCGTGGATGTGATGCCTGTTGAAGAGTTTCTGGAGTGTCTTTACCGGGGCGAGGTCTTTTGAATATGAAAGGTGTGACACGGAGGGAAGATTCATCTTTGGGAAGACGATAGATCGGCTGGTTGAGGCCGCGCTCTGTAGCGATGGGGATGATATGATCAGGGAAAATGGAGGGACAAAACTCGCCGGTAAAGACACCTGCCCTCTAGAAGGTTTGTCCCTTGAGCACGTATTGCTCTTAAGATGCGGGCCTCAAAATCAATGAGCCAGTAGTAGAGATGGGGAGGTGAGTTCATGCGTTTCTTGGATGGCGGTTCCCATCCCATGACTGCTGTCTTGTTTTTGTCCGGAAGGCAATAATTATCTTGATTTTTTCATTCTATAATTACAAAATACCAAGGTAATTATCCATTATCATCTAAATATACCAAGATGAAAAACACCTTCGACCTTCAAAATCCCTGGCGGCGGCCCGGTTACCGGTTCCCTGTTGGACCCTACATCAGGCGGGAGATCTATGACGCTCTCCTGCGTGACCTGGATTCCAGGGAGATAACCGTGGTGGTGGGCGCAAGGCAGGTTGGAAAGACCTTCCTTATCAAAAAGATCATTGAAGATCTTATCACCGCTCGGGGGGTTGAGCCCGGACAGGTCTTCTATTTCAACCTTGATGCCTTTGCCCTGGTTGACTTCGTAAGGAACGACCGGGACTTCTTTGATTTCATAAGATACTACGGCGTCCCGAACAAGAAGTCCTTTGTTATCCTGGACGAGGCCCAGCGGGTCCCGGAAATCGGCCTCTTAGTAAAACAGTACTATGACCTTGGCCTCGACATAAAATTCATAGTTTCCGGGTCGTCATCCCTCCAGATAAAGAGCCAGGTCAAAGAGACCCTGACCGGCCGAAAACACCTGTTTGAGCTGTACCCGGTAAGTTTCGGGGAGTTCCTCCGCTTCAAGGGGGCGGGAGACACCCGGGACCTGGGGAGGATCATGAGATTCGAATCGGACCAGTACCAGAGGTTTATGGAGGAGTTCGTAGTGTTCGGCGGGTATCCGGGGGTAGTGAAGACGCCCGATAGGGCCGAAAAGATCCGCCTGCTGGAGGAGATCTACAGCTCGTACGTGCAAAAGGACATCAGCGACTTTCTGAAGATAGAGGATGTGCCGGGCTTCAACCGTCTTGTCCGGTTCATTTCGGTACAGAGCGGCGGCCTGCTCAAGGTCAACGAGGTGGCAAAGAATGTCCGGCTCAGCCGGCACTTTGTGGAAAAATACCTCCACGCCCTTGAAGGAACCTATGTCGCGGCCTTTTTGCGGCCCTATTTTGTGAATCTCGGAAAGGCGATTATCAAGACCCCCAAGCTTTACCTCCTGGATACGGGCATCAGGAACGCGGTTTTCAGTACATTCGAGTCATTGGACATGAGGACGGATGCGGGTCTATTGGTGGAGAATTTCATCTTCTCCGAACTTGTCAAGGGCGTTGGGAGGAGCGGTCTGTGGTTCTATCGTACCAACACCGGCTCCGAAGTCGATTTCCTGGTTGTAAAGGGTAGGAGAGTGGTTCCTGTGGAGGTGAAGTATTCCCTGACACGCCAGAGAAGTGTGCCACGGGTTTTTTATACCCTGGCCGGGCATGCCAAACTCGAAAAGGCCGTGGTTTTTACGAGAGATTATTTGTCTGAAGAAGAGCGTGGGGACCTGAGGGTGTTGTTTAGGCCTGCGTGGTCCGCCTACGCCCTTGCCGGTGCACTCGGATGAAGGGGATTTTCAGGCCCGGCCGCGTGACATATTTTTCTTGATATAATGTCAAAAAGACACTGTTACGTGATCAATCATGACATATATATAGAACGAGACATAGGCTACGCAACCACAAAAGCACTCCAAGAAATGCCGGTAGTCGTCCTCACTGGCATGAGGCAGACCGGCAAAACAACATGGGTAGTGAGGGATACAGCTATGATTTTATGCGTTTCTTGGATGGGCTTGGGTAGTGATGAGATTCTTCGCTTCACTCAGAATGACGGAGGGAGGTCGTCATCCTGGGCACGAAGTGCGAAGGATCTCAGGCGAAGTCCTTCGGTCGCCTTGGTTTTCCTTAATCCGATTCTAACGAATCGGCAGGATGAACCGCCACCCTTTTCTTAACTTCCAACTATTTTCGGGACAACTTCAGTCTTGCCATAAAAAAAGCTTCCAGGTCATTTGGGGGTTCGCAAATTGTGTTTTGTCAAACATTAACGGCTGACCTCACCATATTTACAATCAAATCAAAGAAAAAAGTAAGCATTAAAGCATATGATTGACAATTTCAGTCAGAAATTGTAAACTTCTTTCCATGGACATCATATTTCCCGAAAATCTGTTGCCGCGAAAAATGCTTGAAGAGGTTGTCCGGTATTTGGAGAGCGAGAATATCATCCTGTTGACCGGGGCAAGACAGACCGGAAAGACTTCGATGTTATATCTCCTGATCAGGCACCTACTGAAAAGCGGGGTCCCGCCGTCCGGGATCTTTTATTTTGACCTCGAAAACATACATGACTTTAACCTTATTAACGGCCTGAAAGACTTCAATGACTTCTGGTCGGTCCTTAAGGATAACGGATGGGCGGGTCAGGACAGGGTATACGTGTTTATCGATGAGATTCAGCATCTTGACAGGCCTTCTTCCTTTCTGAAATACCTGTATGATCATTACAAACCGAGACTCAAGTTTATCGTCACCGGATCGTCTTCCCTGGAGATAAAGAAAAAATTCACCGACCGGTTGACGGGCAGGGTATTTCGCTTTAATGTCAGACCCCTTGATTTTCAGGAATTTTTACAGTTCAGGAAAGAGGATGAATTGAAAAAGGCGCTTGAATGGGCGAATTTCCGGTTTTGGCTCACCGGCGAAGAGCCCGAAAAGGCGATTCATGATATTAACCCTTCTCATATTTCACGGGTCAACGTTTTACTGAAAGAGTACCTGATTTGTGGGGGCTATCCTGGCGTCTCATTGAAAAGCAACCCGCTGATCATGCAGAAAGACTTGCAGGAGATATACTCTCTTTACATAAGAAGAGATATAAAGGACATAGGTGAAATAGCGGACATCGATGGATATAACAAGCTTGTTACCCTCCTGTGCCTCCAGACCGGCGGCCTGATAAAAGAGCAGGAACTGTCCGTAAGTTCAGGGCTATCACGACCGACCATCAAAAAATATCTCTTTTTACTGGAAAACACATTTGTACTCGGTCTGTTATTGCCCTTTTACACAAACAAGAGAAAAGAGATCACGAAAAGCCCCAAGGTCTATTTTGAAGACGTGGGTCTCAGAAATGCCGTCATCAATAATTTTGTTCCCCCGGACCGGAGGTCTGACGGTGGGGCGATTCTCGAAAATTTCGTTTACACCCAGCTCAGCCGGCAAAAAGGGGGCTATGAGGGGCTGAGATTCTGGCGCAGCCAGTCAAAGAAGGAAGTGGACTTTATCTGGCAGGAAGGAACGGATGAAATCTATCCCATTGAGGTGAAAACCCGCTTTTCAAGGAGACAGCCTGTTCCTCCCGGTCTAAGGAGTTTCATATCTGAATACACCCCTCCCAGGGCCTTCATCCTTCATACGGGCGGATTTAATGTGATGGATTTTAAAAATACCCGGATCTACTTGGTTCCCGTATGGGCGGTATAATAAGAAAAAAGGGGGACTATGATTTCATATGTTTTTTTGAAGGTTTCCGTGTGACATGTGAATGTCTCCAGGGATAAATTAAGGTTGATAAAACATTTTTCCTGTATATTTTACGATCCGGTTTTAGGGGTGAAATTACAGGGCAGTTATATGAGACAATGGTTGTCTCCGAACTCATTAAGTGGATAAAAACCGTCCAGCTTGATGCGGAAATCTATTTTTATAGGACCAGATCTGGCATGGAACTGGATATTCTGCTTGAGACTGAAGCAGGGTTTATAGGAATGGAGATCAAATCCCGCCAAACAGTGGTCAACAAGGACATCAGGGCAATTAATGGGATCGCTTCAAGTCTTGGCAGTAGATGGCTGGGCGGGATTGTCATTTACCGCGGCAATGAGATCAAACAAATCTCTGAACCTGAAATCTGGGCAATCCCATCAAGGCGGCTTTTTCAGGCGCCTTGCAGGAGCTAAATTACCTATCGGATATCGCCTTGCCGGAGAACTCTTTGCGGTGGGTCAATTTTCCGTTGCCGTTTCTACCCCAGCGGAATCAGAACAGGAGGTGAGAGAATGGAGAAGAAGGTATTGAATGCCATGAAAAAGGCCGGCAAACCTGTCAGGCCGGGCGATGTGGCAAAGATGATAGGGGTGGAGAGCAAGGAAGTCTCCAAGGTGATCAGCGAGCTGAAGAAAAAGGGCAAAGTGATATCTCCCAAGCGGTGTTATTACGCACCTGCCGATTAGCGCAAGACCTATTGCAGGATCGCTCCCGTGACCTCGTGGGGGGAGCGGGGTGGAAGTTTGTATGGCCGGGCAAGGTTCATGGATGAAGAGAAGTGGTGCCCCCGGCGTGACTCGAACACGCGGCACCCAGATTAGGAATCTGGTGCTCTATCCACCTGAGCTACGGGGGCGCGTAAAAATTCTTATCACAAACCGGGCGAAAGTCAAATCCTTTTGGCAAGAAGGCGTATAAAAAGGCATTGATTTAAGTTTCTGTTCGGTTATAATAAAAAATTCGGAATCAATCTCTTGCGATAGCGATTATATCGCATGAAAGGGCAGACAACTGAAGTGGGGATGTAGCTCAGTTGGGAGAGCGGTACGTTCGCAACGTACAGGTCAGGGGTTCGATTCCCCTCATCTCCACCAGCCCATATCAAGGCGTTTTGGCTTCCACTCCGGGCCCCCAGACAGCGGCGCCCGGGGGGAAGCCTTTTGTCAAAAAGGAATAGCAGATAAATTTCTGTAGGGGTATTGACTTATGGTGTAACAATAAATATTGTATATATATAAATTTCAAACCCCATATTTTGTGTAAATAAACCAGCAGGCCATTCCGTTCATACCCCCGTTCCCTTGACATTTACACTCCAATGATAAGGATATGTAAAGGCACATCGTACACTGATCGAACCCGGGAAATTTCAACGAACATCAGATCGATTTTTTCATTCAGCTGGGGCGGTGACACATGAGTCGTGACGCGAAAATCGAAAGGAAGACCGAAGAGACAGAGGTCCGCTTGGCGCTCAACCTGGATGGCAGCGGTCGGTCATCGATAGATACGGGCATTCCATTTCTGGATCATATGCTGAGCCTCATGGCAGCCCATGGGTTCCTGGACCTGGAGCTGAAAGCCAGGGGCGATACCGAGGTTGACGATCACCACACTGTGGAGGACCTCGGCATATGCATAGGGCAGGCCATTAAGGAGGCCTTGGGGGACAAGGGTGGAATTAGGCGCTATGGAGAGGCCACTGTGCCTATGGATGAGGCCTTGGCGAGAGTGGTCCTCGATATCTCCAATCGACCCGTACTGGCTTACCGAGTGAGCCTGAAAAAGCGGATGACCGGGAAATTCGACGTGGGTCTGGTCAAAGAGTTTTTTCGCGCTTTGGTGACAAACGCGGGCATCACAATGCATGTGGACTTGCAGGCAGGAGACGAGCCTCACCATGTTTCCGAGGCCATATTCAAGGCCTTTGGGAGGGCCCTGGACCAAGCCTGCGGCATCGAAGTCCGGTTAGAGGGCGGCGTCCCTTCCACAAAGGGACTTTTGTAGAGAGGGAGATTTCCCATGCAGAGGAAAATTCTTACGATACCCTTGCTTTTCTTCTCTGTTGCCCTGCCTGTTTTTTTGATGGGGATGGCAGGCTGCCACCCAGGGTATCTAAAAAAGACAGGAGAAAGCCCCCCTGCGCCAGTGATCCACAAAGTAGTCGTGGTGGGTTTTGGCGCGGTCCGGACTGCCGCCGAAAAACCGGGGGTGGTCCGGGGGCCCATCAGCGGATCTGTCTATGCGGGCGGGCCTGTCCCAGGAGTAGCGGCAAGGATCATGACTGATGCCCTTTTCGATCGAATGGTGGAGTCGAAAAAATACCAGCTCATATCCCCGGGGCAGGCCAAAGGCGTGTCATCGAGCATCCTGGATTCTGATGAATGCCTGGGAGTGGGGACTGTCAGGTTGCTTCAGAAGATTGGAAAGGCCTTTGGTGCGGATGCTGTGCTGGCAGGCCACATCTACCGCTGGCAGGAAAGGGCCGGGACCGATTATGCGGTAAATCGCCCGGCCTCTGTGGCCTTTGATCTCCACATGATCAGGCCGGAGGACGGCAGGATCCTATGGAAGGGAAAGTTCGACAAGACCCAGCGCTCCCTTTCGGAGAACCTCCTTGACTGGGCGATATTCAGGCAGGGCAGGGGACGGTGGATGACGGTGGAGGAGCTGGCGCTCTATGGTCTCGGTAAAATGTTGAAGGAGATGCCAGGTGGCCGGGAGGGGGGAGAGGAGAAGAAGCCTTGATTGTCATCCCCGCCATAGATATTAAGGAAGGGCGCTGTGTCAGGCTCAGGCAGGGACGAATGTGGGAAGAGACGGTGTATTCGGACTCCCCTGAGGAGATGGCACGGAGGTGGTATGAGCAGGGGGCGGAGAGACTCCACCTGGTTGATCTTGACGGTGCGGTTCAGGGAAGACCTGCCAACCACAGTACCATAAAGAGAATTGTGGCCGCAGTGCCGATCCCTGTAGAGCTCGGGGGCGGTGTGAGGGATATGGCAAGTGTTGAGGCATATTTCGACACTGGCGTGTCGTACGTAATTCTCGGCACAGCGGTTTACAGGGACCCTGATTTTGTCATGAATGCCTGCGACCGCTATCCCGGCAAGATCATTTTAGGGATCGATGCCAGGGAGGACCGGGTGGCACTTGAGGGCTGGACACAGGAGATTGATTTGACGCCCCTCAGGCTGGCTAAGCGGTATGAAGGGGTGGGGGTATCTTCGATCATTTATACTGACATTCAGAGGGATGGAATGGGCACAGGGCCGAATGTCAAGGCTACGAGCGAGTTTGCCAGGTCTGTGCAGACCCCGGTCATCGCCTCGGGGGGTATCTCGGGAATTTCCGATGTTCTCCGTTTACTGCCGCTGGCCGAGCACGGGGTGATCGGGATGATAACCGGAAGGGCCATATATGAGGGGAGCCTCGATCTTGCCGAGGCTATCAGGGTTGCAAAAGGTGACGCGTAAAATTCTGTTGACAAGAATTATTTTATAAGTATAATAAAAGTTTGGCTTTGTTCAATTCCATTAATAATTCCTCAAAATATAGCTCAATCTACCTGTCCTTTTAAGAGAAGTCCACCGGAGCGGATCACATGTCTCTCAATGAAAAAATAGTGGAAGATCTGAAAAAGGCCATGAAATCCAAAGATCAGCTTCGGGTATCATGCCTCAGAATGCTGAAGACCTCTTTGAAAAACAAGCAGGTGGAAAAGGGACGAGAGCTGACGGACGAGGAAATTCAGGCGACCCTTTCCTCCATGGTGAAAAAAGGGAAAGAGGCCGCGGAGGAATTCAGAAAGGCGGGTCGCGAGGATCTGGCTGCAAAAGAAGAGCAGGAGACGAAGATCTTCTACGAATACTTGCCCCAGCAGTTGGGTCGCGAGGAGATCGAACGTATCGTGAAGGAGATTATTTCAGAGTTGTCGGCTTCCGGCCCCAAGGACCTGGGGAAAGTCATGAAGATGGCCATGGCCAGGATGGCAGGACAGGCGCAGGGCAAAGAGGTAAACGAGATAGCCAGGAAGTTGTTGACCTAAAGACCCACGTTTTTTGACCGCTCGCATGATCGACCGTACATACCGGGTTCTTGGATACGATAGCCTGCTTGAAGTCTTGGCCCGATACGCCTCCAGCCCGTTGGGTCGCGCGGATTGCCAATCACTGAAACCTTCAAGCGACATCACATTCATTGACTATGAATTCAGGCTGGTTTCGGAGATGAGGCTCCTTCTAAAGGTGAAGGGGTTCATATCATTTTCTGATCTCATAGACATATCACCCTTTTTGGAGAAATCCGAAGCCGATGGATCCTACCTGCAACCGGACGATATCATATGTATACTCAGATTGGTAAAGGCCTCCCAACAGTCAAAAAAGCTCCTGAGGTCTCAACAATCGCTGTGCCCCGGACTGTGGGGGATGGTCAGAGAAGCCTCTGATTTCCTGGACTTGGCTGAGGCGGTGGAAAATGCCCTTTCACCAGGAGGTGAAGTCAGGGATTCGGCCAGCAGCACTCTGAAGCGCATAAGGAGGGAAAAAACCAGGCTCAGGTCGGACCTCCATAAGAAACTGGAAGAGATGCAGCGTTCCGCTGCAATCCCGGGCCGGGGGCAGGACCAGCAAGTGATCACTGTTCGGGGCGGGCGGTACGTAATATCCCTCAGGAGCGAATACAAAGGGCGGATACAGGGAATTGTCCATGATTACTCCCAGACAAGGACAACCTGCTTTCTGGAGCCCGTGGAGGCGATAGAGCACAATAATAGATTGGCAGAGCTAAACGAGGAAGAAGGAGAGGAGGTACGACGGATATTGACCCGGATCACCGATATGATCCGGGAGGCGGCCTTCGATCTCAAAACGGCACAGGCCGTGATAGGGAGGCTTGATGGGATCCATGCCAGGGCAAGGTTCAGCGAGGCATTTTCTTGCATAGTACCGGAGATCGGTAACGAGTGCGCACTTGAGCTCAGAGGAGCCAAGAATCCAATCCTGCTCGCCCTGGGGCGAGACAGCGATGAGGCCGGGCAGGGGCCGCCGGTGCCCATCGACCTTGTCATGGACCGCGGACAGAGCCTTTTAATCATATCGGGACCAAACAGGGGGGGAAAAACCGTTTCTCTGAAGACCCTCGGGCTTATGAGCCTTATGGCGCAGGCAGGCATTCCCATCCCTGCCCAGGAAGGGAGCAGGCTCCCTGTTTTTGATCGGGTGCTGGCGGAGATTGGCGATGATCAGGACATACAGACAGGTGAGAGCACCTTCTCGGCACATGCGGTCCATTTGAAATACCTCCTCGAGCATGCGGACGCCAAAAGCCTTGTGATTATTGATGAGCCGGGTATGGGGACCGATCCTGACGAGGGTGCTGCCCTTGCAATGGCCCTCCTCGAGCACATCACAGACAGGGGCGCTTTTGTTGCCATCTCCACGCACCTGAATCGTTTAAAGACTTATGGTTTGCTCAAGAAAGGCGCGATAACCGCTTCCGTTGAATTCGACAGACTCAGGAAATGCCCCACTTTCAAATTGCAATACGGCTCCCCCGGAATCAGCCATGCCCTGGAAATTGCCAAGGCCGCGGGATTGCCTTCCCGTCTCATTGAGGAGGCGAGGGGATACCTTGACCAGGATGAAATTCGCCTCAATCGTCTCATAGAAAAGCTGGACCACTTGATTAAGGATACAGAGCGTAAGGAGTCCGAGGCTGAGGAGGCCAGAAGAAAGCATAATGAAGCATCCAGAGAGCTACATGAAAGAATGGAGGCCTTGGAGGAGGAAAAAAGAGGGCTTCTGGAGCGGAAAAAGAGAGAGGCCGAAGCGGCCATCAGGGAGGCCAGAGAGGAACTGAGAAGAGCCGTCAATCTGCTCAAGCAGGGCAAAAAGGCTCCGCCCCAGGCCTATGTGAACAAGAAATATGCCGAGGTGTCCGCCCGATTAATGGAAAGCTTCGTGCAGGAAGAGGGAGCCGGGTGCGGCCCCGCCGGCCATGATATCCGCAAGGGCGGGTGGGTCTACCATAAAAAGCTCAAACAAAAAGGGGTCGTCCAGGAAGTGGATGTAACTGCAGGCACGGCTCGCATCCTTTTAGGCAATGTGAAGGTTGCCGCACCCGTTGAGGACCTGGAAGCCGTCGGTGATCCAGAGAGCGCGGTTTCGAAGGGGGCATCCGGAGGTGCAATGCCCTGGCAGCTGCCCGGTCCTGCCTTGAGGGAGCTGAATGTTATAGGATACAGGGTGGATGAAGCGCTTGTGATGGTGGACAAGACCATTGATCGGGCAATTGTGACAGGGCAGGGGAGCCTTAGAATAATTCATGGGTTTGGGACCGGCAAGCTAAGGGATGCGATCCGCGAGCATTTGAGATCGGTTCCTTCGGTGAAGAGTTTCTCGGGGGGTGATGAAAGATCAGGGGGCGATGCCATAACTCTCGTGGAGCTTTACTGAGCCCTCCCACTGCCTTGGTCATGTGGGAACCGCCCTGCTTTCAAGGAGTTGAACCGCTCAGTCTTAAAGGGGTTAGTCACCCGGAGACCGCATGAATCCTTTTCAGTCTGTCAAGGAGGAGGTCAGGAGAGCGGCCGATATTGTGGACTTGATCGGCCAGTATGTGAAGCTCAGAAAGGTGGGCCGGAATCACGTGGGCCTTTGCCCCTTTCATGCTGAAAAGGCCCCCTCCTTCACAGTGAGCCCGGAGAGGCAGACCTTTCATTGCTTTGGCTGTAAAAAGGGGGGTGATATCTTCGCCTTTTGGATGGAGTATCATGGGGCCACTTTTCCTGAGGCCCTCCGGGATTTGGCGGAGAGATACAATGTCAGCATACCGGAAACTTTTTCATCCGATGAGGAAAGAAAGCGGGCAGCCCAGAGAGAGGCCCTTTTCAAAATAAATGAAAGCGCTGCTCTCTATTTTGAAAAATCCTTAATGCACTCCGGCATGGGAAAGTCTGCAAGGGATTATCTCGCAGGGCGCTCGATCACTCCTGAGACCATGGCCGAATTCAGGCTGGGTTATGCCCCGGACCAGTGGGAAGGCCTTACGGCTGCCCTGAGAAAAAGGGGAGTGGAGCTGGAGAAGGCGGAGCTGGCCGGTCTGATCATCCGGAGGGATACGGGCGGCTACTATGATCGGTTCAGGGGCAGGATCGTCTTTCCCATCTTTGATTTGAGAAACCGGGTTGTTGGTTTTGGAGGGAGAGTACTGGATGATTCCGTGCCTAAATATCTCAATACACCGGAGACCCCTATTTTCCGCAAAGGGGAGACCCTATACGGCTTGCATGCCTCCCATAAGGCAATCAGGAAGAAGCAACGGGCGGTGATGGTTGAAGGTTATATGGACTGTCTTGCGCTGAGAAATCATGGGCTTGAAGAGGTAGTGGCCACACTGGGGACCGCCCTGACCGAAAGACATATCCGGAAGCTCAAGGGATATGCATCGGAGGTGGTGGTGGTGTTTGATTCAGACGAGGCCGGGATCGGCGCAATGTTGAAAAGCCTGCCTCTGTTTCTGAATGAAGGGGTTTCGGCAAGGGCCGCCATTTTGCCCGATGGGCATGACCCTGACAGCTTCGTAAATACAGAGGGGCTCGATAGCTTCCTTGAGCTGCTTGCTCATGCGCCTTTGATGTTCGATCTCTACCTGGAACAGCGGCTGAGGCCGGGTGATTCCGATCCGGAGGTGAAGATACGGGTGTTGAGGGAAATCATACCTATCCTCTCCCAGCTGCGCGGCGACAGCCAGAGGTTGATGTACGGACACCGCATTGCTGAAAGGATGGGCGTACGAGATGAAGTTGTGTGGTCCGAGCTGAGAGCTTTCAGAAAAAAGTCATCCACAGCCGCCGTGGGGAGGCATTTGAAGGAACGTGTTGAGACTGCCAGCGGGGGGAAGCGGTTCGACGACCTTCATCTACTCAACCTGCTGGTTCACTACCCTGAGGTAGCCCCGAAGCTAATGGACATCGAGTGGCAGATGCTTGTATCCGACCCGTCTGTGGTGGAGATCTTCGGCGCCTTTTTTAAGGAATATTCCCGAAGAGGCCCTTTTTCACCTCAGGACCTCCTTGATGCCTTGGCCGGGGAGGGGGCAAGACAGCTATACCGGGAGGTTCTTATGGAGGAGCCGCACTGCTTGCCTGCTGAAGTAGACACCGCCCTGTTGGAGATCGGGCAGAAGGCCCTCCAGAAGAAAATCTCCGCATCCATTAAGAGAGCCAGGGAGAGGGGAGACATAGAAGGACTGAATCAACTTTTGAAGTTAAAGGCCCAGGGCACTACAACCATTTCTTGATAGGAATTCACCATAGGAGGACCTTGGTGAAGAAAGGCCTTCGCATAGTGCGGAGTAGCGTGATTTTATTGTGAAGAAAAAATCAGTTTCCGGGAGGGAAAATTTGATGCGCAAGGATACTGATCTTACCAATTTGAAACGGCTGATTGATATTGGGAAGGACAAGGGGTACATCACCTTCGAAGAGCTGAACGATGATCTTTCCGATGAGATGATCTCCGATGAAGAATATGTCGATGACCTGATGATGATGTTTGAAGAATTGGACATCATGGTGATCGATGAGGCGTCTAAAGACAAGATCGAAAAGGCCAAGAAGGCGAAGAAAAGGCAGAAGAAGCCCGAGCAGAAAGAGGGTTACCGGGTGGAGCTCCCTGAGACCACGTCCCGGGTTTCCGATCCCGTAAAGATGTATCTCAAGGAGATGGGCTGCATTTCGCTTCTTACCAGAGAAGGTGAGGTGGAGATTGCAAAAAGAATAGAGGCGGGTGAAAAGAAAGCCCTGGATGCCCTTTTGAGGTGCGGGGTGGGCGTGGAGCATATCATTGATCTTGGTGAACAGCTCAGAGGAGGGAAAACAAAACTCAAGGATGTTATCAATGATCTGGATGACGATGATACAAATTACAGCCAGATAGGTGAGAGGAAGGAGTCGCTGCTTAACCTGATAGATGAAATCAGGAAGCTTTACGAGGATACCCGCCGCAAGAGGGTGGAGATGTCCAAGAGACGATGTACCGTAAAGCGCAAGAAGACCCTTGGCTCCCAGATCAAGAGAAACCAGGAAAAGATCATGTCCCTGGTCAATTCATTCAAGCTCGAGAAGCGTCAGCTCGAGTTGATGGTGAGCAGGTTGCGCGACATGGTGGATGAGATTGAGGAGTCGGAGAAGCAGATCGCCGATTGCATGTTGCAGGCGGGGGGGAAATCCATAACTTATGTGAAAAAATGCCTATCCAAAGTTCCAAAGTCCGCTAAGGAGGACAAGATAATTTCTCCAATAGGGCTGACCAAAGGTGAGCTGGTAGAGCTGAAGTCGAGAATGGAGGAGGGCCAGAAGGCCATAAAGCTGCTCAAAGAGCGAACCAATATGACGCCCAGGCAGCTCAGGGCAACGCTGGATAAGGTGGAGGAGAGCCTTGAGAAAGCAAGACAGGCCAAGTCAGAACTTATACAGGCCAACCTGCGGTTAGTTGTAAGCATTGCAAAGAAATATACCAACAGGGGCCTGCAGTTCCTCGACCTTATACAGGAAGGTAATATCGGGTTGATGAAAGCTGTGGATAAATTTGAATATCAGCGGGGATACAAATTCAGCACCTATGCCACGTGGTGGATCAGGCAGGCCATTACCAGGGCCATTGCAGATCAGGCCAGGACTATCCGGATTCCGGTCCATATGATCGAAACCATAAACAAGCTTATAAGGACGTCTCGATATCTGGTTCAGGAACATGGTCGCGAGCCTACCCCGGAGGAGATAGCCGAGAAGATGGAATTCCCTTTGGAGAAGGTGAGGAAGGTGTTAAAGATCGCCAAGGAACCCATATCCCTTGAGACTCCTATCGGTGAGGAAGAAGACAGTCATCTGGGGGATTTTATCGAGGACAAAAAGGTCCTCTCTCCCGGGGATGCGGTGATCAATTTCGGGCTGGCGGAGGCCACCAGAAAGGTCCTAAGGACCTTGACCCCAAGAGAGGAAAAGGTGCTGCGGATGAGATTCGGTATAGGGGAGAAGGCGGACCATACCTTAGAGGAAGTGGGCCGTGATTTTAATGTGACCAGGGAGAGGATCAGGCAGATAGAGGCAAAGGCACTGAGGAAACTCCGGCATCCGAGCAGAAGCAAGAAGTTGAAGAGTTTTGTTGAAGGGGGCAATTATTAAGGAGGGGTCATTGAATTTTTCTTGACAATTTTTCGCCGGGTGCGCATCCTGTTTTCTGTATGAGTAGAGGATAGCAGGGGGCCCATAGCTCAGCTGGAAGAGCCACCGGCTCATAACCGGTAGGTCCCTGGTTCGAACCCAGGTGGGCCCACCAGTGCTGATTTGAGGTATCTTTTTTGAGGTACAAGTCAGGGGAATTTGGGTACAAGAGCAATTGGATCTCAAATGGGGCGTACCGCAGGAGGGTGCGCCCTTTCCTTTTGTTGAGTTTGTGAGGGCACGGGGATAGGGCATGATTCCAACGGTGAGAGATATCGAGGACCTCCTGGAAGAGATGGCACCTTGTAGACTGGCCGAGCAATGGGATAATCCCGGTCTTCAGGTGGGCTCCGGCTTCCAGAAAGTAAAAAAGATTTGTGTGGCCCTTGATGCGACATTGGAGGCGCTGGAATCCGCTTCAGACAAGGACGCGCAAATGCTGTTCACCCATCATCCCCTAATCTTCACTCCCCTGCAAAGGGTGGAAGGAGGCGCATATCCGGGCAATGTCATCTTCCAGGCGATCAGGACGGGGATTTCAGTGATGGCAGCTCACACCAATCTGGATGCTGCCAGGGGGGGTATTAATGATATCCTGGCAGATCTACTTTCCCTTCAGGAGGTTGAAGTCCTTAAGGAGCGGGAGGAAGAAGAGGGCGTGGGCCTGGGAAGGATAGGATATCTGAGGGAGGCAATGCCATTGTCCGAGTTTTCCCGGGAGGTGAAAAAGGTACTCGAAGCCGAAAGCATAAGAGTAATCGGGGAAGGGAAGTCATCCATTCGCCGGGTCGCAGTGGTAGGCGGCTCAGGGGGCAGTCTGATCTCGCTTTCACGGCAGAAAGGAGCAGATCTTCTGCTCACCGGTGACATTGGGCATCATCATGCTCTGGAAGCAGGAACCATAGGGCTGGCACTGATAGACGGCGGGCATTTCCACACGGAGCGAGTGGCTTTCAAGGTGTTTGCGGGGCATCTCAGGGATGCGCTCAGATCCCGTGGGTGGGAGGTGGAAGTGGAGTTATATGAAGCGGAGACCGATCCTCTGGATCAGTGTTGATATTCCAATGCATAGCAGAAACAAACCGTACGGCAGCTTAAATGGAGGGGTGTGCGTTGAATTCCTTTGAAGCAAAAATGAAGATTCTCATCGACCTTCAGGACTGTGATACGCGAATAAGAGAGGTGCAGAGAAAGATAGAGGAGGGCCCTATTAGGATCAGGGCCCTCAAAGATGGCCTCCGGGATGTGGCAGAGGAGGAAAGGGAGGGCGCTGATCAACTTGAGGCAATTAAGCGAAAGAGACGGCAGCTTGAGCAGGACATTGATGATTTTGAGACCAGGATAGAGAAGAGCAAGATCAAGCTATCCAACATTAAGTCGAACAAGGAATATCAGGCGGCGCTGAAAGAGATTGATGAGCTGGGGGCGCAGAAATCTTTATCTGAAGACAGGGTGCTGGAGCTAATGGAGGAGATTGAGAGGCTGGAGAAAAGATCGGTCATCCTGAGGGAGAAGAGGGTGGCTATGGAAAAGGAAGCAGACCTGGAAGAGAAGAAGATTGAGAAAGAGATGGAGGTTTTCCAGAACACGCTTGACGAGCTTGAGCGGGAAAGAGAACATTATTGCCAAGCCATTGACCGGGACCTATTGGAGAAGTACAATTTCTTGATGAAACATAAGGGCGGGTTTGCCGTCAGCCCCGTGGTCAGAGGAGTATGCCAGAGCTGCCACATGGGCATCCCACCCCAGAAGTTCAATGAGCTGAAGCGCTGCGACATGCTGATGACATGTCCCCATTGCAGCAGGATTATCTACTGGGGAGAGAATGAACGCTTTCGGTTCGTAGCCGCGGAGAGCAACGCGGGTATGTCGGAGTAGGACAAATGGCCGCCGCCCGGCACTCAACTTGTGGAAAGGCCGCTGAGAGTTCAAGGTTTTCCCTTTTTGAAAGGTTTGTCGGTATGAGTCGGGCCTTTCTAAAAGTTGAGTGCCGGGGGGAGGAAAGTCCGGGCTCCGCAGGACAAGGTGCTGGGTAACCCCCAGTCCCGGTGACG
Source organism: Deltaproteobacteria bacterium (assembly GCA_029933075.1). GTDB lineage: Bacteria > Desulfobacterota > DSM-4660 > Desulfatiglandales > Desulfatiglandaceae > JAOZOW01. Next base: position 28,046 of record JAOZOW010000004.1, on the reverse strand, counting down.
GGAAGGAAAGTGCCACAGAAAGGAAACCGCTCCTGCCGGTGTTTCGCATCGGCGGGGGTAAGGGTGAAAGGGTGAGGTAAGAGCTCACCAGTCCTGCCGGTGACGGCAGGAGCTTGGCAAACCCCACCTGGAGCAAGGCCAAATAGGGGAACGCTTGAGGGTGGTCCGCCCGAGTTCCCGGGTAGGCCGCTTGAACTCGATGGCAACATCGAGTCTAGATGAATGGTCATTGCCCCGGCAGCGGGTGACCGCTCCGGGGAACAGAACCCGGCTTATGGACTGCTCCGACATACCCAATAATCAAAGGCGCCCGGGATCGGTTAGGCGCCAAATGCGATACACAGGGGCCATATGTCTGACAGCCGTCATCTTCTGAAGCGGGACGAGGTGCCTGAGCAGGGGATTTTTATTATAGGGGCCGGTCATTTTGGCGCCAGGGCCGCCCGCCTGTTGGCCGACGCCTCCCGGGCCCTTTTTGCGGTGGACAGAGACCCTGACCGGCTTTCCGATCTCGCAGGCCTCCCGGTAGAGGTGATTGAAGCGGATGGCGTAAGATATCTTATCGAGAATTTCGATCTGCTGAGCGATGGGAACATTATAGTGCCGGCTATCCCCATTCATCTGGCCTTTGAATGGCTGAAGGGCTATCTTGCAGGCGAGATGGAGATAAAAAAGATAGACGTTCCGGAAGCAACACAGAGCATGTTGCCCAACACATGGCCGGGTAGTGAAGGTTCGCTCCTGGTAAGTTATGCCGATTTCAAATGCCCGGATGATTGTCCCGAGCCGGAGCGTTGTACTGTTACAGGTGAGAAGCGGGATATGCCGCTGTATGAGCGTCTGGGCCGGCTGGAGATTCCGGGATTCAGCGTGCATGTGATAAGGAGCCGCCAGCTTGCCCCCGGACTGGGAGGCTATGAAGTGGCGGATCTCAAAAAGGCCGCTAAGAGGGTTGCGGAGGCGGGGGAAAGGAGATGGCTCCTGGGTACGGCCTGTAAGTGCCACGGGATCCTGACGGCCTCGGAAGTGACGCCTGTTTCAGGATAAGCCCACCTGCCGCAGGCATACCGGCCTGATTGCCTCTTGAGATCGGGATCGATTTTGGACAGGTATGGCGGGTCATCAAGGGGCCGAATTTATTTGAAGAGGAGGGAGAAATCCCATGTTTGTTATAGCCAATTTTCTGACCGCTGTGGCAAGGGTGCTTGATATAGGACTGACTCTCTACATGTGGGTCATTATCGCTCGGGCCGTCATTTCCTGGGTGAACCCCGACCCTTATAATCCCATAGTACGATTTCTCTCCTCTGCTACAGACCCCCTCCTCTATCGAGTCAGGCGCATGCTGCCTCTGCATATGGGCGGCATTGATTTTTCTCCGATCCTCGTGATCCTCGCCATTATTTTTGTGCAGGCCTTCTTGATTCAGAGCCTCCTTCAACTGGCCGCCCGGTTGGGATGACCTCTGATTGAGTTAACAAAAAGGCTCCTCACACGAATTTATGGCCAGATATTCTTAAGAGACAACATAACCAAATGAAATAGCCGCATATTCTCGGAACAGATGTAGCATTGCAATACTTACCGGATCATCCTGGCAGGGGCATGGGATCTTTTCTTCGATTCCAGATCTCCCGGCCTGGTCATTTCAGGAGGTTACGGACGGGTGAAAGCCTCCCCCCTCCCCGTTCCCGGTCCTCAAGGAAGCGGCGGGGATTGGGGGGTGGCGGAAAAACCGAACGCACTGCTCTATGTAAGCGAACAGAGCCAGAAAGATTTTTTGAGGACCGGGCCGGGGGGTCCCCCCTGCCTGACCGGCGGGCAGGCATTCCGTAACCCCGCTGAAATGACGAAGGCCTCCCGATAGTCACTCAGAAAAGACCCCATGCCCCTTGTGTTCTTGGTATGCAAACATTTTAACCTGCAAATTGGTGCGAGGAGCCGCGAAAAACAGAGACTAAGGAGGAGGGCGCTTTACGAGGTGGACGGCATTTCAGATGAGAGCACTATTGTTCGTGTAAAGGTCCAGCCCAGGGCGTCCAGAGACGAGATCACGGGCAGCGAGGAGGGGCTCGTCAAGGTAAAGGTCACGGCCCCTCCCGTGGGAGGTAAAGCCAACAAGGCCCTTAAGCAGCTCCTGGCAAGGAGGCTGGGTATTTCCAAGGGCCGGGTGGAGATCCTCTCAGGGGAGAGATCTCGAGAGAAAAGGGTCCAGATATCAGGGATTGCCCCTGAAGAGATGTGGAGACGGTTAGGGGGAAAGCCGTAAAGGAGGGAAGAGGGGGTTTTATTCTTTCAGGATCTCCAGCATGGCGCGGTGAATCAGGGGATTGCCGGCAACGATACTCTTTGAATAGGGCGAGTAAGGTGCTCCCTCGAACGTGGTGATTCTTCCCCCGGCTTCTTCCACAATAATCATCCCTGCAGCAGTGTCCCAGGGCTTTAGCCCCTCTTCCCAGAAACCGTCGAGCCTCCCTGCTGCCACATAACAGAGATCAATGGCGGCAGAGCCGGGCCTTCGCACGCCCTGGGCCTTGATAATCATTCGTGTGAAGCGGTCCATCACGGCCTCCGGCCTTTCATGAATATCGTAGGGAAAACCTGTGCCCAGAAGCGCATCGCTTAATGCTGCCGTGGTGGAGACTTCAATAGGATGGCCGTTCAAGTATGCCCCCCGCCCCTTAGTGGCCTCAAAGAACTCCCTGGTATAGGGATTGTAGACAATCCCGAGCACAACCTCTCTATCAATTTCGAGAGCTATGGAGGTGGCAAAAAAAGGAAATCCGTGGGCATAGTTGGTGGTGCCGTCCAGTGGATCGATGAGCCATGTACGCCTGGAGTCCTCCCCATGGCTGCCCTTCTCTTCTGACAGGATATGATCCTCGGGAAAGCTCTGTCCGATGATATCCAGTATAGACTTTTCCGCCTGGATATCCGCCTCGGTCACCAGGTCTATATCCCCCTTTTTTACGATATGATCCACATGCCCGAAGCGGCCAAGAAGGATCTTTCCCGCTGCGTTTGCAGCCTCCTTTGCGGCGGCCAGCTCCCTCTGCCATGAGGCCGAGTTTTCCATGATTTTCTTTCTCCGCACCAATCTACTGAATTGAAAGGATCGTAGCAACTTACGTGGTTGAACGCAAGATAGGAGAAACCCCTTGACAAGCTAAGGAAGCGATGTTAATCAAATTAACTTTTAAATATCAAGCTCCTTGTCCCTCATGGCCTGGGTATGGCCAGGCGGGGGGACCACAGACCCCTCAACGGGAGTACGGCCGAAAGGAGAGCTAACTAATGCGATATTACGAAACCCTTTTTCTTCTCAACCCAAACCTGGCAGATGAGGATTATAAAGCCCTGGTTGACAAATTTCTTGGCCTTGTTGAAAAACATAAAGGCGTCTTGATCAATGTGGACGAATGGGGCAAGAAGCCTTTGGCTTATGATGTCAAGAAGTTCAACCGGGGATACTATGTGCTCATGCGTTACTGCGGGGGATCGCAAATTGTTTCCGAGCTCAACCGGGAATTCAGGCTGGACGAAAGGGTGCTCAAGTACCAGAGCGTGAAACTAAGTGATCAGGCGGATCCCGAAGCTCTCAAGCGGGAAGCAGACAAGGCCGGGGGAGAAGCAAGGGAAGAGGAACAAAAGCCTGCTGCGGGCGGTGACTCCGAACAGACCATGGAAGGGCGGGAAGCCGGAGAGAGTGAAAATGGCGGTGGAAAAGACATTTCGTAAGGACAAGCCTCGATTCAGAAGGACCTACCAGCGAAGAAAAATTTGCCGATTTTGTGCAGACAGCAGCCTGGTGATCGACTACAAAGACCCAAAAACCCTCAGGTATTTCACCACGGAGAGGGGGAAAATCATCCCTCGAAGAATATCTGGAAATTGTGCCAAGCATCAGAGGATACTGACTGTGGCGATCAAGAGGGCTCGAAACATGGCCCTCCTGCCCTATACCACCTCTGTGATTCGATAGATCGGCGTGCTTGAGCAGACCTTCAGTTGCCACTATTCCTCCACCTGCCTGTTGGTGGCGAAGGGATTCCGCAAGCCTCTTCCCGGGCCTTCTATTGATGTGGGGCCATCGGGGGCCTTTGAAACCCGGCGTGTGTGCGCGGTGTCTGTGTAACCATATCAACTTCAAGATCCCATGGAAATGAGAGATGTACTGGGGTGTGTGGGTTCGGCCACATTTCTCCTTTTGGCCTCTTCGTGGATACCAATTGCAGGACCCATTATCGGCCTGCTGACCCCGCTTCCCTTCCTTTACTATTCAACCAAGTTGGGGTTCTCCGAGGGCGCAAAACTTGTGGGCATGGCCGTCCTGGCCTTTGGGCTCCTGTCAATTATGGCGGGGCGCCCTCACAATCTTCTTCTCGGCACAGAATTGGGCCTACTGGGCCTGGCCCTTTCCCAACTGTTCAGGAGAGGATTCAGCTTAGGGCAGACAATTGTGTTAGGGATGCTTATAATGCTGTTCCTTGGCTTTGTAGTGCTCTTTTTTATTGCCCTGTCCAGGCAGATGGGGCCGTTGGAAATGATTCTTCAGTACTTGCAGAGTCACTTGAAAGCGGCCTTGAAGGCCTATGAAGACATGGGGATGCCTCCCGAGAAAATGGCCGAATTCCAGGCCTATGGGAACAGGTTCGTTTATACCATTTCCAAGATCTATCTCTCCCTTATGGTCGTGGGTGTAGGGTTTGCGGTCTGGCTTAATGTGATTTTGGCAAGGCCGCTGTTTCGTATTGGGGACCTGCCCTATCCTCATTTCGTGAATTTGGGCCGATGGCAGGCGCCGGACGGCCTGGTCTGGGGGCTGATTGGGTCGGGTTTTCTCATATTGCTTACATCCGGGGATATCCGTTGGATCGCCATCAACGCCATGATCATCATTATGGCTGCCTATGTTTTCCATGGCATGTCCATTGTGGCATTTTTCCTGAACAAATATCATGTTTCCACCTGGATAAGGGCTGGAATCTATTTCTTAATATTTATCCAGCAGGTTCTACTGGTTGTGCTGGCACTGGCCGGAGTTTTTGATCAATGGATCGATTTTAGAAAAATTAGGCCAAAGAGTGCGATCTGATTTTTTATCTTGCAGGTTGATCGAGGTAGAGGTTAAGATCTTAAATAGTCCCTTCGGCTCCGTTCAGGGCGGGACAGTACCACTAAAGCCTGGGGGAATGTGATTTTGTGATGGAGGAAGGAGACGGATGGAAATCATTTTGAGACAGGATGTGGACGGCCTTGGTTTCGAGGGAGACATCGTCAAGGTCGCCAGAGGATATGCCCGCAATTTTCTTATTCCCAAGGGTATGGCCCTTGAAGCCACCCCGAAGAACCTCAAGTCCTTGGAATTGATTAGGAAGAAGATAGAGTCCAGGAAGATCAAGGCCAGGGAAGAGGCGGAAAAGCTCAAAGAGCGACTTGAAGATACAGTGCTTGCCTTTACCCAAAAGGCGGGCGAAGAGGGAAAGCTCTACGGCTCTGTGACCAGCATGGACATTGCCTCGGAACTTGAAAAGCAGGGGCTTATGATTGATCGGCGAAAGATCGAGCTTCCGAGGCCCATAAAGACCTTGGGAGACTTTGAGGTCCCGGTCAAGGTGTATCCTGAGGTTACGGCCGTGCTGAAGGTAGTGGTCAACCCGGAGAAGCAAACAGAGGAAAGCGCCTGACCGCGGCGCATCCCTTTGGTTTGCTGATGTGCGATATTTCTGTTGAACGGGGCGTTTATGGCAGGTCCCATTGTTCCTGTCGGTGGTTTGTGAGGATGACGCATTGGCCCAGGTAAAAGAAAAAACGGCTCCTACCCCTTTAAAGGTCCCCCCGCACAATATCGAGGCGGAACAGGCCATACTGGGCGGGATTCTCATAAATAACGAGGCGCTGAATGTAGTTACGGATATCTTGTCTCCTGACGATTTTTACCGAGAGGCCCATTCCGCCCTTTATGAAGGAATGGTGGAGTTGTACGATCGGGGTGAGGCCATTGATATCGTCACCCTCTCTCAGATCCTCAAGGAGATGGATCTCCTGGAGAAAATCGGCGGGACCGACTACCTGGCCACCCTGGTAGACAGTGTTTCCACCTCCGCCGGAATCGGTTATCATGCTGAAATTGTAAAGGGCCTTTCCGTCCGGAGAAAATTGATTGCAAGGTGTTCCAGCATATCCGAGTCCTGCTTCCAGGACTGGGGGGATACCGAGGAGCTCCTTGAGCTGGCCGAGCAGTCCATCTTCGATATCGCAGAGGAACAGGTTCGAGAGGGATTCGAGAGTCTCAAGGAGGTAATCACCGGTAGTTTCAAACAACTGGAGAGCGCGGCAGAACTCGAGGGATATGTAACGGGTATCCCCACGGGATTTGACGATTTTGATCGCCTGACCGCCGGCCTCCAGCCATCGGACCTGATCATTATCGCAGGGAGACCCAGCATGGGAAAAACCGCCTTGGCCCTAAATATAGGGTACAATGCAGCTCGCAAGACCGGCAAGGCGGTGGCAGTATTCTCCCTGGAGATGTCCAAACCGCAGCTGGGAATCAGGCTGTTGGGCTTTGATTCCGGGATCAATGCCTCCAAGTTGAGGACCGGTTTCATCCGGGACAACGAATGGGGGCTTTTGACGGAATCCGCTAATCGGTTAGCGGAGCTGCCTATTTTTATAGACGATAGTTCCAGTATCACCGTGCTGGAGATGAAGGCCAAGTGCAGGAGGCTGAAGAAAAAGCAGGATCTGTGCCTTGTGATTGTCGATTATCTGCAGCTGATTCAGGGCAGAAGATCGGCAGAGTCGCGGCAGCTGGAGATTTCCGAGATTTCAAGATCCCTTAAGGCTATGGCGAAGGACCTCAATGTGCCGGTCGTGGCCATATCCCAGCTGAACAGGAAAGTGGAAGACCGGCCTAACAAAAAACCCCAGTTGGCGGACTTGAGGGAGAGCGGCGCCATTGAGCAGGATGCGGACGTTATTGCATTTATTTACAGGGACGAAGTGTATCACCCCGACTCGGAAGAAAACCGAAATATTGCCGAAATCAATGTGGCAAAACACCGCAACGGCCCTACCGGGCCGTTCAAGCTGACTTTTCAGAAGGAGTTGACCCGCTTCCGGAATTACACCGGACAGGAGCTGACCGTGTGAAGGAGGCCCCGTGCCTTTGAGCCCCCCTCTGCCGATTTTCCGGGCCTGTTTCAGGACATGGCATATCCATATATACTTATTTTGAGGTAATATTATCGAAAAAGTATATGGGAAAACCAGTGGCCTGAAGGCCAGCCAGCAAAAGAGACTCCAAAAACTATACCGCCGAAAGATCCCCCCGAGCGAGATCATTTCACGCGAACTGATCCGACAGATTGCGGCCATTTCCCGCGAGATCAAGCGACAGGTGGGCTTGCTGGTTACTCGTAAGGGCGAGGTGGCCCATGTGATCGTGGGCAACCATCAGCGAATATGGATTCCAGAGCTTGACGGGTACAGGCCTGGTGAGGCTCGCCTCAGGGGGCTGCGCTGCGTTCATACACACCTGAATGCGGAGCCGCTATCGGAAGAGGATATCAGCGACCTGGTCCTGCTCGGTCTTGACCTCATGGCCGCGGTACAGGTGAATGAAAGCGGAATCCCAGGCGCCATCCAGTATGCCAATATATTGCCTGCCAACAGGAACGGGAGGGGATGGATTGTCAACAGGGTCCCTGATATCGGGCAATTACAGGTGGATTTCGCCCGGATGATTCATTCCCTTGAAGAAGAGCTGGCCCGGCTCCGGGCAAACCCTTTGGTGGAGAGAAAGGACCGTGCACTGCTTGTGGGGGTTGCCGCAGGTCCTGTATGGCGGGAAAGAAAGGCCATGCGTGAGCTGGAGGCCCTTGCCCGGTCGGACGATATCGAGGTGGTGGACAGCATTGTTCAGCATGTCAAGAAGAGGGACCCGCGGTTTCTTATCGGCAGGGGAAAGCTGGGGGAACTGGTCCTGCGCTGTTTGCAGACCGGATCGAACCTGATGATTTTCAACAACGAACTGAGCCCGGTCCAGGTGAAGAGCCTCACGGATTTCACGGAGTTGAAGATCATTGACCGAAGCCAGCTGATCCTTGACATCTTTGCCCGCCGCGCCGTGACCAGAGAGGGAAAAATCCAGGTGGAGCTGGCGCAACTGAAGTATCTGCTCCCCAGACTTGCCACCAAGAATACGGCCATGTCCCGCCTGACCGGGGGGATCGGGGGAAGAGGGCCCGGGGAAACCAAGCTCGAGATCAACAGGCGCCGGGTCAGGGAGCGGATCTCAAGGCTGAACCGGGAGCTTGCACAAATAAGACGCCAAAGGGGAGGTAGGCGGCGCCTGAGGAACCAGAAGCGGTTGCCCGTGATCTCCATCGTGGGGTATACCAATGCCGGGAAATCCACCCTGCTCAACACGCTTACCAACAGCCGGGTGGGGACCAGGGATCGGCTGTTCGAGACCCTGGATCCCAGCAGCAGGCGCCTGCGGTTCCCCAGGGAAAGAGAGGCAATCGTAACGGATACGGTGGGGTTTATCAGGGATCTGCCGGCCAGCCTCATGGAAGCCTTTGAGGCCACCCTGGAGGAGCTTCATGATGCGGACCTGTTGCTCCATGTGGTGGACGGGGCAAGCCCCCGCATGGAGGAGCATATCAGGGCGGTGGAGAAGATCCTTCTCGGGTTGGGCCTGGCTCGAGTCCCGACCATTTTGGTGCTCAATAAGTCGGATCTCATGAATCAGGGAGCGGCGGAAACCTTGGCCTCAAAATTGGGCGCAGTGGCTGTATCTGCACTGAGCCCCTCCAGCCTTACAGCACTGATGGAGCGAATCGAGGCCCATATCTGGCCGGAAGATCGGCATGCGGGGATGGGGGCGTGAAATGCCCGTGTGTGATCAAGTCCCTTCTTTGGAAAAGACCCGCCTTGCTTCTTCGACATCTTTGCGGATTTGCGCTGATAGGTCATCTGCTGAATCGAAGCTCTTTTCGTCCCTCAGCCTGCTGATAAAATCCACCCTGATCGTCTTTCCCAGGAGATCACCGGAAAAATCGAGCACATGGGTCTCCACCGAGAGGGGACCATCTCCAAAAGTGGGGTTGTATCCGATATTGGTCAGCCCCGTGTAAGCCTTCTCATCGATGAGCACCCTTACCGCATATACGCCGGGTTTGGGCGTGAGTTCATCCACGGGCTCCATATTGGCCGTTGGAAAGCCCAGGAGCCTGGCCCCGCGGTTTTTCCCCTTTACCACGATGCCTGTTATCTGATAGTCCCTTCCCAAAAGTTTCTTGGCTTCCGAGAGTCTCCCTTCCCTGACCATGTTGCGGATGGAAGTGCTGGAGACCAGTGTGTTGTCTGCGTGCACCGGCTCTATGGCGAACACCTGAAAACCGTGCCGGAGGCCCATCTCTCTTAACAGTTCGATGTTGCCCTCCCTCCCCCTCCCAAAGGCATAGTCGTAACCCACCACGATGGCCTTTAGCCCGATTATGCCCACGAGAATATCCTTTACGAAATCCCTCGCGGAGATGGCAGCGAATTGCTTTGTGAAGGGGATGCATAGGATTACGTCAATTCCCGCCTCATTGATCAATCTGAGCTTTTGCTCGGTGGGCGTAATAAGGGGAGGGCCGTTGCCGGGCTTCATTACTTTGATGGGATGAGGTTCAAATGTCATCACCACGGACGTGCCGTCCATGGCCGCGGCCTTCTCTTTTACGATTCGAAACAGGGCCAGGTGTCCCATATGGACGCCATCAAAGTTTCCGATGGTTAGCACCGGGTTTCGCAGTGGCTTTTTGAGCTGTTTGAGGTCTTTTATAATAGTCATCTTCAGAAACCGCAGCCATCCCGCCTCTGGCGACCGGATGGCACAGAAATATAATGACCGGTGTAAACGGCCCGGCCAATGAGTCGAGAAAGAGTATTGACAATTTTCGGTGAGGTAATATAGTCATTAAAAAGCAATATATCAACCCAATTTGAATGCCGAAGTGGCGGAACTGGTAGACGCGCTAGGTTCAGGGTCTAGTGGGCGCAGGCCCGTGGGGGTTCGAGTCCCCCCTTCGGCACCACAGCCAACAAGGGCTCCGCAAGTCCGGTATCACCCTTAATATCTATCTCCTCGGGCTCTTGGTGGGATTACCTGCCAGGAGCCTTATAATTATTCGGCCTGCCTCCTGGATGCTGAATGTGGAGGAGGTAAGGCAGGGTAGACTTATGGTTGATTATTTCATCTTGAACGCCTATAAATAAAGCCGGGGCTGCGAGGCGAAGCATCAGGGGGGATAAATAATGGGCAATGCCTTCAATTTTGCTTGGAGGAAAGTTCAAAGGGTGGACTCCAAGTTGACCTAGAAAAGCAGGGCCCGAAAATAAACCTCGGCCGAGAGGACGGATCATGTCACTCATAGATGATGAAGAGATATTCGCGAGGGTCCACAAGTACAAGATATTTCGAAGCGAAGGAAACCTCTTCATCGATGTATATGAAGCCATGCTGGGAAAACCTGCCCATAAGTTTATGGCGGTGCCCAACCTTTTGATTCAAGAGGCGAAAAAGGAATATTTCGGTGTAGGCGATTCCCAGAAAGAAGCGCTGAAGGATTGCCTTAAAAAGATAAAAGGTGTCCCCATTGATACCATTGTTCCCCTGGAAGAGGCGGAAGGGCCTGACACGTCAGATCGGGATTCGGTAGAGGGCGATCAGGAATCCAGAGGAACGCCCCTGGTAAAGAAACTCACCAGGAAACTCTTGGGCCGCAGAGAAATCTCCCCGAGCAGGTTTCCATAGCCTCCCCTCTGGTGGGATCCCCACACATGGTATCCCGGGCGCCATGACCCCGTTTTCCTTAAAGATGCGGGGTTTTTTGGTGGGGGACGGGGTGCAGAGAGGCAAGGGCCAAAAAGTCGACAAGGAGGATCGCAAGTTATGTATGACACCCAAAAAATCCTTTCAGCGGCCGAGGACCCTTCGGATCACAAGGCGTTATCAGCGGCCCTGAAAAATATCCACGAGGTCGTAATGGAAATCGAAAAGCGCGTTGCGCAGATCGAAAAACGCATCACCGAGCTTGAAGTCATGATTCATCAGGCGGAGATGTAGACAGGAAGAAAAACCGCAGAGTGCGGAAATGAACCACTTTCAGGCGTTATGGGAATCTGCTTGCTTCAGCGGGCAGTGGTTTAGTGAGATAGGTAGCCATGAAAAAGCAAGAACTTATTCAGATTTTACAGAAACTCCTTGAGACGGACACGGATTTGAGCTTTTTGAAGCAACTGAAAGAGGATGAACTTCAAACGCTTGTGGCCTGTGTGAGAAGCAGGCTGGATGAGGGCTGATGGACACCCGGGAATGGACAGCAGGAAGGCTGCTGGAGGTATCGGGAGGTTACTGGGAGGGTTTTACGCTCCATGCCGCCGTTGTCCTGGATCTGTTCACCTTGATAGGCCACCGTGAGATGACTGCGGAGGAGGTGGCCGAGCAGCTTGGCGTGGACTTGAGGGGGGTGGTGATGCTCCTTGACGGCCTTGTGGCAATGGGGCTTCTCAGAAAAGAGCGTGAGCGGTATGCCAATACCGGGGCTGCCAGATCACTCCTGGTAAAAGACTCACCCCGGTTCGTGGGCCACATGGTGATGCATCACCATCATCTGGTGAATGCCTGGGCACGGCTTGCCGAAGCGGTAAAAAGCGGCAGCCCGGTCCGAGAGAAGGGCCCGAGGGAGGAGGAGGAAAGGGCGGCCTTTCTGATGGGAATGTTCAATATCGCCAGTGGGATCGCGCCCCTGCTTGCATCGCAACTGGATCTTTCAACACGGCGGCACCTGCTGGACCTGGGAGGCGGTCCGGGCACTTATGCCATCCACTTCTGCCGTGAGAACCCGCAGCTCAAGGCCACGGTATTTGACCTCCCCACCACCGAGCCCTTTGCAAGGAAGACCATCGAAAGGTTCGGCCTGTCCCAGAGAATCAGCTTTGTGGCAGGCGACTACCTCAAGGATGATATTGGAGGTCAATATGATGTGGCCTGGCTCTCCCATATCCTCCACAGCGTGGGCCCAGAGGCATGTCGCCTCATCATAGAAAAGACCGTCAATGCCCTGCTGCCGGGAGGTCTGCTCCTGATCCACGATTTTTTCCTCAATGAAACCCGCGACGGCCCCCTGTTTCCGGCCCTTTTCTCTTTGAATATGCTGGTAAATACGGATGATGGAAGGGCATATTCGGAAAAGGAGGTGGAGGAGATGCTTCTCGAAGCCGGGCTCAATGATGTGAAGCGCTTGCCTTTCAGAGGGCCCAATGACTCCGGGATAATGATGGGGGTTCGCTAATCCTTTTTATTGGAGCCTTTTCCCGCAGGGGCCAAGTTTGTCAATATTTCTTCACTGGAAAAATTGCGGATCGATTTTCCTCCTGCCTTTTCATGGAGCCGGATCCACTGTCTGACCCTCTCTTTTCCGTAAGTTCTCTCCCACGCGGCCAAAATGAGATCCACCGGGACATCCGCATAGGTGCCGTGGTCCGCAACGTATTCCATGAATTGCTTTTTCTCCAGGTTGTAAGGCTGAAAAACGGAATCCTTCCGACCGTCAAATTCCAGGGGCGCAACTCGATGCCTCCGGCAAAGCTCCGCATTGAAGGCGGGTGTGGCCTTCACCCACTTGCCGTTGAGATAAAACTCCACAAAGCCATGAAAAACAAAGAGATCGGAGCCGAGAAATTCGATCAGTTGCTTTGTGGCCAGGTGGTTTTTGACGTCGGCAAATCCCAGGCGTGACGGGATCCCGCAGGCCCTTCCAAGGGCGCACAGGAGCGAGGCCTTGCATACGCAGTAACCGCGGCGGCTTTTAAGTATATTGCTGGCCCGGTAGTGCTCCGGTCTATAGAAAGGGTAGTAGGGGTCGTACCAAATACCGTCTCTGACCGCATAATAGAGCCTTACGGCCTGCTTCACCGGATCCTTACTGTCGCCGACGGTCTCCTCGGCGAATTCAACGATGGAGCTGTGATCGCTGTCGATAATCCGTGTAGGCCGCAAATATTTTTCCTCTATCCTATCGCCCATATTCTCCCCCCCGGATGTTTTCCACTGCAGAGGGAAGTTAACAGAAACACTGTTTTCCCGTCAAAGACAAACCCATGTTCTTCTTATGATTTTTTACTTGACATGTAGTTACTTTGTAGCTAAATTGTAGTTAAAATTTTTTCCTGCCATCCGGGTGTTTTGAGCAATATTCTCCTTTAAATTCAATATATTATCACCCAAGACAGGTTAAAGGGGTTTATCGGGAAGCTTATCAATATGGGGGCCGAGAAAAAAGCAAACAGCGCCAAGCGCCAGGCCGCCCGGAAAGAGCAGGGCAAGGTCAAGTTCGAGGTCTACGGCGAAGAGATGGTGGAAAAGACCGTGAAGCTCAGCGGGAACAGTGGCCGCGTCTATCTGCCACCGGACTGGGTCGGGTGCACGGTGAAGATAATCAGGATTGACTAAACCTTCTTTTTTGGGGTCCGGCACTAAAAATGCTTGAAAACCTTGTGATCAGAAGAATCAGGGTCGAAGATGCGGAGGAAATAGGGCGTATCTACAGCACCATCATCAAGTCCGCTCCCAAAACGGACTTCAGGCAGATTATCGAGGAACAGGTACGCCGCAAAGAGGAGGAAGCGAGCTTCGTGGCGGAAGTGGATGGCGAGGTGGTCGGTTACATGATCAGCTTTATCGTGTATGCCGGATTCGGCCTTGACAAGAGCGCATGGATCGCCACCCTCGGCGTTGCCCCCAGATTCATGGGACAGGGGATCGGGAAAAGACTGGCAAACGAGATATTTGAATTCTACCGGCAGAGGGGGATCAGGCATGTCCTGACCTCTGTGCGTTGGGATGCGGCAGATTTGCTGTCTTTTTTCAAGACATCCGGGTTCGACCGCAGCGATTTTATAAACCTCATCAAAGTGCTCGATTCTTAATGACTTCGTAAAAAGTCCATCTCCCCGCAGGGGCGGGATCCAGGGAGCGTCAGCGATTTCAACCTTCACCCGCCGGGTGAGGGTTGTTTTGAGTTAAGCCCCCGCAACCCATTATTAATAAAAACCATGCCACGGATTCAGGCAGTTTAGAAGGGGAAGAAAATGAGGTACGCAGAGACAGGGTTTAATTTAGAAGTTGATCTATCCCGGGGAAGCATTGAGCGGGTGGAAACCGACCCAGGATTAACCGAGCTTTACCTGGGGGGTCTGGGTACTAATGCCAAGATTTTGTGGGATAGGGTCCCCCCGGAGGTTGAACCATTCTCTCCCGATAATCTACTGGTATTTAGCTCCGGTATTTTGGACGGCACACTTGCTACCGGCGCCAATCGCACCATAATTTCCACCTTCTCTCCTCAGACCTTGTTGATGGCATTTTCAATGATGGGAGGATTTTGGGCGCCCGAATTGAAGTTTGCCGGTTATGACAAAGTGATCGTTCGCGGCAAGTCCCCCAATTTGGTTTATTTGTGGATAAACAATGACAAAGTGGAGATACGCGATGCCGGCCATCTTCAAGGGAAAGGCTCCCTTGAAACCGCGGAGCTTATCCGCGAGGAGTTGAACGAGCCCAAGGCCCAGGTGCTTGCCATCGGCTTGGCCGGCGAAAACAGGGTCTATTACGCTTCCGTGGAGCATGGCAGGTCCAGCGCCAGTCGAGGCGGAATAGGCGCTGTCATGGGGTCCAAAGGGTTGAAGGCCATAGCCGTTCGCGGGACAAAGGATCTCAATATCGCCCGGCCCGCTGAATTTTTCGAGCTCTGCCAGGAAGTGCTGAAATATATGCAATACCGGGCAAACAATCCGATTAAGGGGGTCCCGCCCATCTTGGCCGGGATCGGGTCACCCCAGGAGATGGCAATACATGATGAGAAGTGGCACACCACCAGCTTCTCCTGGGGGCATGCCCGAGAGAGGAGAAAAGATTTTTGGACGAGCGAAAGGGCCGAGGAGTGGAAGAGGACTCAGGAACAGTCTGTGGAGCGGTTGATAAGTTGCTATAACTGTCCCATGAGATGCGGGGGAATAGTTGGCCACCCGGAGCTTCCAACCCATAGATACATGATGAAGTGCTACTCCAAACTTACCTATGTAATGGCGGCCATGGCCGATGATCTGGAGTTCGGTTTCAAGATCGCCGGTCTTGCCCAGGAGTACGGACTGGACGGGTACACAACGCCGCAGGTCATGGCCTTTGCTGTGGAGCTTTATGAAGATGGAATCTTGACTGACCAGGATATGCCCGGATTTCCCTCCGGTAACGAGGAAAGGTTTTTCTATTTGCTTGACAAAATTGTGCGGCGGGAAGGGATAGGCGATGTCTTGGCCAACGGGGTTTATTGGGCGGCCCGACAGATCGGCAAGGGGGCAGAGGCCTACGATCATAATACCACTAAAAAACATGAGCAAATGGTCATCAAGCTGGGGATGCTGAATCCGATATATTACCTTATGTATGCTACCGGCGAGAAGATGAGCATTACCCAAATCGAAGGCCAGATGCCGCAGGCTCCTCTTCCTAAAGAGTATAGAGAAGAATTCGTCAAGGATTGGATCCAGGTTCCCAAAGAAGAGTTTAAGGAATTTATTTTGAAGTGGGAGCCAAGGGGAGAGTATGCATTTCCGTTTTGGCCCCCTATTGATTTGATGTGTGAGCTTGTTGAATGGCAAGAGACGATGCACTACATCGATGACTGCACCGGGATCTGCGCAGGTCTGTCCTCATTTCCCATAAAGCCTCCGTATCACATACACAATTTACCGAAGTTTATCTCCTCGGCAACCGGGATGGATATGGATGAAGATGCATTGTGGGAAATAGCCAAGAGGAACCGAACTTTGATTAGGGCCATTAATGCAAGAAGGGGCCTGAGGAGAGAGGATGAGAAACCGCCAGAGGACCACTGGAAGAAGAGGTTCCCAGAGTATGAAGCCAAGTTGCTCGATGAATACTACAAATTTAAGGGGTGGAATAAGGAAGGCATCCCCACAAAAGAGACTCTCGATAAACTTGGCTTAGACTATGTCGGCGAGGACCTTGTCCGGAGGGGGATCCTGGCGGACAGTGAAGCTGCTCCTTCCGAACAGAGCGCTGCGTAAACGGAAAAGGAATAAAGTGAAGAGGTGGTAACCGCGATGGGCGAGAAGAAAAAGAAGATAGTCAAGCAGATAAAGGTTGATGCTGATTTGTGCAATGGTTGTCGTGCATGTGAGGCAGTCTGCTCCGCCTTTCATGCATCGCCGAGATATAGCAGCAACAATCCGGCAAGGTCTCGAATCAGGGTGCATTTTGATCCATTGAGGAATCTTTACGTCCCGGTATATGCCGGGCCGTATACCGAGTCTGAATGTATGGGCAGGGATAAATATACGATCGACGGAAAGGAATACGACGAGTGTCTGTTCTGCAGGGCCTCATGCCCCTCCAGGGATCTTTTCAAAGAGCCCGATTCCGGTCTCCCCCTTAAATGCGATATGTGTGAAGACGACCCCCCGTTGGAAGAGCCCATGTGCGTACAGGTATGCTTGGTTGATGCCCTGACTTACGAGGAAAGGGAAGAGGAGGTAGAAGAAGAGGAAGAAGAGAAGCGGGAGGATTTGGAGGTAGGGCTGGAAGCATTGATAAACGAGTATGGACTGGAAAAGATAATGGATACCGTTGCCCGAATGGCAGTGTCGAAGGAGGAGTAAAACATTAAGCTGAAAAAAGAGGATCGGGAGAAACAGTGGAGAATGTAGCCGACTACAAAGAGATCGTAGATGTCATAAAGGCAAACGGCGGTGAAGCCTTTAAAAGATGCTTTCAGTGCGGACTGTGCGACGTTGTTTGTCCCTGGAACAGGGTTAGAGACTTCAGTATGCGCAAGATCGTGCGCCAGGCCGCCTTCGGCATGACCGAGATAGAAAGTGAAGATATATGGCGATGTACCACCTGCGGAAGGTGCCCGCAGCAGTGCCCGAGGGATGTGCAGCAGATAGCGTCTGTGGTGGCATTGCGCAGGATCGCCACGGAATATGGCGTCTTTCCTACTCCTGTCAAGCCTGTGCGCACCGCAAGCGCAAGCCTCGTTGGTGAAGGCAACCCCTTGAGCGAAGAGAGAGCAAAGAGGGCGGATTGGTCAGAAGGACTGTCAGTAAAGAAGTTCGCCGAGGGAACGGAAGTTTTGTATTTCCCCGGCTGCTACCTCTGCTACGACCCGAGAATGAAAAAGGTAGCCAGAGCCACAGCCGATATCCTGAAAAAGGCGGAGGTGGATTTCGGAATTTTGGGGGTAGAGGAGAATTGCTGCGGGGAAAGTATCCGTAAGACCGGAGATGAGGAATTATTCAAACGCTTGGCCAAGGAAAACATTAAGACTTTTATCGACAACGGGGTGAAAAAGATCCTTGTCTCTTCCCCTCATTGTTACCACACCTTCAAAAACGAGTATCCCGAATTTATGGCAAACTTCGAGGTGGTTCATATCTCCCAGTATTTATTCGAGCTTATCGATGAGGGAAGACTTGAGTTGACCGGGGAGTATGGGAGAAAGGTCACCTATCATGACCCGTGTTATCTGGGTCGGCACAACGGGGTATATGACGAGCCCAGGGAGGTCTTAAAAAAGATACCAGGTTTGGATCTCCATGAGATGCCTGATTCGCGGGAAGACAGCCTCTGCTGCGGGGGGGGAGGAGGCAGGATCTGGATGGAAACCCCAAAGGGGGAAAGGTTCTCCGACCTGAGGCTGGACCAGGCCATGGGGATCGGGGCCGAGGTGCTGGTTACCGCCTGCCCGTATTGCATCACGAATTTTGAGGATAGCAGGTTGACCCTGGAAGATGAGAAAGGCAGTGAAGTGTTGGAGGTCAAAGACATCACGGAAGTTATTCAGGAAGTAATTTAGGGAACCGAAGAGACCTGATGAGGATATAGAGAAGTGGAAAAAGAAGCAGGTGAAGGAAGACTTCTTGAAATCTTGCCAAAAGGCAATTTTGGAGATGTTATGGTTGTGGGCGGTGGGATCAGCGGAATCCAGGCCGCCCTTGATCTTGCCGCCGCAGGGTATAAGGTGTATCTGGTAGAGAAATCACCTTCCATTGGCGGGAAAATGGCCCAGCTTGACAAGACCTTCCCCACCAATGACTGCTCCACGTGAATACTTGCACCCAAAATGGTCGAGGCCGACCGTCATACCAATATAGAGATTCTCACTTACACTGAAGTTGAAAGTGTAGAAGGGGAAGCAGGGGATTTCAGGGTTACCCTCACAAAAAAGCCCAGATACATTATAGAGGACAAGTGCACGGGTTGTACCACCTGTGTGGAGTACTGTCCGGCTTTGGTTCCGGATCCATACAATCAAGAGTTGTCCACGAATAAGGCTGTCCACATATACTTTTCATTAGCGGTTCCTCTTATCACCTATATAGATGAAAACTGCCTTTATCTTCAGGAGAAGAAGTGTCGTATCTGCGAGGCGGTCTGTGAAAACGAAGCAATAGATTTTACCCAAGCACCGGAAAAGATAGAAGTGAAAGTGGGGGCAATAATTCTGTCTCCAGGCTTTGAGATATTTGATCCCGGTGCAAGGAGCCTCTACGGCTATGGAAGCATGCAAAACGTGATAACCAGTCTTGACTTCGAACGACTGCTGTCTTCCACCGGGCCGTATGAGGGCGAGATAAGGCGGCCTTCAGACGAGAAGCACCCCAAGAAAATAGCCTGGATCCAGTGCGTAGGCTCCAGGCGGGTTACCCCGGGCGACAACAGCTACTGTTCCGCGGTGTGCTGTACATATACCCAGAAGCAGGTGATCTTGGCGAAAGAACATGACGCCGATATTGAGGCTACCATATTCCATAATGATATCCGGTCCTATGGCAAGGATTTCGAACTATATTACCAAAGAGCGGAGGAACTTCCCGGCGTTAGATTCATCCGGAGCTATGTATCGGTGGGGAAAGAGATACCGGAAACCAAGAACGTAACCGTAAGATATTCCACTGCTGATGATGGGGTAAAGGAGGAGGAGTTCGAACTGGTGGTCCTGTCCGTCGGATTGAACCCTCCTGCCGATGCCGTGAGCCTGGCGGAAAAATTTGGCATTGAGCTCGAATCGCACGGATTTTGTAAGACAAATCCCGTTAATCCTATCGAGACCTCACGTCCGGGAATTTTCGTAAGCGGGGCCTTCCAGGGGCCCACAGATATCCCCGAATCGGTTTTTAGCGCAAGCGGAGCCGGCTCCCAGTGTGGAGAGCTGCTTGACTACAGGCGAGGGAAGCTGGTCAAAGAAACAAAATATCCGCCGGAAAAGGATGTCTCGGAAGAGGAGCCCAGGGTGGGAGTTTTTGTGTGCCATTGCGGCGCCAATATCGGAAGGGTGGTGGATGTCCCTTCGGTCGTTGAATATGCCATGACCCTGCCCAATGTCGTCCACGCCCAGGAACAGCTATTTTCGTGCACTACCAACTCTGCCAAGGAAATTATAGACACGATAAGAGAAAAGGAACTAAATCGCGTGATTATAGCTGCCTGCAGCCCGAGGACCCTCGAACCCTTGTTTCAGGACACCCTTCGGGAGGCGGGCATCAATCAGTATCTCCTTGAGATGGCAAATATCAGGGAGCATAACTCCTGGGTCCATTCAAAGGAAAAGGAAGAGGCCACGCAGAAGGCAAAGGATTTGGTCCGGATGTCGGTAGCCAGAGGCGCGGTTCTGGAGCCGTTGCGGGAGATTGAGCTGCCGGTCAACAAGGCGGCCTTGGTGATCGGTGGAGGCATAGCCGGCATGACCTGCGCATTGTCCATAGCCGGACAGGGACATGAGGTTTACCTGCTGGAGAAAGATAAAGACCTCGGCGGAATGGCAAGAAGAATCCATTACACGCTGGAAGGACTGGATGTCCAAACGTATTTGCGCGATCTTGTACGCAAGGTCTATCAGCATCCATTAATACATGTATACACTGATGCCGTCATCACAGAGGCCACCGGGTATGTTGGAAATTTCGTCACAAAGGTGAAATCTGAAAGAGGGCTCGCAGAGATAAAACACGGTGCGGCCGTCATCGCCATTGGTGCCCAAGAATACAAGCCCACCGAATACTTTTACGGCAAAGACGACAGGGTGATGACCCTGCTGGAGCTGGAAGAGCGGATCGCCAAGGGAGAAGAAAAGCTGCTCAACTCCCAGACTCTGGTGATGATCCAGTGTGTTGGCTGCAGAAATGAAGACAGGAATTACTGCAGTCGGGTGTGTTGCAGCCAGGCCGTGAAGAACGCCTTGAGACTGAAAGAGACAAACCCGGAGATGGATATCTACATTCTCTTTCGGGACATGAGGACCTATGGATTCAGCGAGGATTATTACAGGGAGGCTTCAGAGAGAGAGGTAAAGTTCATCCGATATGAGCCGGACAGTAAACCTCGGGTCGAACCTGTTGAGGAGGGAGGGCGGCCTGTTTTAAGGGTTGCCGTGACCGATCCCATTTTAGGTGAGGAGCTTGCCGTGGATGCCGATTACCTTGCCCTGGCTGCCGCGGTTGTGCCCCCAGCGGAAAATAGCGAGGTATCCCAATTGTTCAAGGTGTCTTTGGGCCAGGATGGTTTTTTCAAAGAAGCTCATGTCAAACTAAGACCCGTTGAATTTCCCACAGAAGGCGTTTTCCTGTGCGGAACGGCCCATTATCCCAAGCATATACAGGAAGTGATTAACCAGGCCTACGGAGCTGCAAGCCGGGTCTTGACGCTTCTTTCACAGGATACTGTGACCGCCTCGGGCTCCATCTGCGAGGTGGATGAGAAGAGGTGTATGGGCTGCGGGGCATGTGTTTCAGTGTGTGCGTACGGGGCCATTGAGTTTCGTGACACAAAACAGGGCAAAAAGGCCGTGGTTAATCCCGTTATCTGCAAGGGAGACGGTCTGTGTAACTCAATGTGTCCCACGGGAGCCATTACGCTGAAGCACTTTACCGATGAGGAGATTTTTAGGCAGATCGATGCAGCCGTTCCAGAGGAAGAGATCGCAAAGCGATTTGATGCGGCGGTTGGAGACGTGTAGAAGTGTGCGAATGAATAACGCCGGAATTGCCAACAAAGGAGCTGAGAGCGAATGAGCAGTGCAGGTCTTAAATTTAAGCCAAAAATATTAGGTTTCGTATGCCATTGGTGAGGATACGGGGCTGCTGACCTGGCTGGAGTTTCCAGACTACAATATCCTCCTGAAATCAGGATCATCCGCGTCATGTGTTCCGGTAGGGTCGACCTGGAATTTGTCCTCAGGGCCTTCTCAAATGGAATGGATGGGGTGTTTATTGGCGGTTGCCGCCTTAATGAATGTAATTACACCACCCAAGGAAATTATTATGCGCTTAGCATGGCGCTTTTGTGCAAAAAGATAATGGAGCACATAGGGTTGAACCCTGAAAGGCTCAGGATAGAATTCATGTCCTCCGCCGATGGAATCCTTTTTGCCGAAATCGTCAATGACTTTCGCAAGAAGGTGCAGGAGTTGGGGCCGCTTGGCAAGGGCGAGGGGATAGAGGAAAATGAATTGGAATCCAAACTGCAGGAGGTTACAAAGCTGGTTCCCTACATCAAGCTGACGAAAAGGGAGAAGCTGGCCTTACATCTTGATAATATAGAGGAATATAATAAGCTCTACACCAGCGACGAGATAGAAGAGTTATTCCGTGAGGTGGTATCCTACTATATCGACCCGGCTAAGTGCCAGGCCTGTATGATTTGCCTCAGGAGATGCCCTGCAGAGGCGATTGTGGGCGGTAAGAACCTGATTCATGTGATCGATCAGGACAAATGCATAAAATGCGGGACCTGCTTTGAAGCCTGCCCGCCTCGCTTCGGTGCGGTGACGAAGATTTCCGGCGAGCCTGTGCCGCCTCCTATTCCCGAAGAAGAAAGGACTATAGTCAGGAAGGCCAAAAAAACGAATTCCTAATCGACTCAACTGGAAGAGGACAAAGGGCGCTCACTCACCTGTAAGGAGGAGCCATTGAATAGATCAGGCCGGGGAAACAGAGTCCTCTTTCGGGTCCTTATCATCGCATCCATTTTTTCGTTTTGCGGCTGCGCCGGACTGGGCAAGCGCCTGGAAAGCCCGAGGGTATATATCGCCAACATTCAGGTGCAGGAGATGAGGCCCCTGGAGGCGATTTTTCAGGTTGAGCTCCGCGTATTAAACCCCAATGATGTAGCCCTCGTGGTGAAAGGCATCGATTGCGACCTGGAACTCAACGGCAGACGCTTTGCCTCGGGTGTGACAGGTTATCGAACTGAGATTCCCCCTTTCGGAACCGAAATGCTTCCTGTAACGCTCTACTCCTCCGTCCTGGATATGGCCAGGGGTTTCTTGAAGGTCCAAGGTCAGGAAAAGTTGACCTATCGGATATCGGGGCGCCTGCGGATTGGCGGGGATGCCCTTCTCCCTCCTTCCCTTCCATTCGAATCAGAAGGCCAGTTAGACCTCCGCGGGAAGAATGGCGCCCCACAAAACTCGCAGTGATCTCTGCGGAAAGACCCTGCCCGCGTGAAGCAAAGGCGAGCCATTGGGGGCCTGGCTCAGGCTCTTTACTGTTGCCGCCCGCCCCCGGGGGGCTGGGGGGTTGTAGCCACGATATCCTGTTGAACTTGCGTTGACATGCAAGGAGAAATTCTCTATAGTCCGCTCAGAAAAACCGACTTCCTACCGGGCAGGTCGCACAGAAACCATACATAGCGCAAAAGGATAACTTATGGACAGGGAGTACACCATTATAGGCACGCGGATGACACGGACCGACAGCCTCGCCAAGGTAACCGGAAGGGCGAGCTTTACGGCCGACCTCAAGCTTCCCAGGATGCTCTGCGCCAAGGTGCTGCGAAGCCCTCACCCGCACGCGAAGATTCTCAATATCGATACGAGCAAGGCGCTCCGGCTCCCCGGCGTCAGGGCCGTTGTGACTGCGGCCGATGCCCACGGCGTTAAATGGGGGGTATTCAGATACACGCAGGATCACCCCATGATAGCTGTGGATAGGGTTAGATACGTGGGTGAGGATGTGGCGGGCGTGGCGGCCGTGGACGAAGAGACGGCCATGGAGGCCCTCGATCTCATCCAGGTGGACTACGAGCCCCTGCCGGCGGTCTTCGATCCCGAGGAAGCCATGAAAGAGGGGGCCCCGCTCATTCACGAGGAGTATCCCAATAACGTCAACATTCATGTCCATATCGAAGTCGGTAAGGTGGACGAGGCTTTCGCCCGAGCCCATCTCGTACGGGAAGACACCTTCCATGCCCCTGGTGAAGCCTACTCCACGCTCGAACCGTATGCGGTGGTAGCCTCCTATGCCAACGGATACCTGGACCTGTGGGTGCCCAACGCCGGGCCGCATGTGCGCGCCAAGGCGCTGTCCAATCTGCTGAAGATGCCCCTCAATAAAGTGCGCGTTCGACGTATCAACGTGGGGGGCCACTTCGGCTCCCGCTCGGAAGTATCTCCCGGGGACCTGGTGACTTCCCTCTTGGCCATAAAGTCGGGATGTCCGGTGAAGCTCGTCCTGACGCGAGAAGAAAACGCCACCTGCACGCGGCAGGTTCACGACATAAAGGCCACGATCAAGACGGGGGTCAACAAGGACGGCACCATCACGGCCAAGGAGTTCCGTGTTGTCTATGACGGCGGGGCGTACAGCAGCACCGGACCCATCGCCACATCGATCCCCTACTACGTGTATGAGGAAGCCTACCGATTCCCGAACGTCAGGTACGATGGATACCGAGTGATCACCAACAAGGGAATTCGCGGAATGTACGGATGCCACGGCAGGGCCTTCCTCGGCGGCAACGAAATGCAATTGGACATGATTGCCCGGGAGCTGGGCATGGACCCCATGGAGATCAGGATCAAAAATGGGCTCAAAGTCGGTGAGGAGACGGCCACGAAATCCGTGATCATCAGCGGCGGCCTTGAGGAACCCATACGACTGGCCGCAGCAAAGGCCAATTGGGCGGAAAGGCGTGCCGGACTGAAGGAAGGAGAGGGAATCGGCATGGGATGCGTGGCGGTCATGTGCGGCTTTCCAATGGGCTTCAGGTCCGGTTCCGCGTGTTACGTCAAACTCAATGACGATGGACAGGCAACCATAGTGACGGGCATCTGCGACACCGGGATGGGGAATGAGTCCATGGCCATACAGATCGCCTCAGAAGTGCTCGGAATCCCGGTTGAAGACATCAACCTGGTCAATGCGGATACGGAGGCGACCAACCTCGATCCCGGAGCGTACTCCCAGGCGGCTTCGTTTGTCGGGGGAAACGCAGTGAAGCGGGCGTGTGAAGAAGCCAAGCGCCAGATACTGAGCTTCGCCGCGGCCAAGATGAATCATCCCGTGGAAGATCTTGACCTTAAGGACCGGACAGTCGTCTCGAAAACTGATCCCTTGAAGAAGATGCCCATGCGGTGGATTGTCAGGGAGGCGTTCTTTCAGGGAAAGCCCATTGCCGCTACGGGTGCATATATGCCTAAAATCGATTTCCAGCGGGAATGGGTCAAGAACCCGTATGGTCAAATGGCGGGTACCTACTCATTCGGTTGCTCGGTGGCGCAGGTAACCGTGGACAGGGAGACCGGACAGATACGGGTCCCGTACTTTGTCGCGGCCCACGACTGCGGGAACCCGATCAACACCATGGCGGTAGAAGGTCAGATGGAGGGATCGGTCCTTCAGGCCGGGGTCGCGGTGCTCGCAGAAGAGACCCGCTGGAGCCAAGGCTGGTTGCTCAATCCCGACCTGCTCGAGTACAAAGTGCCGCTTGCCTGCGACATGCCTGAAATCGAACCAGTGATTGTCCGCTCGAACGATCCCGAGGGGCCTTTCGGCGCCAAGGAGGGGGGGCTGACAACGCGCATGAATGCCTATAGCGCAGTGGTCTGCGCGGCGCACAACGCCCTCGGGGTACCCCTTAACGAGTTCCCGCTCACCCCGGACCGGGTTCTCAAGGCTCTCAATGCCGCGAAAAGTGGAGGTGAGTCATGATAGCCTCGAAATTTGAGTTTAGGAGCCCAAAGGATGTTGAGGAGGCTGTCCGGCTTTACCGGGAATTTGAGGGCGAGGCCGTTTACCTCAGTGGGGGGACCGATTTGGTTCCTCGTATGAAGCTGGGTCTTGAAAAGCCTAAAGTTGTCATCGACCTGAAGCGCATCGCCTCGCTCACGACAGTAGAGGATCAAGGCGACTGGATCAGGATCGGGGCCCTGGCGCGGATCTTCGACCTCAAGCAAAACGACATCGTTCGGGGCGAGTTTCCCGCCCTCGAGGCTTCTCTTGAGGGGACTTCGTGTGAATCCCTCCAGATGAGGGGCACGATCGGCGGCAATCTGCTTCAGAATTCCCGGTGCCTTTTCTACAACCAATCGGAATTCTGGCGCCGCTCCAAGGGCTTTTGCCTCAAAATGGGCGGTGAGAGCTGCAATGCGGTCCCGGGGGCCAAGACCTGCTTTGCAAACTATTGCAGCGATAATGCCACAGCTTTGTGTACGCTGTCTGCCGAGATAGAGCTATCCGGACCCGACGGGACGAGGCGCGTCAACCTTGAGGGACTTTATTCCAACAAGGCGGAGAGGCCCTTCGAGATTCAACCGGGTGAAATTCTCACCGCGATCTTCCTCCCAAAGATGAGGAGTGTCGGGGGTTACGAAAAGTTGCGGGTTCGGGGCGCCATTGACTATCCTCTCCTGGGCGTGGCGTTTTCATTTGTGGACGGCACGGGCAAACTGGCCGTAGGGGCCGTGGGGCCCAGGCCCTATGTGGTTGAGATTAAACAACCCTTCCGCGATACAGTGGGGGAGGCGGTCGAGACGGTCCTCAAACAGGTAAAACCTGTGGGCAATACGGTACTCGATCCCGATTACAGGAAGCAGATGATTCCCGTGCTGGCCGGAAGGCTTGTCAACAAGGTGATGGAAGGGGCGAAGTGATGGAGCGATTCAAGGTCAATTTCCAGGTGAACGGAGAGCCTGTGGAGTTGGATGTAAGGCCTTCGGAAACCTTGCTTGAGACTCTGAGAGACCGACTGGAACTGACCGGCGCCAAAGAAGGTTGTGGGCTCGGCGCCTGCGGGAGCTGCACGGTGCTCCTTGACGGGCTTCCCACGCGATCATGCATAGTGCTGACCGCTGAAGTGGACGGCTCCGAGGTAACGACCATCGAAGGTTTGGCGGAAGGAGAGAAGCTGGATCCCGTTCAGGAGAGCTTCATGGAGAAGGGGGCTGTTCAGTGCGGGTTCTGCACCCCTGGCATGATACTTACCGCCAGGAGCCTGCTCGACAGAAACCCGCGGCCGACCAGGGAGGATATCATCCGGTCCATATCGTCCAATGTGTGTCGCTGCACCGGATACAAGAAGATTGTCGAAGCCGTTGAGGCCGTTTCATCCACAGAAACTCCAGAGACGTAGAATAAAGAACGCTCCGTCAAAGGGAAATCCATACGGGGATTTGCGGCACATGCCCTTTTAGCGGGCCTCGCAAAAAGTCATCAAACCAGAAGGCACAGTAAGAAGCGCCTGCCTGCCTGGGTGCACCGCACAGGCAGCAGGCAAGGCCGCACAGATGGGCTTTTTACGAAGCCGTTGAATGTGAACCTCGATCTAAAGGAAGAGTAAAGAGATATGCGTGCGTTTGTACTGGGTGGAGCAGGAAGCATGGGGCAGGGCGTGGCCCGGGACCTGATAAAACAGGAGCAGGTGGCCGATGTTGTCATTGGCGACCTGTTTCCGGACCCCGAAAGATTGGCGCCCAAGTTACGGGAGAGCGCAAAGGTCACCCTGGTCAAGATGGACGTAAATGACCACAACGGCATGGTAGAGGCATTTAAGGACTCGGATGTTGTAATCAACTGCGCGGGACCCTTTTACAAGACAGCGGTGCCGGTGGCCAAGGCCGCGGTTGAGGCGCGGGTCAACTATATTGATATTTGTGATGATTACCAGGGAACCGAAATACTTTTTAACTCAGAGATAGATGAAATGGCGAGAGAAGCCGCCATTACCGTCCTCACTGGTATGGGATCCGACCCTGGAACCAATAATGTCCTGGTGAGGTGGTTTGCGGATCGTCTGGACAGTGTTGATGAAATCTACCTCTATTGGGTCGTAAGTATTGCCGAACTTGCAGGGGCCGCATGGGACCACAGTCTTCATATGACCCTGGGAAAGGTCCCGCAGTATATCAACGGTGAACTGGTCCATGTGGAGGGCGGGACCGGAGTGGTGGAGGAAGAGTTCCTGGAACCCCTCGGTAGGTGCCATGTCCGCTATGTGGGTCACCCGCAGCCTTTGACTATCCCTCGGTATATCAAAGGTGTGAAGAACGTCGTAATCAAGGGAGCCCTCATACCTCTCTGGGTGGACGAACTGATCAAAGAGCAGAGAGATACGGGTTTTCTGAGTAAGGAGCCGACGGATATCAACGGCACCGCCGTAGTACCCTACGACCTGACGCTCAAGCTCTGGGAGGCCATCCCTGAAGGCAGGGACAAGGGCCCGCAGGCCTCGGGCCTCAAGGTCATTGTCAAGGGTGAGCGAGGCGGCAAGAAGGTGACTTATACGGCCGATATGGTGGGAAGGATGGCTCCCGGCACGGGCATCCCAGCATCCATCGCGGCGCTCATGATGAATGCCGGTGATGTGACCGAAAAGGGCGTGACGGCTCCCGAGGGCTGCATCGATCCGGACAAATTCCTTGCCGCTTTCCTGAAGCGAGGCGCAAGAATCCATCAGACGGAAAACATATCATCCATGCTTGAGATTTAACCAAAGATATCCGAAATTTGACCATCTCAAGAATCCGGAATTCTGAATCCTGACTCCTGAATGCTTTTTATTAGCTATCATCAACATTACAATGGGATATAGATTGTGCGAGATGCACTCTCAGAGTGATTATGCAAGAATCTAACACAAGCAGAGGAATTTCCATGAAAGAGACGCCAAAGTTGAATATCACTAAGAGCCTGGA
>JAOZOW010000167.1 GCA_029933075.1 Deltaproteobacteria bacterium | reverse complement strand
CCAATGGTGTAGAGCTTCTGAACCGGATTCCGCTGATAAAGCCTCCGCTGGATATAGGCCCTCACCACGGACGCTGTTGCTTCCGGCCTGAGCGTCATGCCCCTGCCTTTACTGTCGCTGAAAGAATACATCTCCTTGGAGACTATATCCGTATCCAGCCCGATACTCCGGGCAAACAGTTCGGTCCTCTCGAGCAGTGGGGTCTTGATCTCCATATACCCGAAAGATTCAAACAATCTGCGTGCTGTGCGCTCCAACAACTGCCAGCTTACCGTCTCATCTGGCAAGATGTCTCTGAATCCCTTGATGGATGTAAATTCCAAAGAGTCCGGCCTCCTGTTTCCCGAGATTGGAGCCCCTTCTACCAGAGCCGGTGCGTTCTCGTCAATGGCCTTACCCGTAGCCGGGGAAAAACCTCCCCGCCCCTGCTTGGAGTTGACACTATGCAAGTTGCTGATGGGGCGGGCGGGGATAAAGATGTCCCTTGCCTGCCCAGGCTGGATACCGGGCGCTGCTGGTAGCCGGCCCCCGATTACCGGCGCTGCCTGACGGGGGCTGACCCTCACAGAGGCGTGTCAGTCTACCTTGATCTTTGTAACCCTCTTTTTGGCCCTACGGGATGCTTTCTTCTCGATGTGCTCAATCCTCTCATCCACCAGCGCTCGAATAGCCCTGAGGAACTCTATGCGAGCCTTTTTGAGGTGGTCGAAAAATTCCGACTGTATCTCCGGCACCCCTTCAAGGCCCTGGAAGAACCTCCCCACGGGGCACAGCATGGTTACTTTCTCCTTTTTTGCCTTACCCATGGTCCTCTCCCTTGAACACTATACACAGATGGTCTCCTTCCATCCTGGCCCTGACCGTTTTCGAGGCGGCCACCTGCCTCGGAAGCAGCAGGTGTCGCTTGACGCTTCCCACCCGCACGATCAGTTCATCGGCCACCCTGTTCAATTCAATATCCTTTTTTCCCGCAAAGGGAAGTTTCATCAGGAGGCGATACCTGCCATTTTCCTTTTTCAGGCTGTAAGGCTCCCCATGGAAAAATCGGCTGAGAGGGTCTCTTTCTCCATATACCTGGTCGGCCAAGGCCTTCAGACGGCGGTATCCCAACACTTCCTCCCTGAGCAGGTGAACATGAAAAATGGGCACCGGGCTGAAGTACTCTTCCGCCATCTGGATATATCGCTTCTGGGCCTCCCTCCAGCCCCTAAAGAATCCGTCATTCACCGTATCGGGCAGGACCCTGTTCATGATGATACCGTCAATATTCATCTTATAGAGAGAAAAATACATGAAGGCCCTCTGGGTTTCTTTGAGGACGACCTTTTCCGGGTTGGTAATGAGTCGAACCGTTGTCATCTCGGGGTCTGATAGGATTTCGTCCACACCTTTCAGACGCTCAAAAAGCTGCTCGATAGCAGCAAAATATTCGTCATCAGGCAGCGGTACATCTGTGACTCTTTTGGCCACGGGGCGCACATACTTTGCAATGGTCCGCTCAAGCTTGAATATCTTCTTCATATACCATTCCAATGCCGTGGGGATGCTGATAAACCGGAGCGACTCGCCCGTAGGCGCACAGTCGAGGATGATTACGTCGAATTTCCCCTTCCTGACGTATCTGTTGATGTAAAGGAGCAGGCTGACCTCCTCCATGCCGGGCAGTATGGCCAGCTCTTCGGCAAGTATCTCATCCAGGCCGGTGGTATTGAGAAGAAGAGAGAGGTATTTATGGATGTCGCCCCAGTTTCGCTCTATCTCTTCCTGGATTTCCAGCTCCTGAATCCACAGGTTCTTATCCACCTTTACCGGCCTCCCCCTGTTCTGATCCAGAAGATTTTTCTCAAGGTCGAAAATATCGGAAAGGCTGTGGGCCACATCCAGGGACATGATCACGGTCTTATGTCCCGTTTCGGCCGCCTTTATCCCTGTTGCCGCAGCCACGCTGGTTTTGCCCACGCCTCCCTTCCCTGCAAAGAATATGATCCTCACTCTTACACCTCAAAGACTCACGAATGCCTTAAAATAAGACAGAATACGAATTTGGGCGCATCCAATCTTGCACCCGAGAGCATGGATATCCGAACCACACCCATCCCGGAGCGGATGGATCCAGAAAATGGCTAAGGAAGAATCTGGCCCCCAGGACCGATCAATGTGTATGTCTTATCACCCGAGGAATGATAGGCAATCATGCTGTAGCCGGTTGCATTCGCCGATTTGATCACCAGGCTGACTCCCCGCGAAAGATAAAGCCCCGAGGTCGGCCCGGTCAGGTTTCCTACGGTGCTGCAGTACGTCTGATGTTCTATGTGGTAAGCGTCCTGGGCCGTGGCCGCATTTCGCAGGTCCGCTATTGCCGCTGAATTCAATGAGCGGGTCCGATAGGAGGTGAACTGAGGTATGGCAACGGCCGCAAGAATGCCGATGACCGCAATTACAACCATCAGTTCTATTAAGGAAAACCCGGCCTGGCCCATTTTCCCATGAGATCTTCTTGAAATCATGGGGCCTCCTTTCCTCCCTACATCTCTGCCTCCGTCATAATATAAAGTGCTCCTCCTGAGAATTTGTAGGCAGATATTCTGGAGAGACAATACAGCGAACGAAGGCCTCCCGATAGTCACTCGAAAAAGGCCCTGCTTTTCGGCCCTCTGGAACGCTAAGGTTTTGAAAAGAACTGCACTGCTATCCCCCTCCGCACTGACAGGCGGAGGCAGGGGATGTTTTTTGAAACACCGGAATCCTGTGCCGACTACGCCCCTTTATGACTCATCCGTACCGTCGCAATTACGCTCGAGGCGCACGCCGGGGCTCCGGATCAAGTCGTACATAACCTAATGGCCGTCCGGCATGCGCGGCATGTGGGCCTGTACGTGCGCCCCTGCCTGCAGCAG
>JAOZOW010000166.1 GCA_029933075.1 Deltaproteobacteria bacterium | reverse complement strand
ATATCCAGCGGAGGCTTTATCAGCGGAATCCGGTTCAGAAGCTCTACACCATTGGCCCAATGTTCAGGCACGAGAGGCCCCAGAAGGGAAGGTTCAGACAATTTCATCAGATCAATGCCGAACTAATCGGTGACCCGGGCCCAATGAGCGATGCCGAGATCATCATCATGGCAGTCCTCCTGTTCCAGTCCATAGGCCTGGACGACCTCGTTCTCCATATCAATTCTTTGGGCTGTCCTGAATGCAGACCGGAGTTCAGAGAGAAGTTGAAGTCATTTTTGGCCGATAAGAGGGACTATCTTTGTGAGGATTGCCGCAGAAGGTCCGAATCAAACCCCCTGAGGGTCTTTGACTGCAAGGTTGACCAGTGCAGGAGCACAATTTCAGGCGCCCCTTCCATTCTTCAATACCTCTGCGCCCGATGTCGGGAGGCCTTTGACTCGTTGCAGAACTATCTTGGGAAAGCGGATGTCTCTTTTGTCATTGCCCCGAACCTTGTAAGGGGCCTTGACTACTATACCCGCACCACCTTCGAGATACAGACGGAGCGGCTCGGTGCCCAGAATGCAGTGGCAGGTGGAGGCCGGTATGACGGACTGGTGAAATTGCTCGGGGGGCCCGACCATCCCGGCATTGGATTCGCCGTTGGCATGGAGAGGGTGGTGACGCTACTTGAGGGAAACAGGGGCCCTGCCCGGAGGAAACCGGATCTTTTTATCGCCGCCTTAGGCGAGAAGGCTATGGAAATATGTTTCAACTGGGCGATTGGGTTGAGGAAATTAGGCCTCTGGGTGGAGATGGATTATGGAGGCAGGGGCCTGAAAGCCCAGATGAAAAGGGCCGACAAGCTTGGAGCTAAAAAGGTTCTCATGGTGGGAGACAATGAGTTGAACGGAGGCAAAGGCATCCTGCGTGACATGGCCACCAAGGAACAGAGCGAGGTGGATCTTAATGGCGTGGTGGAAAATCTCGGGAGGCTTTTGATAACTGATGGAGCGGGAACACTGGATGCCGGTTGATTCCATGAGCGGCTGGAAGCGGTCGCATGATTGCGGGAGCCTCAGGGTGGATGACGAAGGCCGCGAGGCGGTGCTGATGGGGTGGGTAAATGGAAGACGTGACCTGGGAAACCTGATTTTTATTGATCTCAGGGACCGTGGGGGAATAACCCAGGTGGTGTTTGACCCTCGGGTGGATGAGCAAAGCCACGAACGGGCACATGTCTTGAGGCATGAGTGGGTCATTGCCGTGAAGGGGAAGGTGGCCCGCCGGGAGGAAGGCCAGGAGAATCCCAACCTGCCCACGGGCGGGGTTGAATTGAGGGCCACGGAACTCAAAGTCCTTAACCGGAGCGATACGCCGCCTTTTCAGGTGGACGGCGCCGTGGATGCCTCCGAGGCCTTGAGACTCAAATACCGCTATCTCGAGATGCGCAGGCCCCGGGTTTTTAATGTGCTCCACAGGCGGCACCAGATCGCTTCCCGTATCAGGCAGTATCTCAACCGAGAGGGCTTTATCGAGGTTGAAACCCCTTTTCTGACCAAGAGCACCCCGGAAGGAGCAAGGGACTATCTGGTGCCGAGCCGGGTAAACAGAGGCCTCTTTTATGCCCTTCCTCAGTCTCCCCAGCTTTTCAAGCAGCTTCTCATGATAGCGGGGTTTGATCGCTATTATCAGATCGTTCGTTGCTTCAGGGACGAAGACCTCAGGGCGGACCGGCAACCGGAGTTTACGCAGGTGGATTTGGAGATGGCCTTTGTGGACGAGGAAGCTGTGATGGGTGTGTTTGAGGGAATGATGCAGGACCTTTTCCACTCCATCCTGGAGATCGATATCTCTCTTCCTATCCAGCGTCTGACCTACCAGGAGGCCATGGATCGATTCGGCACGGACAGGCCCGACATCCGCTTTGCAATGGAGTTTCAGGATGTGACCGATATTGCCGCCAGATCCGATTTCAGGGTTTTCAGGGATGCGGTCGAGCGGGGAGGGGTGGTAAAGGCCTTGGTGGTAGAGAGAGGCGCTTCTTCCTTTTCCCGCAAGGGACTGGATGAGCTTGCCAAGGTGGTGACCGACTCAGGGGGCAAAGGCCTCCTCTGGGTCAAGGTAACCCAGGAAGGCTGGCAGTCCTCGTTGAGCAAGTTTTTTAGTGATGAAAATAGGGGGGCGTTGAACGAAAAGGTCGGGGCCGGGCCGGAGGATCTGGTACTGCTGGTGGCTGACAGGCCTCAGGTGGTCAATGAGGCCCTGGGGGCGCTTCGCATGGAAATAGCCAGGAGGCTGGCACTGATACCTGAGGATAGACACGCATTTGTCTGGGTTACACGATTTCCTCTCCTGGAGTATAACGAGGAGGAAGGAGGGCTGGAGGCGGTTCATCACCCCTTCACCTCGCCCGTGGAACAGGATATTGACCTGCTGGATACCCGGCCCGAGGAGGTGCGGGCAAGGTCCTATGATCTGGTCCTGAACGGCACCGAGATTGGCGGCGGCAGTATCCGAATCCATGATCCTGCGCTTCAACAAAAGATGTTTCATATCCTCGGCATCACGCCCGAAGAGGCCCGGCGGAAATTCGGATTTCTCCTCGAGGCCCTTAAGTACGGAGCCCCTCCCCATGGCGGGATGGCGCTTGGCTTTGATCGTCTGGTTGCCATCATGACCGGGGTCAAGTCCATCCGAGAGGTTATCGCCTTTCCCAAGACCACCAGCGCTACCTGTCCCCTCACTGACGCCCCTTCCGAAGTTGACGAGGCCCAATTAAAAGAGCTGGGGCTGAAACGCTTTTCCCGATAGCTTTCCCCCCTCCAGAAACAAGTAACCAGCGCCCAGTCGGCGCAGGCCTACCTGCAGCAGGCAGGGGACATTTTTCTCCCTGCTTGCAGCAGGCAAGAGCGCCAAAAAATCATGGGAGAGACAA
>JAOZOW010000003.1 GCA_029933075.1 Deltaproteobacteria bacterium | reverse complement strand
TCAGGAGGAAACACTATGGAACTCACAGAGATTTATAGAAGGGGGGAAGCGGAGCTCAGAACGCGCGATATCGGGTCGCTGCTTGATGGCGTAGAGACTGAATTCGTCATCTCCAATAACCGCCGTGTCCTTGATCAGTATATGATCAAACAGCGATGCATCGATGGGGTCGAGGCGACAACAGAGTGCAATGTTTTGGGCGTCAAGCTCAAAACTCCGGTCATTATGTCCCCAATGACCATGCCTATCCCGGCTATTGTGGAAGGCGGTCTCATTGAAGTGGCAAAAGGCCTTAAGGAGGCTGGAAGCCTCATATGGACCGGGACTCCCATCCCTGGGAATCTGAAGGATATTGTGGCAACAGGCGTTCCCGTGGCAGCCAATGTGAAGCCATTCAAGGACCGCCAAAAGATGTTTGAGGCCATAGACTCGATCCAATCGGCTGGTGTCAACTGGGTTGGCATTGAGATAGATTCGGGGGAGGGAACAAAGGTCCACGACAAGCAGATGGCATTTGACTGCACCCCTCTTTCCTTGGACGAACTCAAGAGGATCAGGGAAAGGGTATCCGTTCCCTTGATCTTTAAGGGTGTGTTGAGCATGGAGGATGCGGAAAAGTCTCTTGAGGCCGGGGCCGACGGGATCTTTATCTCCAATCACGGGGCGCATACCTTAGACTACCTTCCCCATCCCTTTCAGGTTATGGATGAGATCGTTCAGGTTGTCAGGGGCGAAGCGGTGATCTTGGTGGACAGCGGTTTTCGACGGGGCAGCGATGCCTTTAAGGGCCTTGCCTTTGGAGCCCAGTTGGTAGGTCTTGGAAGGCCGATCCTTTATGGTCTGGCGGCCAATGGTGCCGAGGGCGTTAAAGACGTTGTGCAGAACGTCACAGAGGAAATGAGGCGCTTCATGTCCATGACAGGATCCGCTGGTCCGGAACGGGTAAGAAGGGATCTCTTAATCCAAAATTAATGCATCTGAACTGACAACGTGGAGGGAGCTGTTCCAATAGGCCTCAAAACCCGGAGAGGTCCTGATAAAACATGACGGTAGCCGGGCTGGTCACGCTTGGATCTGTAATCACGTTCAGGCAGGCGGGTTTTCCGGAATCGAGAGCGCGTTTTAGGGCCGGGACAATCTCTTCATCCTTTGTAACCAGTTCCCCATATCCGCCAAGGCCTTCCACCATTTTCTCATAGTGGCGCATGCCCAGTTCGGCGCAGGTGCATCGGTCCTTGCCTATGCTCATTTCCTGGCTATGCTTTATCATCCCCCATGCGCAGTCGTTATTGACCACGCATATGATGGGGATATTATGCCTTACCGCTGTGTCAAATTCCATTGCATTGAACCCGAAGGAGCCGTCACCATTCAAAACGACTACCGGTTTGTCAGAATGGGCCAGTTTGGCGGCAATGGCAAACGGAATTCCTGTGCCAAGACATCCCAACAGCCCTCCTGCAGGCACCATGACACCCGCCCTGTGTGACGACAAGAATCCGGCAAGGCCGTAATAGCTGGTATCCCCGCCGTCTGCTATATAGAATGCATCCTCGCCGATGGCCTAAATAATTTGTGCCACCAGGCGAACCGGGTGTATCGGGTCAGAAGGGGTGGAGCGTTTTTCCAGTTCTGTCGTTATAAAAGCCTTATAGGCGTTTCTGAGCCTGGTTATCCATGCGGAATGATCACGCCCCTCAACAAGCGGTAGGAGCCTGTCAAGTACGTAGCCGCAGTCACCAACGAGCCCCACTTCCGAGGTGCGGTTCCGATCGATTTCCTCTGGAGCGATATCTATCCGGACGACCTTTGCATCCGGGAACATTTTGGTAGCCTGGATTACCCAGTTGAAACGGATTCCCGCTGCAATTACCACATCGGCCTGTGGTAGTCCCGTCATCAGTCCCGTAAAACCACCATCGTTGATGCAAAGGGGATGATTGTCGGGAAGAACCCCCCTGCCGTTATTCATGAGTACAAAGGGGATACCCGCCGCTGAGGGAAGCAGGCTTGACCCCAGCAGCCAGTAACCATATGCCAGCAACCGGTGAGGCATCAACTCCAATTAAGGGCCAACAAGGGCTTTTAGCCAGGGGCCCTGAAATTGAAATCAATTTTGGATAGAGGTGAAAAAAATATATGCTGACAAATTTGCCCGAAATCGGTAATTGAGAGCAGGTAAGGGCTTTTGTAATGATGTCTTTGCAATATAAGTCGAGATTATTCGTCAAGCCAATGAACAGGAACTGTGTTCGGGAGAGGTAGGGATATGAAGAAATGGATCCTTTGGGTGCTGGGAATCATCGTTGTGATTATTGCCGCGGGGATAGGTGGGAGCTATGTGTGGTTTCAATACACGCTCAAAAAGAGCCTCCCGGAAATCCAGGGAAAGATGGTTCTTAAGGGGCTCAAGGAAGAGGTGCGGATCGTCAGGGATTCCTTTGGCGTGCCTCACATTTATGCCGCCAACGAACAGGACCTTTTCTTTGCGTTTGGATACGCCGTGGCCCAAGACAGGCTCTGGCAAATGGACTTTTTCAGACGCCTGGGACAGGGCCGCCTCTCAGAGATTTTTGGGGAGAAATTCATCAAGGCGGACGGTTACTTCAGGATGCTCACCGCCCCTGGTGTAAACAGGGAGGTCCCTGAAAATCTCGTTCCCCTTTTCGATGCCTTTGCAAAAGGGATCACCGCTTACATTGAAACACATTCCGACCGCCTGCCCATCGAGTTCCGATTGCTTGGCTACAAGCCGGATCCTTGGAAAAGGGATGATTATATAGCCGTTCTCAAGGTCGTGAACTGGGGCCTGAGCTTTGGTTTTCGGACGGACCTGACTGCTGGAAAGATCCTGAAGAGGGTAGGCGAGGAAAGGATGAGGGAGCTTTTCCCCTCATGGCCCCGGGATGGAGCCCTGATAGTCACTGAAGGGGCAAAGGCGGTTTCCCTTGCGGCCGACCTGACCCGGGAGGTGATGGACACCGTCCAGAAATTGGCTCTCCTTCCCAACGGAGCTGCAAGCAATAACTGGGTGGTTTCCGGAGAAAAGAGTGCAACCGGGAAGCCCATCCTTGCAAACGACCCCCACCTTGGCCTGAGCAACCCTTCTTTCTGGTGGGAAATGGATCTCAATTGTCCTACCATCCATGTATCGGGCTTTGCCGTCCCGGGAGTGCCCGGAGTCCCCATCGGCCACAATCGCCATGTGGCCTGGGGTGTCACCAATGTTATGGTGGACGATGTGGATTTTTACGTGGAAAAGATCAACCCCGACAATCCCCGGCAGTACTGGTACAAAGACCACTGGGAAGACATGAAGGTCATAAAAGAGATTATTCGAGTCAAAGGCCAGGATCCCGTGACAAGACAGATCCTGCTTACCCGTCATGGTCCCCTAATTGTGGAGCCTCAGCAGGGGGGAGGGACAGATGCCGTATCCGAACGTTGGGCCTTTACCGAATGCCTTCAGCCGGGCAAAGCAGGGTACTTTTTGAGCAAAGCGAGGAACATCAAGGAGGCCCAGGAGGCGCTGAGGTACTGGGAGTTGCCGAGCCAGAACTTCGTGTTTGCTGACGACCAGGGAAATATAGGCTACTGGTGCTGTGCTACGGTACCCATCCGATCAAAGAAGTATGGCCTCCTTCCTGTGCCAGGATGGACCGGGGAGTATGAGTGGGAGGGATATGTTCCCTTTGAAGATCGGCCTCATGTGATCAACCCTGCAGAGGGTTTTGTGGCGACTGCCAACAATCGGGTTGCAGGGAGCTCATATCCATACCTGATAGGCAACTACTGGGAGCCCATGGATCGAATCACGCGGATTCGAGCCCTTCTTGCTTCAAAGGAGAAATTGGGGATCAACGACGTTGAAGGAATGCAACAGGATACCTACTGCCCACTTGCATCGGAGTTTACGCCCAAATTAATTAAGGTGCTTAAGGAACATCCGTCTGAGAAAGGATTCAAAGAGGCAGGGAATATTCTTTCGAAATGGGATTTCGTTATGGCTGAGGATAGCCCTGCCGCATGTATCTTTGAAGTCACTTTCAGAAAAATGCTGGATAACATCATGAAAGACGAGCTGGGTGATGAGTTGTTCCCCCTGTATCTGAAAACCACCACATTTCCACCACGCGCCGTGAGGCAGATGATCCGCAAGGGGTCTTCACCATGGTTCGACAATGTGAACACGCCGTCAAAAGAAACAATGAACGATATCATTCGGCAGAGCCTCGTGCAGGCATTGACAGAGCTGGAGGAGAAATTGGGCGGGGACATGAAGGAATGGAAGTGGGGGAGTATTCACACCCTCACATTTGAGCATGTGCTGGCAAAGAAAAGACCCTTAGACCTGCTGTTCAATATAGGGCCTTTCCCTGTGCCCGGAAATCACTTGACTATCAACAAAAAACAATATTCATACCTGGAGCCGTACAGGGCAAGCCATGGAGTCTCCATGCGCATGATCGTGGACCTGTCCAACATGCTTAGTTCTTTCCAGGTCCTGCCCACTGGCGAGTCAGGCCAGCTCAAGAGCGCCCATTACAAGGACCAGGTGGAACTTTATCTGGGCGGAAAGTATCATAGGGTCGATACGGATCCAGATCAAGTGCGGAAACAGAGCGAGGGGGAACTCCTGCTGATTCCCGAATAGAGGAGGGCGGCAGGTTAGGGCCAAGGGGCGCATGTGGCGTCTCGGCAGGGGTGAAACTCAAGCCCTCAGGGCATCGGATCGCTTTTACAGGAGGTCTTTATTATGGCACAGCAACTGGTGGACAGGCGGGATGTGGATTTTGTCATCTGGGAGCAGATGAACGGGGAAGAGCACCTGAAGTATGATCTTTACAGCGGATATGACCGGAAGACATGCGATATGATCCTTGATGAGGCAAAGACCTTGGCAGTGGAAGAACTCCTGCCAACCCTGGCTGAAGGCGACCGCGTGGGGGTCCGATATGAAGATGGCGCCGTGAAGGTCCCGGAGAGCTTCCACCGGGTCTATAAGCTTATTCTGGAGGGAGGGTGGAACAACATCGGGGTTCCTGAAGAGATGGGCGGACAGGGGGCGCCTCCCATGGTCAGTGCAGCTGCGGCCGAGTACTTTTTCGCCGCCAACTGGCCCCTGTATGTTTATGCGGCCATGGGAAACGGTACCGCCGACATGATCCAGAAATACGGGACTGAAGAGCAGAAGAAGATGTACGTGGAAAAGCTAACTTCGGGCTTGTGGGGCGGCACCATGTTGCTCACGGAGTCCGAGGCCGGTTCCGATGTGGGGGCCCTGACCACCACTGCCGTGAGGAATGATGACGGCACCTATTCTCTTACAGGCAACAAGATCTTTATCACCAACGGTGAACATGACCTTGCGGAAAACATCATTCATCCTGTCCTGGCCCGTATCGAGGGAGACCCCCCCGGGACCAAGGGGATCTCCCTGTTCCTTGTCCCGAAGTTTCTTGTGAACCCGGACGGCAGCCTGGGCGAGCGCAATGACATCCTGTGCGAGGGCGTGGAGGAGAAACATGGGATCCATGCCAGCGCCACTTGCAGTATGGCCCTCGGCGCCAAGGGCAAATGCATCGGGTTTCTGCTTGGGGAGGAGCGCCAGGGGATGAAGATCATGTTCAATATGATCAACGGTGCCCGCATGAGCGTAGGGCTTCAGGCCATGGGCTATGCTTCGGCCTCCTATCTGCTGGCCCTCGACTATGCTCGAAAGCGCATCCAGGGAAGGGACTTGGCCCACTTTAAAGACGCGAGCGCCCCTTCGGTGCCAATCATTCGTCATCCCGATGTACGAAGAAATCTCCTCTGGATGAAGTCTTACGTGGATGGGATGCACAGCTTCTTCCACTATGCTGTTTGCTGCGGCATGAGGGCGGAGATTGCCGAGAATGAAGAGGAACGTCGGCTCTATTCCGATCTTTTCAGCCTATTGACCCCTGTGGTCAAGGATTACAATGCCGTGCGCGGGCACGAGATCTGCGTCCAGGCCATCCAGGTCTTTGGCGGCGCCGGATATACCAAGGACTACCTGGTGGAGCAATACGCAAGGGACTGCAAGATTACCACTATTTATGAAGGCACCAGCGGCATCCAGGCCATGGATCTGCTGGCCCGGAAGCTGGGAAGACAGAACGGCCAGGTCTTCATGCACCTGCTGGGGGAGATCCACAAGACCGTGGCCCGGGCAAGAGAGATGGCGGAGCTAAAAGAGCTGGCTGATAAGGTGGGTCATATGGCCAACAGGCTGGGGGAAGTGGCCATGCACATGGGGAAGCTCGCCATGTCACCCGATTTCAAGGTCGCCTTTGCCCACGCAACGCCTTTTCTCTATGTACTCGGGGATGTCATTATGGGCTGGATGCTCC
Organism: Deltaproteobacteria bacterium; assembly: GCA_029933075.1. GTDB lineage: Bacteria > Desulfobacterota > DSM-4660 > Desulfatiglandales > Desulfatiglandaceae > JAOZOW01. Next base: position 79,220 of record JAOZOW010000003.1, on the reverse strand, counting down.
TCTGGAGGGCAACCGTAGCGGCCCCCAAGGTGGAGGAGGCCAAGAAAAAGGACCAGGCCTTCTATAGGGGGCAGATCAAGACCGCGGAGTTTTTCATCAAAACAATCCTTCCCGTAACCGCGGGAAAAATGGAAGGAATAGAATCCTCCTGTCCCGCCGCCGTTGAAATGGACGAAGCCTCCTTTGAAGGGATATGAACACTCAGGAAAAGACCGTGATGGCAATATTTGAAGAGTTTCCTGCATTAAAGAAGAAAATTCCTTATGTCTCATTGGGAGAGTTTCCTACTCCCATAAAGCGGCTGGACCGGTTAGGAAAGGAAATAGGAATTGGCCGTTTATACTTGAAACACGACGGGGTAAGCGGCCCAATTTACGGTGGGAATAAGGTGAGGAAACTGGAGTTTCTCCTGGGCGATGCCCTTCACAAAAGGGCAAAAGAGGTTCTTACCTTTGGATGCGCAGGTTCTAACCACGCTCTTGCTACAGCAATATATGCCCGGGAATTGGGGCTAAGATGCATCTCCATACTTTTGGCCCAGCCAAACGCCCAGTATGTTAGAGATAACCTCCTGTTGAGTCATGCTTATGGCGCCGAAATTCACCACTGCAGGAACAGGATGGCAGCATACGTGCCGACATTCGTAAAGCTGTTTATTCGTAGATTGAGTCAGGGGAAATTCCCCTATGTGATACCGCCCGGTGGATCATCGCCTGTGGGCGTGGTTGGATATGTGAGCGCTGGTTTTGAATTAAAGCATCAGATCGCTGAGGGATTAATGCCTGAGCCTGATAAGATTTTCCTCCCCTTAGGCACCATGGGAACTGCAATGGGCCTGATGCTCGGACTCAGGGCGGCCGGACTTAAGAGCCGCGTTGTATGCGTGCGGGTGGTTGACCGGAAACTTGCAAACAGGGGGAAGTTCATCGACCTTTTCAGAAAAACAGTTGTGTTCATCCGCTCGGTGGACCCGTCCTTCCCCCAGGTTGAGATAGCCGAGGATGAGATTGATATCAGGCATGATTTCTTTGGAGGGCAATATGCACGCTTCACCGAGCAAGGGATGGCAGCTGTGGATCTTGTTGCAAGGTATGAGGGGATTCGATTGGAGGGCACTTACACGGGCAAAGCCATGGCAGCGCTTATAGATCAAGCCAGAACCGATGGTTTCAGGGACAAGGTGATCCTTTTTTGGAACACCTATAATGCCAGGGATTTTTCCAGCGCCATAAAAGGGATCGATTATCACCAGTTGCCCCATCGTTTCCACCGGTACTTTGAACAAGAGCTGCAGCCCCTTGACAAGCGCCACTCCAAATAATCCCCCCCCGAGAGCCATCCCTTTCCAAGATTGGTTTTATGCCTTGGCCTAAGGACACCGCGACCCTTTTCTCAGCAGTGTGAGTGTGTGAGGAGGAAGGCCAAAGGCAAAAGGAATGACAACATCATATCAAGGAGGATCATTAGGGAGTAAGCCGGGCCATGGGGCTCTCTTTGAGTAGGCCGCAAAAGGCACCCTGGAGCCTCCCTCACGGCAGATCAGCCATAAACCTTGGCAGTGCCAAGCCCCGGGGAGGGAGTGTTAGCAAAAAAGGTCGACATCTCTGCCTGTCCGGACATAGCGAAAAGACCAAGGGGGCGGTGAGAGAGGGATGGAGGTATTTTTTCCGTTGCGGTCTACTCAAAGAGAGCCCCATGGCCCGGTCTAAGGACTGGAAGCTTATGAGCTCTATTTGATGGGCAGGGTTTTTCTCGGTCACATTATCGATAATGATTGAGGCCAAGTTCAGGTTAGATCTATTACGGACAGTAATGGCGTGCAGCGTTATTTTAGCGACAGATTCGGAGACGGCGTGTATGGCTTTACGGAAGGAAATAGGGAGCGGTCGGTATGGGGTATGAACTTTGCCGCACTGAAAAGATTCATGAACTCCTGGTTCACGTTTAGTTCCAGATAAGTGATCATGTCGCGGATTTCCGAAATCCTGTCTCTGGACCGGGCAGACACGAGCGCCCGGCTTGCCCCTTCAATGGATGTGTTGCCCAGCGGTACGTATGTATCCAGGGGCAGATCAGGGATCATGCCCAGGGTGACGGCGGAACCGGGATTGATATACGCACCGAACGTTCCTGCCACATAAAACCTATGGATTTCCCGGAATGGGACATTCACGGTATTGGATATTGTGGTAAGGATGGTATACATGGCGGCCTTGGAGCGAATAAGGGCGTCAATATCAGGCTGGCTCAGGGTGAGATGTTCTCCCGTGCCCGAATGTGTGGAGCTTACAATGATCAGGTGAGGGACACCATCCCGTACTGCAAGGCGGGGGCCGCATCGGGCAGGTACAAATTTCCCGCGCATATCGATCGCCCCTGCCAGGAAAAGCTGGGCTACGAGGTCGATGAGACCGGAGCCGCAAATGCCTACGGGCGGCTGGTGTCCAATTACGTTTATATCGAACCGACCCGTCTCGGGATCTATGGCCACCCTGTCGATAACCCCTGGGCCCGCCATCATTCCCATTCCGGCCACTCCTCCTTCCAGTGCCGGTCCTGCCGCACCGGCACAGGCCATGAGCCAGTCGCGGTTTCCGATGACCACCTCGGCGTTTGTACCTACATCCACCAGAAGGGAAATATCTTCTCCTTCGGCTATGCCGGAACTTAGGATCCCGGCAATGAGGTCCCCGCCGAAGTAACTTCCAACATTGGGAAAGACCAGGACCGGGGCCTGGGGGTGGACGCATATGCCCAAATCGGAGGCCCTTAGCAGCTGGAGGCCATTGACCACGGGAATGTAAGGTTCGCGGATGATCCAGTAAGGATCGAGGCCGAGAAAGAGGTGGGTCATGGCCGTGTTGCCGGCCGCGGATATGCCCGCAATGGATTCCGGGGCGATAGCGTGTGTTTCTGTAAGTCGATTGATTTCCCGGTTTAGTGCTTCAATGAGGAGAGATTGTAGTTTTTCAAGGCCCCCTTTGGTGGCAGCGAAGTGAATCCGGCTCAGCACGTCCGGGCCGATCTCAATCTGAGGATTATGGAAATTGGTCTCCTCCATGATTTTCGAGGTGCTGAGATCCATGAGGCGGATTACCACCGTGGAGGTGCCGAGATCCAAAGCAAGACCGTAGATTCCGGTACTTTGAGCGGGTTGAATGTCTATGAGCTGCCATGTGTCGTGGCTTTTGTAAAGGATCGCCCTGACGGAAAAATCGCACTCCCTTAGCCTCCGGGGGATCTGTTTGAGGAGGGAAAAGCCCGCTGTCACCGAGCTGGTCCCCATGCTCTTTTTTATGGCCTTAAGTAGGCGATCCACGTCCGCAGTGTTATCCTCAAGGCTGGGGGGAATGACCTGCGGTACGACTCCCTGTATCCAGGGTTTTTCTTTGGAATTGCTTCCCATGGCTATTATTCCCCGATGATTTTTACAAGGACACGTTTTTTTCTTCTGCCGTCGAATTCGCCGTAGAAGATCTGCTCCCATGTGCCGAAATCCAGCCTCCCCCCTGTGACCGCTACCACCACCTCGCGGCCCATGATCTGTCGCTTCATGTGAGCGTCGGCGTTGTCTTCCCCCACATTGTGTCTGTATTGGGAGACGGGTTCATGGGGCGCCAGTTTTTCCAGCCATACATCGTAGTCGTGATGGAGCCCTGATTCGTCATCGTTAATGAATACGGAAGCAGTAATGTGCATTGCGTTTACAAGACATAGACCTTCCCGGATGCCGCTTTCCTCCAGGCACTGTTCCACCTGCGGGGTGATGTTGATAAAGGCTCGCCTGGTGGGCACCTCAAACCACAGTTCTTTTCTGTAAGCTTTCATTCCTGACCTCCATCGGTTATGTTCAAATGCCTGTTTATTTCGCGCACATGCTATGCGGGTCTGTATTCTCATCCTATTCCGGGAGGGAAAAAGTTTCAAAGAAAAAGAGGGAGGTCGGACTGGTCCATGGTCCGTTGACACGCTTTTTCAAAGAGATGATAATAATAATTTATAATGGCATAACAGTGGCGGTCAGCAATGGATTTTGGCGTTTTAAGAAACATCCCTGATCCCGGTTAAGGGCTGTCCTTTTTAAAAGGTTGAGTTGTTGCGATCGCCTAAAAAATTCATGCGAGGTGAAGAACGTGGCTGATCTTCCTTTGATCGGAATTACCATGGGGGACCCGGCGGGGATAGGGCCGGAAATTATAGTCAAAGCCCTCAGAGAAAAAGAGCTCTATGAAATATGCCGACCGGTGGTAATTGGAGACCAGGGAGTCCTATCCGCGGTGGTTTCCGCACACTCTCCCGACTTTTCATTAAACTGCGTTTCAGTTGATACGGGAGTTGATTCCGAGCCCGGCAGGATAAGCATGATCGAGGTTTCGAGTTTGAAAGAGGAAGACATGATCCCCGGCAGACCCACTGTGGATGGGGGCAAGGCCATGGTCCGGTATATCCTGAAGGCGGCTGACATGACTCTCACCGGACAGCTTGATGCCATGGTCACCTGTCCCATCAACAAGGCCCTTATGCAGCAGGCAGGATATGCCTACGAGGGCCACACCCAACTGATCGCGGAAAGGGCGGGAGCCAAAGATTTTGTGATGATGCTTGCGGGACAAAGGCTTCGGGTCGCCTTGGTGACCATACATTGCGCCCTCAGGGAGGTCCCTTCAATGCTGACGGAGGAGGGAGTCTATAGGACCATCCATATTACTGCCAGGGCACTGCGGGAGGAGTTCGGCCTTCATGATGCCACCCTTGCCGTGGCGGCCCTCAATCCCCACGGAGGAGAATCAGGACTTTTCGGAGTCGAAGAGAGACAGGTTATCGAACCCGCGGTGAAAAGGGCCAGGAGGGAGGGCGTTCATGTGGAAGGCCCGTTTCCCCCGGATACCCTGTTTTTCAAAGCAGCATCGGGGCGATTTGAAGCTGTCATAGCCATGTACCATGACCAGGGTTTGATCCCTTTGAAGCTGCTTCATTTTTCCGATGCTGTCAATGTGACCCTGGGACTTCCGATCATCCGCACTTCGGTGGACCATGGGACGGCCTATGACATTGCGGGAAAGGGAAAGGCGGACCCTTCCAGCCTGAAGGCGGCTGTCCGCATGGCCGCCACTATGGCAGAAAACAGAAGAACGCGAACGGCTAAAGGCTAAAAGGTTCAACAGTCACTCAGAAAAGACTTTATGCCCTTTGATGGGAATAACAGATCAACCGTCAAAGCACGGAAGAACTGGATGAACCAGCTAAAAAGGCTTTTGGCTCCGAGGAGGCCTTGATGACGACCGATTACATCAAGATAAGAGGCGCCAGACAGCATAATTTAAAGGATATCTCCCTGGATATACCGAGAGGCAGCCTCGTGGTCATTACTGGTCTGTCGGGCTCCGGGAAGTCCTCCCTGGCCTTTGATACAATTTACGCCGAGGGACAACGACGGTACGTGGAGTCGCTTTCCGCCTATGCACGGCAGTTCCTTGAACAGATGGACAAGCCCGATGTGGATGCCATCGAGGGGCTTTCTCCCGCCATATCCATCGAACAGCGGACCGCCGGGAAAAACCCCCGTTCCACAGTTGGAACTGCCACGGAGATCTACGATTACCTGAGAGTCCTTTTTGCACGGATCGGCCGGCCCCATTGCCCTGAATGCGGCGAGGAGATCAGTTCACAGACTACTCAGCAGATTGTGGACCAGATCTTGGAGCTTGAGGAAGGGAGCAGGGTCCAGATCTTGGCCCCTCTGGTTGAAGGGCGAAAGGGGGGGCATATGAAGCTTCTTAACATGCTTCGGAGGGACGGCTTTACGAGAGTCAAGATAGACCGAGAAGTTCGATTGCTGGACGAACAGATAGTGCTTGACAGGAACAGGAAGCATGACATCAGCGTTGTGGTGGACAGGCTGGTTATCAAGCCGGAGATCCGGCGCAGATTGACGGACTCCATGGAGCTTACCCTCTCGCTTTCGGAAGGCAAGGCGGTCGTCGAGGTGATCGGGGACGGGGAGCAGTTTTTCAGCCAAAAAGCGGCCTGCCCGCGCTGCGGGCTCAGCATGCCCGAACTGACGCCCCAGATGTTTTCATTCAATAATCCCCAGGGCGCATGTCCGGAATGCGGGGGTCTGGGAAGCAAGAGGTACTTTGACCCGGATATGATCATCCCGGACCCGAACCTCTCCCTGAGCGAAGGAGCGATCGTTCCATGGGCTAACAAGCAATCCAGTTACATTAAACAGGTCATTGACTCAATTTGCAGGCATTACGGGATTGACAGGTATATGCCGTTCGGTGAGCTTCCAAAAGAGATCCAGAACCTGTTTCTCTACGGCTCCGGGGAGGAGAGGATCGATTTTTCATTTGAAGGGGAGGATCACAGGCACTTTTACAGACGGCCCTTCGAAGGTGTTATACCTCAGCTGGAAAGACGGTACAGGGAAACGGACTCCTATCAGATCAGGGAGGAAATCGAAAGCTACATGAGCATAAGGCCCTGTCCGGCCTGCGGCGGGGCCAGACTCAGACCTACAAGCCTTTCTGTGCGGGTAGGGGACAGGAGCATCCATCAAATAACATCCCTGTCCATTGAGAGGGCCCTTGAATTTTTTGAGACCTTGGAGTTGAACAGCAAGGAAAGGGTAATTGCCACAAGGGTGTTGAAGGAGATCAAGGATCGCTTGAGATTTCTCAAGGATGTGGGAGTGGATTATCTTACTCTGGACCGTGCCTCTTCCACCCTGTCAGGGGGGGAGGACCAGCGTATCAGGCTTGCCACCCAGATAAGCTCCGGTCTTGCCGGTGTCCTCTATGTGCTGGATGAGCCCAGCATAGGTCTTCACCAGAGAGACAACAACCGGCTGCTCAAAAATCTGAAGCGCCTAAGGGACCTTGGAAATACGGTCCTGGTGGTGGAACATGATGCTTCCACTATCCTTTCCGCAGACCATGTGATCGATATGGGCCCGGGAGCAGGGGTGCGGGGCGGGGAGGTCGTGTTCCAGGGCAGTCCCGAGCAACTTAAAAAAGATGATGGCTCCTTGACGGGTCAGTACCTTTCCGGCCACAAGTGCATTCCGGTGCCCGGCTCAAGGAGAAAGGGCAATGGCAGGGCAATCGTGATTGAGGACGCAGAGGAGAATAACCTGAAGCGGATAGTGGCGGAGATTCCGTTGGGTACGTTTACCTGTGTTACAGGTGTTTCAGGTTCCGGCAAAAGCAGCCTTGTGGAGGGCATCCTATATCCCGCGCTCTGCCAGAAGCTCTACCGATCAAGGATAAAAGTGGGCCGCGTTGGCTCCGTCAAAGGTGTTGAATACATTGACAAGGTGATCCGGATCGACCAGAGTCCCATCGGTCGGACTCCCCGGTCCAATCCCGCCACTTATACGGGGGTGTTCGGACATATCCGGGAACTGTTTTCCATGCTTCCCGAATCCAGGATGAGGGGTTACAAGGCGGGGAGATTCAGTTTTAATGTGAAGGGGGGCAGGTGTGAGGCGTGCAGGGGAGAGGGCATCATCAGGATAGAAATGCATTTTCTGCCAGATGTCTACGTGAAATGCGATGCATGCAAAGGGCTTCGTTACAACCGCGATACCCTGGAGATCAGATACAAGGGATACAATATTGCCGATGTGCTTGACATGACCGGCAATCAGGCCCTCGGCTTTTTTGAAAATATCCCCCGCATCAGGAACAAGTTGAAGACCATGGTGGACGTGGGCCTTGGTTACATAAAGCTGGGCCAGCCGGCAACCACTCTCTCAGGAGGGGAAGCCCAGAGAATAAAGCTCGCCAGGGAGCTCAGCAAGAGAAATACGGGCAGGACCCTATATCTCCTGGATGAGCCCACCACCGGGCTGCATTTTGCAGATATCCAGAAGCTTCTTGAGGTGCTGAATTACCTGGTGGAGCTGAGGAATACCGTAGTGGTGATCGAACACAACCTCGAAGTTGTTAAGTGCGCCGATTATGTAATTGATCTCGGGCCGGAGGGAGGAGAGCGGGGCGGCTATGTTGTGGCTACCGGCACCCCTGAAGATATTGCAGGTGTGGAAAATTCCTATACCGGGCGCTTTTTGAAAAAAGTGCTGTATTGCTAAGAACTCTTGTGCAGGTGGTAGACCAGGTTCTCCAGCTTCAGGGTAAAATCCACGTTCTCCACCACGCAACACTCAGGGGCCCTGATCTGTATGGGGGCGAAATTCAGGATCGCACGGATTCCCGCATCCATGAGGAGATCAGCTACGCGCTGGGCCTTCCCGGGGGGGGTCGTAATCACCCCGATCTCTATTTTCAGTGTCTTTACCAGGTCCCGGATTTTCCCAATAGGCTCGATTTTCAGGCCGCAGGGGTGTTTCATTCCCGCCTTTGCAGGGTCGGAGTCGAATGCAGCCACAAAATGGTATCCTCTTTTCCTGAAATTTTCATTTAGGGCGAGAGCGCTTCCCAAATTCCCCATGCCGACGATGCACAGCCGCCATGTCCTGTCGGTGGCCAGGATTCTTTTGATCTCCCTGAGCAGGTCCTTTACATCATACCCTACGCCTCTGACGCCGAACTCGCCAAAGTAGGCCAGATCCTTGCGTACCTGGGCAGGATTCACGCCACACAGATCGGCAATCTTCTCTGAAGAGATAATGGGAGTGCCGCTTTCCTGAAAGGCCTCCAGAGGCCTGGAGTAAAGGGCGAGGCGCTCTATTGTAGGGCGCGGTATCTTTGTGACTTTCCCCATGACAGATTTGGTTTAAAGGGGTCTAATCCGAGCGAGGGAAGCCTGGAGAGCAGGAACCAGGCGGTTTATGGGTTTTGTGAATTTTTGCACATAAAAATGCAATAAGAGAGGGCCATTGTGGCGGCCCTCTCAGATGATCGGAAATTAATGCAGTGCTTTTTCAATAAATACGTCAAAGGCCGGGATCTTGAATACCATGAGCAAACAGATCAACAGGGCGTAAATACAGAGGGACTCGATCAAGGCCAGGCCGATAATCATGGTGGTCATGATTTTCCCGCCAGCTTCCGGGTTCCTTGCGGTTCCCTGAAGGGCGCCGTTGATGGCGTTCCCCATGCCCAGGCCAGTGCCCAGTGCGGCAACCCCAATGCCAAATCCGCACGCAATGGCAATGCCGAAATAGATCCACAGCCCCTGGGTTGCGTCACCCGCGGCAAAAGCCATGGGGGCCGTACCCAGCACAAATACGGTTGTAAGTGATGTAATCAACGTCTTTTTCTGCATGTATTCCTCCTTTCCTCGGTGTTTTTTGTGGCCTTCTTCCTTGAACCTGCCCTCGGCAGGTCATCAAGCTTCATTATGCTCCAAAGTCCATGATTAGTGCGCCTCTTCCATGGCCCCCACAAAATACATGACGGCAAGGAGCATGAAGACAAGCGCCTGGATAAAGCTGACTAAGATTCCTAAAAACAGGATTGGCAGCGGGGCCAAATAAAGGCCTGCCAGCATAAAAAAGATGCCGAGAACCACTTCCTTGCCGAAAATGTTCCCAAAGAGTCGAATGCTCAGCGAGAGCACCCTGGCAAGATGCCCGATGGACTCCAATATAAACATCAGGGGGGCCAGCCACCACACGGGCCCCAGAAAGTGTTTGATATATTTGACTCCGTGGCATTTGATCCCGATAATATGGGTAAAAACGAAAGTGCAGATTGCCATGGACAGCGTGGTGTTGATATTGGCAGTGGGCGAGTAAAAACCTGGTACCAGGCCCAGAAGATTGGAAACGAAGATGTAAATGAAAATGGTGGCAATGAACGGAAAGAAGAATCTCCCCTCTGGCCCGGTAATCTCTACCATGAAGTTTTCAAGCCCCCCTATCACTACCTCGAAAAAATTCTGTCCCTTTTGGGGGAAGAGCTGGACCCCGCGGACGAGCAGCAGGGCGCTCACGATAAGGATGAGCATAACCAGCCACGAATGGGTGACGTGCGTATAGTGATGTGCAAAGTGCTCGAGGCCAAGCCTCGAAAGGATCGCATTGATGAAAAGATAAGGATGCTCCATAACTCAAACCGTCTCCTCTGAAAATGTTTTTCGAATCAATTGAATCCCCAAACCTACGATACCGATCACAACTATTGACAGCCCTATAGCCAGGCCCACAGGATCCACCCATTCTTGAGAAATAAAGAAATAGATGAGTCCGGCCATTGCGCCAAGCCTGAGGTAGTACTTGGCGATGACCGGGGCCTTTTTTCCCTTGGCCGGTCCTTTGGGCAAAAAAGCCTGCCGGATCGTATGCTGGAGCGCATGAAAATTGGCCATTATCATCAGGCCTCCCACAAGGATGCCCGCCGTAAACTGGCGGGTCATAAAACAGGCGCTCAATGAACCCAGAACCAGCAAGATGATCCAATTGAAGGCTTTGAGGGTCTTATAAATATTTTCCCAGTCCATTAAAACTTATCAGCCCGTTTGTACAGTATATAGAGATTCCTGAATGCCGCAACGATGCCGAAGCCCAAGAAAACCAGAAGTAACCAGGGGCTTGTGCCAAGCCACTTGTCCAGGTGGTAACCGATCAAGGCCCCCAGAGCGATGGCCAGGGCCATGGACATCCCCACGGTGCTGAGAAAGCCCAAGGTCTTGATGGTTTTTTTTAGGTCTTCGTCCATTTATATGATCAAGACCTGTGGGATGCATACTGGGGCAAAAAAGCTGGTTGTCTCTAACACATGTTTCTGAAAAAAGTCAATAGATTTTTCTCTAAAGGGAGCCCAGGGCTGCGGCTGCGGCGTTGATGGTTTTCTCAATCATTTCATCATCATGGGCCGCCGATACGAACATGGCTTCAAAGGGAGAGGGGGCAAGGTAGATCCCCTCCTGAATCATACGCCTGTAGTAGATTTTGAACCGCTGTGCATCGGATGATTTTGCCCCCTGGAAGTCGCGTACCTCCGTGGAGGTAAAATACAAAGAGCCCATTGATGCCACCCGGTTTATCCGGACGTCCACACCGGCTTTGGAGGCCGCATCTTTTATTCCCGAAAAGAGCTTCACCGCTTTCCTCTCCAATTCGCTATATATACCGCCATCTTTGAGGATCCTGAGTGTGGCGAGCCCCGCGGCCATGGCAAGAGGATTGCCGGACAGGGTGCCCGCCTGGTATACTTCTCCTTCAGGGGCCACCTTTATCATGATCTCGCGCCTGCCGCCGTAAGCCCCCACGGGAAGTCCGCCCCCTATAATTTTCCCGAGGCAGGTAAGGTCCGGAGTGATACCGTAAAGCTCTTGGGCCCCGCCCGGGGCTACCCTGAAACCGCTGATGACCTCATCGAATATAAGCAGGGTGTCATGTGCTGCGGTGATCTCCCTGAGGCCCCTGAGAAATCCCATATCCGGAATTATGACTCCCATATTGGCGGGGATCGGCTCCACGATCACCGCGGCGATCCTCGTTCCGAACTCCTGGAAGGCCTCTTTTACGGTATCCAGATCATTGAAAGGCAGCGAGAGCGTATGCCTTGCAAGATCCGGGGGCACACCAGGGCTGCCGGGGATCCCGAGTGTGGCGATCCCGGAGCCTGCCGATACCAGGAGGCTGTCCGCATGCCCGTGATAGCAGCCGTCAAACTTGATAATTTCTTCCCGCCCCGTGTATCCCCTTGCAAGCCGTATTGCGCTCATGGTGGCTTCGGTGCCCGAGTTGACCATCCGCACCATGTCGATGGAGGGGACCATTTCCACGATGGTTTCGGCCATCTCCACTTCCAGCTCGGTGGGCGCGCCGTAACTGGTCCCATTGCGGGCCGAGTTTTCAATGGCGCGGACGACCTCGGGACGGGCGTGGCCCAGGATCATGGGCCCCCAGGAACAGACGTAATCGATATACTCGTTACCGTCCGCGTCCTTTAGAAGGCACCCCCTGGCCTCTGTGATAAAGGGAGGATCCATGTCCACCGCTTTGCAGGCCCTCACCGGGCTGTTGACCCCTCCGGGGATGTACTTTTTTGCTTTCTCAAAAAGAAGCCGAGATCTTTCTCCCACTGTTGGTCTCCAGGATTTTTCCATGTCAGAAATAGGACATGCTGGTCTTCTTGAATTCCTTTTCGCTGAAAAGCAGAGTGAAATCTTTCACTCCGGCGGCCTTTGACATCTTTTCGGCGATCTCATAGCACTGGTCACGGCTGCTCCCGTGCACCATGGTGTAAATATTGTAAGGCCATTGCCCCATAGGTCTCCTGTGGTAGCAATGAGTCACCTCCCGGAATCGGGCAAATATTTTACCCACCTCGTCGATCCGCTTCTCAGGGACCACCCAGGCCACCATGGCATTTGAACTGAAACCGGCTTCCTGGTGCCTTAATGTGGCGCCGAACCGTCTGAGGATCCCTCGGCTTTTGAGGTCTCTGATTCGCTCCAGATACTCCCCCTCACTCATGCCCGCCCTTTCCGCCATCAGGGCAAAAGGTCTGGGTCTTAGGGGAAGATCTCCCTGGATGAGACCGATCACCTTTTTGTCCCGCTCGTCAACCACGCCTTAAAACCTGCCGGAGGCTGTCATGTTTCAGCCTCCATTTTCCTTGTGGGAATAGCGAATAGCAATAGGGATGTCAAGCCGCTCATTCATTTATTCAGCTTGAAATGAATCGCCCAATGATATAAGAAGCATGGTCAACCGTGAGAACAGGATTTTCCTGTCGGCTTTTGATGCAGGGGTTTGAAGAGTCCACGATGTTCGGATTTCAAAAGATTATCGAGAGGAGGATCAAGGAGGCCCAGGAGCGAGGAGAGTTCGATAGTCTCCCAGGCACTGGCAAGCCTATCCAGATGGAGGACGACACTCGGATTCCCGAAGACCTCAGGCTGGCCTATAAGATCCTTAAAAATGCCGATTGCCTTCCCCCGGAGCTGGAGCTTAAGAAAGAGATCCGCCAGATGGAAGACCTGCTGGCCGAGATCCCGGATGAGAAGGAAAAATACCGGCTGATCAAGAAGATCAATTACAAGATCATGCAGTTGAACCTGATGGGGAAGCGTTCCCCGCTTCTGGAAGAAAGCGAGATCTATTATAAGAAACTGGTGGAGAAGTTCGGCCAAAAGTGATGGCAATTGGGCGTTGAGAGTGTGCTGTGGGGGCAGGATATAACCCTTGGGGCAATGATCCCAGAGTGAGCGGGTGGAGCTGAGCAAACCATGGATATGAAAAGAGATTACTACGAGGACATCCAGTTGCTTGACAGCAAGGTCCTATGGTTTTGGTTCATCATGCTCATCGCCGCCCTGGGGGTCTTTCCCTTCCTGAGTCCCAATTATTACATCTATATGGCCAATTACATGGCTATCAACGTCATTGTTACAGTGGGTCTGAATATCCTCGTGGGCTACACAGGGCAGATTTCCTTAGGCCACGCAGGGTTTTTCGCCATCGGTGCATATGGGACCGTGCTATTGATGTCTTATCTCCATGTGCCATTTTTTTTAGCCCTGGTGGCGGCGGCCTTTATTGCAGCCTTTTTTGGTTTTGTCCTCGGCCTGCCGGCGCTCAGGCTGGAGGGGCCCTATCTGGCCATTGCAACACTCGGTTTCGGTATGGCCATTACGCAGGTTATCGGACGGTGGCAGGTATTCGGGGGAAGAATGGGTATGGAAGCACCGCCGTTGACTCTTTTCGGGGTCAACCTTGAGACGGATTTTCAGCGTTATTTCCTGATCATCCCCGTGACGTTTTTCATGACCTGGGCTGCCAGGAACCTTATGAAAACCAGGGTAGGACGGGCCTTTATCGCCATCCGTGACAGCGACATCGCCGCGGAGACCATGGGCGTCAACCTTACACTTTATAAGACGCTGTCCTTTGCGGTCAGTGCTTTTTATACCGGCATAGCAGGCGGGCTTTTTGCCTTTTTGCTGGGATTCATAAACCCGAGCACCTTTAATTTTTTTCTCTCCATCTATTTTCTGGCCTTTGTGATTGTGGGTGGAATAGGTTCCATATTCGGGTCGATCATGGGTGGAGTCGTCATGACATTTCTCCTCCTGGAATTAGACAAGATTCAGGAAATTTCATTCCTGGGTATCGGGCAGATGCTGGCGGCATTTTCGGAAAGATGGATGACCCTTGTGGGGTTGCCTAATATTGCCAGCATCATTTTCGGCCTGATTATTATCTTGCTCGTGGTTTTCGAGCCTCTTGGTCTATACGGATTCTGGATCAGGACAAAGATTTACTGGAAGACATGGCCGTTTTGATGCGACTCCATCGGGGCATCGTGAACCAATAACCCATAAACAGGGCGCAGGGCCCAAGAAACCTGCCCTTGTATAAGGCTTAAAACATAAACGGGTGCTTTGATGTTTCTTCAACTTATAATGAGCGGTCTTTCATTCGGGAGTCTGTATGCCCTGATCGCCCTTGCCATGGTGATCATTTACAAGACCTCGGAAGTCCCTAATTTCGGCCAGGGTGAAATGGCCATGATCTCCACCTTCGTGGCCTATACGCTGCTTGTGACTTACCAGTATTCCTATGCGGTTTCTTTTGTGGGAGCCCTGTTATTCGCCGCTGTCCTGGGGGTGTTTCTGGAATTCGTATTCCTGCGTCGGGCCAAGGATCCGAATGTCCTGAGCCTTATCCTCATCACCCTGGGATTTGAGATGGTCCTGTACGGGCTCGCCAGCTGGAAATGGGGAGCCGACCAGAGGGACCTTCCCTTTCCCGTGTCCGACTTTGATACTGTGAGTCTCGGTCCCGCGGTGGTGAGCTATCTGAATATAGCTACGCTCCTTATTACCTTGGTGTTAATGTTTTTCCTGTTCCTGTTTTTCAAGTATACCAAAGTAGGGATCGCCATGAAAGCCACCCAGCAGAACGCCATGGCCGCCCGGATCAACGGGATCCGAACCAACAGGATACTTTCCATTACCTGGGCCATGAGTTCGTTGATCGGTGCGGTTGCGGGGATATTGCTGGCTCCTATTGCCACCCTTGATCCCAACCTTATGTTGGACCCGCTCCTGAAGGGATTTTCTTCCGCTGTTCTCGGGGGGATGACCACGCTGGTGGGTGCCGCTTTGGGGGGGTATATCTTAGGGATTATAGAGAACCTTTTCGGGGGATACGTCTCTTTGGAATTTAAATCCATTGTGGCATTCGGAATCATCGTACTGGTCCTCTGTTTCAAACCGAGCGGGCTTTTTGCCAGGCATTATGTCAGGAAGGTGTAAGGAGTGGCCAACTAAATAAAAGGACTGATCGGAGCCTTTGGAAAGGGAAACTGAAAGGCAGCAATGGCCGGAGACATTTTATTTTCAGTAGATGAGCTCAGTATTAGTTTTGGAGGCCTGGTAGCCGTCGACAGGGTGTCCTTCAACCTTGAAAAGGGCGCCATTTTTTCCATCATCGGCCCGAACGGGGCCGGTAAAACCACTATTTTCAACTGTATCAACGGCCTTTACAAGCCAGATTCGGGCGTCATTACTTTCAAGGGAGAGGAGATCACCGGGCTCGCTCCCCACCGGATAGCCCGCAAGGGGATTGCGAGGACGTTTCAGAACATCGAGCTGTTTGCCAATATGACCACCATGGAGAATCTGATGTTAGGCCGCCACATCCATATGAAAACCGGGATCTGGACCGGGGCCACATTTTTTCGGCGGGGATCCAGGGCCGCCCAGGATGAAATCAGACATCGGGAGCGGGTGGAGCGTATTATCGACCTGCTGGACCTCCAGGCGGCAAGGAACCAGTTCGTGGGCGCTCTGCCCTATGGAACGCAAAAATTGGTGGAGCTTGGAAGAGCCCTTGCCCTGGAGCCCGAGCTGCTTCTCCTTGATGAACCTTCTGCTGGCATGAATTCGGAAGAGAAACAGGACCTGATCTTCTGGATAAAAGACATACAGGATGAACTCGGTATGAGCATCCTCCTGATAGAGCATGACATGAAAATGGTCATGGATATCTCTGACCGCATCCTGGCTATCAATTTCGGAAAACCCATTGTAGAGGGGCTTCCGGAAGAAGTGCAGAAGCACCCTGAGGTGCTCAAGGCCTACCTGGGAGAGGACGAGTCTTTTGACAGCGCTGCTTGAGATAAAGAATATCGAGACGTTCTACCGGCTGATATATGCCTTGAGGGGTGTTTCCCTTACTGTGGAAGAGGGGACCATCACGGCCATCCTCGGCAACAATGGCGCCGGGAAGTCCACCATCCTGAAGACAGTTATGGGTCTTTTGGACGATCAGCCAGACAAAGGGACCATCGAATTCATGGGAAAGAGAATCGATGGCAAAGACCCTGAGGTGATCGTGAGAATGGGGATCTCATATGTGCCGGAGGGTCGAGAGGTGTTTGAAGAGCTGAGCGTAAGGGAAAATCTTCTCATGGGGGCCTATATCCGCAGAGACCGGGATGGGATCAGGAAAGACTTCGAAAAGATCTACAGCTACTTCCCCGTTCTCAAAGAGAGGTCCGATCAGTGGGCGGGAACCCTTTCGGGGGGGGAACAACAGATGTTGGCCATTGGCCGCGCACTGATGAATCGTCCCAAGCTCTTGTTTCTTGATGAGCCCTCTCTCGGGCTTTCACCCCTGCTGGTTAAAGCAATTTTCAATATTATCAGCAAGATTAATGAAGAAGGCGTAACAATTCTCCTGGTGGAGCAAAACGCCCGCATGGCCCTTAATATTTCCCATGTGGGCCTTATCCTGGAAAATGGGCGGTTTGTCATGAAGGGCAAATCAGAGGACCTGATGAGGGACAGGGATGTCCAGGAGTTTTATATGGGTGTGAGATCCGAGGAGTCCGCCAAGGGATATCAGCGCTGGAAAAGAAAAAAGAGGTGGAGATAGACAGGTCATGGACCACTATGTTGTACCCCTGGCTTTCAAACAGACCGTAGAGCGCTACGGAGACCGAGTGGCCCTCCGGAAAAAGGAGTTCGGTCTCTGGCACGATATTTCGTGGCAAGAATATTACTTGAGGGCAAAGTATGTGGGATCGGCCCTTATATCCATGGGCCTTCAGAAAGGCGAGTGTGTCTCCATTATCGGGGATAACTGCCCTGAGTGGGTTATCATAGACATGGGCATCCAGTGTGCCGGAGGCGTGGCCGTGGGCGTCTATTCCACCAATGCCTGGCCCCAGGTGGAGTATGTGATTGAGAACTCGGAGTCCAGATTCTTTTTCGTGGAAAATGAGGAGCAGCTGGATAAATGGCTCCATTTCAGGGAGAAGGTGCCATTTCTTAGAAAGGTGATTGTTTGGGACCTTGAAGGCCTCCGGCATTTCAGAGATCCCATGGTGATGAGCTTTGACAAGCTACTTGAAGTGGGTAAGGAGGCTGTGGAAAAAGAGCCCGATCTGTTCGAAAGCCGCATGTCCCAGATCGGCCCGGAGGATATCTCTGTTCTCATCTATACATCTGGTACAACCGGCCCCCCTAAAGGGGCAATGCTGACGCACAAAAATGTGATGTGGATGGGACGGGCCATCACCCGGGACAATCCCGTTTACGATACCGACGAAGTCATGTCGTTTCTACCCCTCTGCCACATATTCGAGCGGCTTTTTTCTGTTTTCGGGCATATCACCCACGGATATACCGTTAATTTCATTGAAAGCCTTGATACTGTTACTGACAACATGAGGGAGATCTCCCCCACGGTGGGTTATGCGGTCCCCCGCATATGGGAGAAGTATCTTTCGGCCGTTTATATCAGGATGTCCGATGCCACCTGGTTCAAACGGATGGTTTTCGGGGCTGCGTTCAAAATCGGCAAGAGTCGCGCCACCCTGAGGATGAACTTCAAACCGGTCCCTTTCTACCTGGAGATGCTGTATTGGTTGGCATCCTTGGCCGTATTCCGGAAGCTGAAGGAAAGGCTGGGATTTGATCGGATGAGGGTGGCCTATTCGGGGGCTGCACCCATTGCCCCGGACGTGCTCCATTTCTTTCAGTCCATCGGTGTCAATCTGATTGAGGGCTACGGGCAGACGGAGGGGACAGGCGTTACCTGTGTATCCAGGATGGGCAGAGTAAAGTATGGCACGGTGGGTCCCCCCCTTACAGGCATTGAGGTAAGGCTTGCGGAAGATGGGGAGATTCTGGTCAGGTCCCCCGGGGTGTTTAAGGGCTATTACAGAAACCCGGAGGCCACAGAACAAACCATAAGAGATGGATGGCTTTACTCCGGGGACGTAGGGGAGATCGATGAGGATGGTTATTTGAAAATAACAGATCGGAAAAAGGATATCATTGTCACGGCGGGGGGTAAAAATATCACCCCACAATATATTGAAAACAAACTGAAGGCCAGTCCTTACATCAATGACGCGGTTGTGATCGGGGACAGGAGAAAGTATCTGACATGTTTGATTATGATCGATGAAGACAACGTGGTCAAATATGCCCAGGACAATAAGGTCCAGTTCTCTACTTACAAGGATTTGACCCAGAGCCCCGCAATCCTCGAACTTATTCAGGGCGAAGTAGACAATGTAAATCAGACCCTTTCGAGGGTTGAGCAGGTCAAGAAGTTTACCATACTTCCCAAGAAACTGTATGAAGAGGATGGAGAGGTCACACCGACCATGAAGGTCAAAAGGAAGTTTGTAAGTGAGGCCTTCGGTGATTTGATCGAGGCCATGTATAAAGGAAGGCGTTAAACGCATGGAAATTTTTTGTTGGTCAACAGTAAAAAAGGAGGAAGATATGAAAACGAGGGAATGGGTCTTGATGGTGGCTTTTGCTGTGCTGCTGCCCCTGGTTCTCGCATCCGGGGCATGGGCCGAAAGAGGTGTTACAGATACAGAGATACGGATCGGGCAGTACGGTCCCCAGACGGGCCCCGCAGCCTTGTGGGGTGCAGTGGCCAGGGGGACGGGATGTTATTTTGACATGATCAACGCCGAGGGGGGCATTCATGGGCGCAAGATCACCTATTTTCTGCGGGACGATGGCTACATGGCCCCCCGGACAAAGGCCATCTGTAAAGAGCTTGTGGAGAGTAAAGAGGTATTCGCCATGGCCTCCGGTGTGGGCACATCTCCCGGGATGGCGGTCAAAAAGTATCTCCATAAGAAGAAGGTCCCTTGGGTCGGTCCAGCAACCGGGTCAACCCACTGGGCCTATCCCCCCACCAAGTACCTCTTTGCCGTGTATCCGCTGTATATTGATGAAGCGGCCATGTTGGTCAATTATGCGGTGAAGAACCTGGGAAAGAAGAGAATAGCCTTTTTCTATCAGAACGATGACTATGGCAGGGAAGGGTTGGCCGGAGCCGAGTACGCCCTGGGAAAGCTGGGCATGAAATTAGTGGCAAAGGTGTCGGTGGAGGTGCTTGATACCGATCTGAGTTCGCACTGCATGAAGTTGAAAAAGGCCAAGCCGGACTGTGTTCTCATGTGGCTGTTGCCCAAACAGGGAGCGATCATCCTGACAACTGCCGCTAAAATGGGTTTCAAGCCCCTTTGGATGACCTCCAGTACGCTCAGCGATACACCCATCATGTACAAGATAACCAGGGGGCTTTACAAGGATGTAATATTTGCATCTTTTGGAGAGGGCCCCAATTCACAGCACCCCCTGATGAAGAAATACAGGGCAGCCCATGACCGGTTTGCGCCTAAGGACCGGTGGGGGGTGTTCTTCTATGCGGGATTCATCTTTGTGGAACCCATGGTGGAGGGTTTGAGAAGATGCGGCAGGGATTTGACGGCGGACAATTTTGTCAAGGCCATGGAGTCCATTAAAGACTTCCAAGGGATAGGCCCCAAGATTACTTACGGCCCCAACAGGAGGCAGGGAGCCCGATCCATGTTTCTTGCCAAGTGCGGGGACAAGGGCACGTTTATACGATTGTCGGATTGGTTGACCTCTGACGTGGATCTCAAGGAAGTCCTGAAACGGTTGGGCAGATAGGCCGACACCGGAAAATATGCATGGATTAGCCTACTACAGGGGGGATAAAATGAATGTTTTGAGAGAATATTCGTCCAAGCGTGTATTGTTGGCTGCAGTGATCGCGGCAGGCCTGGCAATAATGCTGGTTGCCGGGTGTGCCACAGCGCCGAAAGAGTTTGATCCTACCATCAAGGGACCGCAGATGATTGTTGAACCGGATACGGTATCAACCGGTGTGGTTTCCCTGTTGCGTACCCCGCTCCTGTTCAGGGGCAAGGGTTTCGATCCAGGAGATTCGGTTTTTGTGACTTTGGTGAATGTCAACAAAGGCGGCAAGACGGTTCATATTCCCATAGCGGACGGGGAAGTGGACAAGAACGGGCATTTCACAGCCAAGGTGGGGACCCTGGTAAAAGTGGCGGAACTGTTAAACGCCAAGCTGGGCTCCAATAAGAAGTTGGAAAGCATTGTCATCGTTTCCAGACCGCCCATACCTCCCGGCACCTACACGGCCAGGGCGGTGAGCATGGAATCCGACAAGATTGCTGTGTGCAAAGTTACATTTGTGCCACCTGGGCTCCTGGATAGATTTAAAGATTGGGTAGGGAAGAAGAAGGGAAAGATTGTTTTTAAATAGATACCCGCTCGGCTGATGCCCCTCCCTTGCCCGGGAGGGGCATCAGCCTCGTTTCGGGCTCAGAGTTCCTCTGAAAGGAGGATCGCCTCGGCTACCTGCTTCATGGACTTTCGGGTGTCCATACTCCGTTTCTGGATCCAGCGATAGGCCTCATCGCCTTTGATGTCGCGTTTCCGCATGAGGACTTCTTTGGCCCGCTCCACCAATTTTCGTGTCTCAAGTTCTTCTTGGATCACCTTGGTTTTCACCATTAGTTCTGTATTGCGGATGGCGACAGCCGCCTGATTGGCAACCGCGGTCACGAGATTTATCTCGGTTTCGGAAAACTTGTGAGGCGCCGAGGTAAAGCAGTTGAGCACCCCGATCACCTTCCCATCCTTGACCTGGAGAGGGACTCCCAGCATGGACACCAGACCCAGTTTCTTTGCCATTTCCTTTTCTTTGAAGCGGGGCTCTTTCAGGACATCCGGCACAAAGAGGGGCTGATTGTGAGTGGCAACAAACCCCACCACCCCCTCCTCCATATTCAGGGCCCGGTCCTTTACATATTCGTGGTCGATGGCCTGGGTGGCCTTAAGACGGATTTTGACGGGGCTTTCATTCTCATCAATTAGCCACAGGGAGCAGATTTCCACGCCGGTTACCTTTGCAGTAACCATCACAATGAGCTTGAGGATGTCCTCCAGATACTGCTCGGAGCTGATGGCGCGGCTTATATCCATGAGCGCTTTTATGTATTTGTCATAGGTCTCTGGCTTTATTGTTTCCATTTTAGGCTCGCCTTTGGCTCTTTACCCTAAGATCAGCAAAACTTCCATCCCCGAGATGAATGAGGCATTTTGGCGTGTTTATGCTATCAAAGAATTTTGCACGTCCTTTGTGGCCAATTGAACCCTAATATTTAAAATTAGCCAAAATAGAGAGACTTTTCAATACCAATTACTATATGTCTGTGCAAACCGCGTCCACGCCCGAGCGTTCATCCAGCCAATATTGAGGTTAATACCTCTGCTGGTTGCCGGTTTCTGGTACCTGATCCCTCCCACCCTTTAGCCTTCTTTTCAAAGCGCCAAACCGATTTTGGATAGGCATGAATCGCTACAGACTTTTGAGAAGCCGGCGGGGGAGGTTATCGAAAGCCCCGTTTGACATCATCAGCACGACATCACCTCGCTTCACCTCCTGCACGAGAGCCCGGAGTAAATTTTCGGTGTGCTTGAAACAGAGGGCTTTTATCCCTCTTGCCCCGAGATCGTCCGCAAGCTCTCTGGATGAGAAGCGATCCCCGGGCGGGATTTTCTCCACCCGGGAGGGCTCGGGTACCATCACCAGATCCGCGTCGTCAAAAGACAAGGCGTACCTCTTCTGAAAGACATTTCGCCTGCTCGAGTTGGAGCGGGGTTCAAAGACCGCCACTAACCGTCGATTGCCGTATCTGCGGCGGACAGCCCCAATGGTGGCTTTAACTGCTGTGGGATGATGGGCAAAGTCATCCAGAATAGTGATCCCCCGCTTTTCTCCCACCAGCTCCTGTCTGCGCACAACACCCTGAAAGCTCCTGGCCGCTTTTGCAAGGATAGGAGAGGCGATTTCCATATGGTGGGCCAAGACAACCGCGGAGAGCAGATTGGACATGTTGTGGGTCCCGTAAAGAGGGGTAGAGAGTTCAAGGTACTTTCGACCTTCCTTTAGGATCCTGAATCGACTAAGCCCTTCATGGAATCCCAGATCAACGGCTGACCACTGGCTGTGGCCGGAGAGGCTATAGGTGGCCACCCGGCACCCCGCTCTTTTGATTTCTTCAGCCACCACGGGATTGTCCACGTTTGCCACCAAGAGCCCCTGATCGGGGATGAGATCGATGAATTTTCGAAAACTCCTGGTTAGATGCGTCAGGTCTCTATAGATGTCTGCATGGTCAAATTCTATACCGGTCAGGATTGCCATCCGGGCCCCGTAGTGCAGGAACTTGGGGCCCTTGTCAAAAAAGGCGGAGTCATACTCATCACCCTCAACCACAAAGTCGCTCCCTTTCCCCAGCCTGAAGTTTTTTTTAAAGTTTTTGGGGATTCCTCCCACCATAAATCCAGGCTTCTTGCCGGCGCTCTCCAGGATCCATGCCACCAGGGCTGTGGTCGTGGTCTTTCCATGAGTGCCGCTTACAACGATGCTGCGTTTTCCCTTCAGGGCGAAGCGGCGAAGGGCCTGGGGAAAGGATAGATAAGGAATTTTCGACCGCGAAAGCTCCAGGGCCTCGGGATTGTCCCTGGTCACCACGTTTCCGACAATCACCAGGTCAGGGCGGGGGC
Source organism: Deltaproteobacteria bacterium (assembly GCA_029933075.1). Classification (GTDB taxonomy): domain Bacteria; phylum Desulfobacterota; class DSM-4660; order Desulfatiglandales; family Desulfatiglandaceae; genus JAOZOW01. The sequence continues at coordinate 56,420 of JAOZOW010000003.1, read as the reverse complement.
GGAGGTTCTCCGGACGGTATCCTTCATTGACCGGTATGGAGAGGTTTTCCAGGAAAAGGCTCATGGGCGGGTAGACATCCTGGTCCGAGCCTGTGACGTGGAATCCCTGCTCCTGGAGCATGCCCGCAAGGGAGGCCATGCCTGTACCGCATATGCCCATCAAATGGATATGTCTAAACTGTCCCGGCACCCGGTTGAGGTCGGGCGTGAGAGATGTTTCAGACACCTGGGTCCCTTTGTGGTCCAAGATCGAAGCTCCTACCCCCCTGGATGGAGGCATAATGCCAAAAAAATCTTGCTATTTGTTCCCTGATGCTGTATTAAATCCACCTTTAAATCCTTGAAGTGCAGTGCAGGGAGATTTACCTCCCTTCAGGCCCGAACTCAGCAGGCTGTGCGGGGTTGGGGTTAAAATCTGAGATTTGGAGGAGAGCCAGACATGTCAAAGGTCTGTGAAATATGCGGCAAGAGGCCGGTGGTCGGTTATAATGTGAGCCATGCGCACAATAAGACCAAAACGAGATGGTACCCCAACCTTCAGAGGGTAAAGTGCGTGCAAAATGGTCGGACCAAGAGGATGAGAGTGTGTACGACCTGCATCCGGACAGGCCGAGTGGTAAAGCCATCCTGACCAGCCCCCTCACAATCTCTCCACAATCAGCACGTTCTTGACTTTTTTGATGGCCCCCATGATATCCTGAAGTTGCTTGTAATTTTCCACCTCGATGGTAAACAGCGAGATACCCTTGTTGTCCATGGTCGTTTTTACTTCGGCCTCGATGATATTGGCATCTTTTTGGGTTATGACGGAGCTAATGTCGGCCAGCACGCCTTTTTTATCCAGGCTTGTTACTTTGAGCCTTGCGAGATATGTCTCCTCTACGGAAGGTTCCCAGGCGATGTCCACCAGTCGTTCAGGATCGGCATTGAGCACATGCCTACAGCCCTGGTGATGGATCGTAATCCCGCGTCCCCGGGTGATGAAGCCGATTACTTTCTCACCGGGCACGGGGTGACAGCAGTTGGCGAACCGGATAAGCATATCGCTGATGCCCTTGACTTTAATTCCATGGGTGCCTTTGCGCCTCCTCATCCGCCCCACTACCTTCCCTACGATACCAGGGGCTTTTTCTTCCCGAATGCCCAACTTGGGTTTGAGGCGTCCAATTATCTGCTTTGGTGATATCTTGCCGAATCCCACCTGGGCCAGCAAGTCCTCCACAGAGTGAAAAGACATCTCCCTGGCAATGGCAGAGATTTGCTCGCTTTTCAGGAGATTGGGCATATTCATGTGCTCGTAGGAAAGGGCCTTTTCAAGGAGATTCTTTCCTAAGGTGATGCTCTGCTCCCTTTCCTGGCTGTTGATCCATTGTCGTATCTTGGTTTTTGCCTTGGGGGTCTTGACGAATTTGAGCCAGTCCTTGCTGGGATGCTGCTTTGGGGAAGTGATGATCTCCACCATATCACCATTTTTCAGCTGGTACCTGAGGGGCACCATTTTCCCATTGACTTTGGCGCCGGCGCATTTCTCCCCAACTTCCGAGTGAATACTGTAAGCAAAATCAACCGGTGTGGCTCCTTTTGGAAACGCCTTGACCTCACCCTTGGGGGTAAAAACATAAACTTCGTTGGGAAAGAGATCCATCCGGACCGTTTCCAGGAACTCCAGCGGGTCTTTGAGGTTTTGTTGCCACTCCAGAAGCTGCCGGAGCCAGGCAAACTGTTTTTCGTCGGTTTTGGTGGCAATGCTTCCCTCTTTGTATTTCCAATGAGCTGCTATTCCCTCTTCAGCAACACGGTGCATTTCCCATGTACGAATCTGGACTTCCATCCTTTGGCCCAGTGGGCCGATGACCGTTGTATGAAGCGACTGGTACATGTTGGCCTTAGGGACCGATATATAATCCTTGAAGCGACCCGGCACAGGGGTCCACATGGAATGGATATGCCCCAGAGATGCATAGCAGTCTTTTATGGTGTTGACAATGACCCGAAATGCAAGGATGTCGTATACTTGGTTTACGGTGAGACTCTGGTCCAGCATCTTCTTGTAAATACTGTAGAAGTGTTTGTGCCTCCCCTGGACATCCGCATGGATATTATACTCTGAGAGCTTATTCATGAGGAGGCTCTTGACCTCTTCGATGAATTTCTCGATTTCGTCCTGCCTCTGGGTAATCTGATCTTTGATCTGCTTGTAGATTTCGGGTTCAAGATAGTACAGGCACAGGTCCTCCAGGTTCGATTTTATCCAGAATATGCCCATCCGGCCTGCAAGGGGCGCGTAAATGTCAAGGGTTTCCCGGGCGATAAGGCGTTGTTTGTCAAGGGGCTGGTAGCCCAGCGTTCTCATATTGTGCAATCGGTCCGCCAGTTTGACCAGAATGACCCTTATATCCGTGGACATGGCCAGGATCATCTTTCGAATATTCTCTGCCTGGCGCTGCCTGCTGCTGGCAAAATGCATCTTGCTGATCTTGGTTACTCCATTGACGATGTTGGCCGTCTCCTCCCCGAAAAGCCGCCTGATTTCCTCCAACTCCGCGTCGGTGTCCTCGAGGGTGTCGTGGAGCAGTCCGGCTACGATGCAGATCACATCCATTTTCATGTGCGTAAGGATGTGAGCGACTTCCAGGGGATGGGACAGGTATGGCTCCCCAGAAAGGCGAATCTGGCCTTGGTGGACCTTGGCCGAATATACGTATGCCTTTTCCACCAGCTCTATGTTTGCACCGGGATGGTACCGGAGAAGCTCTGAAGTTATGTCATTGAGCCGAATCATAAAGTTTCTTCACATTCTTGATGATAAAGGCCGGGGCCTTGTCCGGGGGCACATCCATGCTTTCTGAGCTGGACCTCAGTTTGACCTCTACCTTACCGGCATTGAGCCCTCTAAGACCTACGGTGACACGCAACGGAATCCCTATGAGATCGGCATCATTGAATTTGACTCCTGCGCGTTCATCCCTGTCGTCAATTATTGCCTCAATTCCATGGTCGAGCAGCTGCCTGTAAATCTTCTCCGCGGTATCCACCACGCGGGTCTCGTGCATCTGGAGGGGCAAAATGGTGACCTCAAACGGGGCTATAGGGACGGGGAAGATAATACCATGCTCATCATGATTCTGCTCAATTGCTGCGGCCACGGTTCTCCCGATTCCGATCCCGTAACACCCCATAACGATCGGTCTCTCTTTGCCGTTTTCATCGAGAAAAACAGCCCCGAGCGCTTCACTGTATTTTGTCCCCAGTTTAAAAATATGGCCTACTTCGATGCCCCTGGCGAATTTTATCTCCCCACCGCACCTGGGGCAGGGATCCCCAGGGGCTATCATGCGCAGGTCTCCGTAGGCATCCACCTTGAAGTCTCTATCCAGGTTGACATTTTTCAGATGAAGGTCTCTTCTGTTTCCTCCGACGACAAAATTCCTCATCTTCTTTATTGCATGGTCGGCCACGATCTTTACCTTTAGTCCTAACGGGCCAGCAAAGCCCATGGGCGCCCCGGTAGTTTCTTCCACCTGCCTTGGATCTGCCAGTTCTATGTTTTGGGCCCCAAGGAAGTTTTTCAGTTTGGCCTCGTTTATCTCGTGGTCGCCTCTGACAAGTGCTGCCACTACCGCTTCGTCCGCCATAAAGACAAGGGTCTTTATGAGCCTGTCCGCTGTTATGGAGAGGAAGGAGGTCACCTCTTCCACGCTCTTGATATCCGGTGTGTCCACCTCCTCGATCGGTCTGAGGTCATCCTCCACCGCGGCAATGGGATCAGAGGGGGGCGGCACTTCGGCCCTCTCCATGTTTGCCGCGTAGTCGCACGAGCTGCAGCTTACAATCTGGTCTTCACCTGTCTCGGCCAGGACCATGAATTCGTGGGAATAACTGCCACCGATTGCACCAGTGTCTGCCTCCACCGCCCTGAATTTGAGGCCGCAGCGTTCGAAAATCCTCGTATACGCATGATACATAAGCTCGTAACTTCGATTGACCCCCTGTTCGTCCGTATCGAAGCTGTAAGCATCCTTCATGATAAATTCCCTGGCCCTCATCACGCCGAACCTGGGCCTTATCTCATCTCTGAACTTGGTCTGTATCTGATAGAAGTTGATTGGCATCTGCTTGTACGAATGTATTTCATTTCTCACCAGATCCGTAATGACCTCTTCGTGGGTAGGCCCGATACATGCCTCGTGGTCATGGCGATCCTTGAATCTCAACAGTTCGCGCCCGTAATAATCCCACCTGCCGCTTTCCTGCCACAGCTCGGCGGGCTGAACAGCGGGCATCAGGAGTTCTATGGCCCCTGCCCGATTCATCTCCTCCCTGACAATATTTTCTACTTTTCTGATACTGCGCAGGCCAAGTGGGAGATAAGTATAGATGCCTGATGTCAGCTTCCTGATCATGCCCGCCCTGAGCATCAACTGATGGCTGATAACCTCCGCGTCAGCCGGAATCTCCTTGTACGTGGGAATGAAGTAATTGGAGTATCTCATGACTCAAATCCATCTCCTTTTGCCTCCCGCTTCAGGGCACACCCCCCAGGAGTGCACAGCCCCAGTAAAAAACGGGATGGGATCCTTGGTTATCTCACGACTCTTCTACCAGTTTCTTGACCTCGGCAATCAGCACATGTGCAAGCTGGTTTTCCGGGATCTTTTTGACAAGCTTTCCTTTCTTGAATAGGATGCCATGTCCTCTGCCGCCAGCAATCCCGATGTCGGCCTCCCTGGCCTCTCCCGGTCCGTTGACCACACAGCCCATTACCGCCACCTTAATTGTTGCCTCAATAGAGGCCAAGTCCTTCTCCACTCTTTCCACCAGGGTGAATAGGTCAATTTCACACCTGCCGCACGTGGGGCACGAGATAATCTCAGGCCCACGGTGTCTCAGATCCAGTCCCCGCAGGATCTCGTATGCGACTCGTACCTCCTCCACCGGATCCCTTGTAAGAGACACGCGTAAGGTATCTCCGATTCCTTCGGCCAACAAGAAGCCTATCCCCAATGCGCTCTTGACAGTGCCCGATATAAGAGTTCCGGCCTCGGTCACCCCCAGATGAAGGGGATAGTCGATCTTTTTGCTGACAGCTCGATACGCTTCAATGGTATCCAGTACACTGGAGGATTTCAACGACACCTTGATCTCATTAAACCCCAACCCTTCCAGGAGGCGAATATGGCCCAGGGCGCTTTCCACCATGGCCTGGGGCGTGGCCCGGCCATATTTTTTAAGCAGCCGCTTTTCCAGGGATCCGGCATTGACTCCTATTCTGATAGGTGCTCTGCACCTGGAGGCTGCCTCCACCACTCTCTCAATCGCCTTTTGCCCTCCGATATTGCCCGGATTGATTCTCAGCCCGTCCACCCCTGCATCCAAGGCCGCAAGGGCCAGACGATGGTCGAAATGGATATCCCCGATAAGGGGGATTCTCGCCTTTGCCTTGATTTTCTCCAGGCACTTGGCGGCATCCATGTCAGGGACAGCCAGCCTGACAATCTCGCACCCTGCATCGGTTAGTTGCTCAATTTGCCTCATCGTGGAGGAGACATCCCTGGTATCAGTGTTGGTCATGGACTGCACCACCACCGGGGCTCCTCCTCCCACAGGAACCTTCCCTACAAATATTTGCCGCGTTTTTTTCCTCGTTGTGTCCAAGGCCATAGCGTTTTGGGGAAAACCTGGCGGGTGTCGAATATGAGGCGCTTTAAAGGGGCCTCCTTATGCCCTAATCCCTTCTTGTGGCTTAAGACAGGAATGCAAAAAGACCCTCACAGTGGACGAGGTCGTGGAGTCAATAAACGAGATCCTCTGACACCCTGAGGCGTTTTCCAAGTTCCTGTCGCCTGGTAGCGTGACGCACAGGGAGTGGCGGTCGCGTGGTGCCGCTCCGCGGGCAGAGCGGAGAATCTATGTGCTCAGTAAAGGAACATGGGCTTTCCACCGACGTGCATGACTTTGGGCCGGTATTCTTCAACATCATAGAGCTCCCTCACGTCCACCCTCTTTTGACCCGTGGTAATGGTACTCAATGGGATATCCGTATAGGTGCCACGTGTCAGAGCCACCATTCGCCCAAAAGTCCTTTTTAGAAAGAGATCTATTGCCATGTTGGCGAAGTTCACCGCAACCATGAGGTCCAGGGAGTCCGGAGCCCCGCTCCTCATCAGGTATGACAGCCTCTGGTTGAGAACGTTCTCGCCCGTCAATTCTTTCAATATGGCTCCTGTCTCTTCCCCTATGCCCCCGAGCTTTCTATGCCCGTAAGCGTCAGTCTCTCCGGCCATGAACATGTCTCCTCCGATCAGCCTGGCCCCTTCGCTGATGGTAATCATTGCGTAGTTTTTTGGGTTTGCCTTTTTGTCCTTCATAATTAGCCTTGCCAGCTTTTGGGGATCAAAAGGCACCTCAGATATGATGGCTCTATCCACCCCTGAGAGGTAGGCCGATATGAGCGAGGTTTCACCGCAGTACCTTCCGAAAAGCTCTATAACGGCGATCCGTTCATGGGAACCGGTGGATGTCCTGAGTGCATGAATGAAATTGACCGACCTTGTAATGGCAGTGGAAAATCCGATACAGTAATCGGTGCCGAAGACATCGTTGTCCATGGTCTTGGGGATCGCGATCACCGGGAATCCTTCCCGGTGCAACCTCTCTGCGAAACTCAGGGTGTCGTCCCCGCCAATGGGTATTATCGCATCGACCTTCATCAGTTCCAGATTTTTGAGCACATGGGCAGTGAAATCCCTGGTTTCTTGGTCTTTTTTGAATCTCTTTTTCAGAAAATCCGGGGCCTCTTTTTTTCGTGTGGCGCTCGGGTTGGTTCGCGATGTATGGAGATAGGTCCCGCCGTACCGATCTATGGTCCTCACCTCGGCTGGCTCGAGCACCTGATGCGACCTCGGAGCAGTTCCTGGATCGCTGGGGTTGTATTCCAATAGTCCGGCCCAGCCCCTTCGAATCCCCAGGACCCTGATGCCTTCGTCATATCCCCTGTAAACCAGGGTCTTGATGCATGGGTTCAGCCCGGGTACATCACCACCCCCTGTCAGGATGGCTATGGTTTTTTTTCTCTTTGTTCGCGCTGCCATTAGTATTCTCCGTTAGTGCACCCACCTTTTTGGCACAAGAAGGCTTGGCATGGCTGGTGGAGCTGAGAGCGAGCAGGCCTCTTGGGGCCCGACAGGGCTAAGTTAGAGAAACGACCTGACCCTGTCAAGATGAATTGAGTCTGATACCTTGGCCGGAGGCAGCGAAAGGCCCTGATATGACCTTGCTGATGGACCAGGAATTTTGTTGACAACTCATCTCAAAAAACTATGGTTAGAACTCTATACAATTGCAAGGAGGGGAATCATGCCTGCTTCAAGGAAAATACGGGCGTCCATAGAAAGGCAGAGTTTTATCAGGAAAATGTTCGAAGAGGGGGCGCGGCGGAGGGAAAAATATGGTGCGGAAAATGTTTTTGATTTCAGCCTCGGAAATCCCAACCTTGAACCACCCGTTAGGTTCAAGGAGGTTTTGGCCGAGCTTGTAAATGACACCTCGCCGGGCCAGCATAGTTACATGCCCAATGCAGGCTATGTGGAGACAAGGCAGGCCGTCGCCGATTATCTCAATAGGCACAACAGGGTCAAGTTCGGAGCAGATGATGTTGTGATGACCGTGGGGGCCGGCGGTGCACTGAACGTGGTACTGAAGACGATTCTCAACCCGGGCGAGGAAGTCATTATCCCGAAGCCTTACTTTGTGGAGTACGACAATTACTTGGAGAATCATCAGGGGGTGCCCAGGCTGGTCCCCACAAAGTCGGACTTTTCCTTTGACCTTGATGCCATTTCAAGTGCCATTACGGAAAAGACCAGGGCTGTGCTTATCGATTCTCCCAATAACCCTACCGGCAAAGTGTACGGGGAAGGGGAGTTGAAGGAACTGGCAGACCTGCTGATCCACCATGGCGAAAAACGAGGGGATCCGATATATCTTATCTCCGATGAACCTTACAGGAAGATCGCCTATGACGGCATTACGGTCCCCAGCATTTTTGATAATTACCGTGAGAGCTTCGTGGTAACCTCCTTTTCCAAGGATCTGTCTATTCCCGGCGAAAGGATAGGCTATGCCGTGGCTCATCCCCAAATCAGTGACAGGCAGACCGTCATGGGGGGGATGGTGCTCAGCAACCGGATCCTCGGTTATGTGAATGCGCCTGCGCTCATGCAAAGGGCGATTTGTCACCTGCTTGAAGAGAGCGTTGATGTGGCCGAGTATCAGAAAAAAAGAGATATGCTCTGTGAGGGCCTTGCCTCTTTTGGGTATGAATTTATAAAACCCCAGGGTGCTTTCTATCTTTTTCCGAGGACGCCCATTGAGGATGATGTGGCCTTTGTGGCGGCGCTTCAGGAGGAAAATATCCTAACCGTCCCTGGTTCAGGTTTTGGGGGGCCTGGCCATTTCAGAATTGCATACTGCGTATCTGATCAGGTCATCGAAAAGGCCCTGCCGGGGTTTGAAAGGGCGATAAAGAAATTTGGGTAGATCAGGGGGAAAATCCCTTTTTACGGAAATCAAATGACCCGCCGGGGTCGTGGGGGAGAGAGCAATGTACTCTAAGATTCTTTCATTGCGGTTCCCGAGTGATATCGTGAATGAACCGATCGTGGTTAATCTGGTCAAGAAATTCGATCTCACTTTCAATATCCTGAAGGCGACCATTTATCCCAGGAAGGAAGGCTTTATGGTGCTGGAACTGCGCGGGCATCGCAAGGACTATCAAAGGGGCCTCCGTTACCTTAAGAGCCTTGGGATAAAGGTGGAGAGCATTGGACAGGACATCAAGCGGGACGAGGAACTATGTTTCCAGTGCGGCGCCTGCACCGCGGTCTGTCCCACAGGCGCTCTTTATATCAAAAGACCGGAAATGGAGGTTATTTTCGACAGGGAAAGCTGTAGCGCCTGTGAGCTATGCGTGATTGTCTGTCCCGCCCGGGCTATGGAGGTGAGGTTCGACAGAACTCTTCTCGCGTAATGGAATCGAGAACAGAGGTTTCAGCATATCGACAACCCAACGTTCTCCCATCCATTTTCCCATTCGCCAGCTGCTGCGCTCCCACCTCTCGGGTCCGGCAAGTGCCGGTAGCCCGCTGAATTCATATCCTCACCCCAAAAGGATCTGGTCATGCTGGAAGGGTCTTCAAGCGTGGTGGTTGCCGCAAGCGGCGGAATGGACAGCGCCCTTGCGCTGGCCTTACTTAAGGAGGCTGGGTGGAAGGTGCATGCCCTTCATTTTTTGCTTCCTGCCTCCCCCCAGAGCAGAAAACAAAGGGCGAATGCGGCCAGGCGGATTGCTGCCCATTTGAATATCTCACTGGAAATGATAGACCTCACCGAGGCCTTTCAGGAAAAAGTGATCGAACCCTTTGTGCGGGAATATCTCGAAGGACTCACACCAAACCCCTGCGTCAGGTGCAATGAGCTGGTCAAGTTCGAATACCTGATGCAATACGCGGATGACAGGGGCATACCCTGGATCGCCACAGGCCACTATGCAAGGATAAAAAGGGGAAAAGGCGAATCCCAAGCGGAGCTCTGGAGAGGCAGGGACAGGGGCAAAGAACAGTCCTATTTTCTCCACCGGCTCAACTGCTCCCATCTTTCGAGGATAATATTCCCTTTGGGGGAGATGACCAAAGAAGGGGTGAAGTCCCAGGCCAAGGAAAGGGAAATTATTGCTCACAGCATCCCGGAGAGCCGGGAGATCTGCTTTATTCCGGGCAATGATTATCGCCCTTTTATTGAACACAGAAAAGAGGTGGGGGAGGCCCAGAAAGGAAATATTGTGGACGAACAGGGGCATCTCCTGGGCACCCACAAAGGGGTCTACCGTTACACGATCGGGCAGAGACAGGGTCTCGGTGTTTCCTCTTCAAGGCCTTACTACGTAAAAGAGATTCGCCCGATGAGCAGGGAGGTAGTGGTGGCAAGGCGAGAGGATCTCTATGCTGGTGCGGTGGAAGCAGATCAATTTAATTGGATCTCAGGGGTGCCTCCCGAAAAGGAGATGGAGGCCTTGGCCCAGGTGCGGTACCGGCACAGGGCATCCTCAGGACGGCTTAAAGTGTTGTCGCCGGACAGGGTACGGTTCGTATTCAACAGGCCCCAGTGGGCGGTAACCCCGGGACAGGCCTTGGTATGTTATGAAGGGGATCGTGTTATGGGCGGGGGATGGATAGTGAAGGGAGAAAGGGCAAGGCCGAAGGAAGGCATTGAGTTCTGATGTGGAAGTTCTGAGATTGTGAATCGGTAGGGCAAATGGACTATGGGTGGAAGATTCAGAGTCATAACCCTCGGATGCAAGGTCAATCAGTATGAGTCCGCTTTTCTGGAGGAGGTGTTGACCCGGGCAGGGTGGAGCCTTGTGCGGGAAGGCCAGAGGTCTGATCTGGTGATTGTGAATACCTGTATAGTTACTCAAAGGGCGTCTCATCAGTCGAGGCAGGAGATCAGGAAGGCCTTGCGGCGCAACCCCGGCAGCCTCGTTGCTGCCGTCGGCTGTTATGCTCAGGTCTTTCCGGAGGAACTGTCCAGGATAGGGGGGGTAAGGCTGATCGTTGACAACAGGAGGAAGCAGGAATTCGCGCGGCTGGTCCCCATGGCGTTGCGCTCAGAGGGGAGGGCGGTTTTCCTTGGGGAATTTGAGGAAGGTATGGCTTTCGACTGCTTGGAAGTGAGCAGGTTTTCAGGTCGTACCAGGGCTTTCCTGAAAATCCAGGATGGATGCGAAGCATTTTGCAGTTATTGTATCGTCCCCTCTGCCAGAGGGCCTTATAGAAGCCTCCCCCCGGCCGAAGTCCTGCATATGTTAGAATCCCTGGCCGAAAACGGCCACAAGGAGATCGTACTCACCGGCATTCATCTGGGGATGTATGGCGTCGACTTGACACCAAAGATGGACCTGAAAGATCTTCTCAGACAAATCGGCAAAGAGAAATTTCCTCTGAGGATCAGGATGAGCTCCCTTGAGCCCAATGAGATCGATTCCGAACTCATAGAGATGGTGGCCTCTGAGGGTTGGCTATGCCGCCATTTCCATATCCCCCTTCAGAGCGGTGATGATCGGATCCTCAGGAGGATGAACCGGAGATATACCGCAGCAGCATTTGAGAGGCTTGTTGGGAGTATTCATGATAGCATTCCCCTTGTTGCCATTGGGGTCGATGTGATGGCGGGGTTCCCGGGAGAAGACATGACGGCTCATAATAACACCTGTACCTTGCTCAATGACCTTCCGGTGGCCTATCTCCATGTATTCCCGTTTTCACCCCGAAAGGGTACGGCCGCCGCAAAAATGGATGGGCAGGTCGCCCCGGCCATCATCAAGAAAAGGAGTGCGGAGCTGAGGGAACTGGGAGCCAAAAAAAGAGGTCTCTTTTATGATGGCTGCGTGGGAGAGGTGTTTGAGGTTCTCTCGGAAAGGTGGCATCTCGGTCAGGAGGAGATTATGGAAGGAAGGAGCGACAACTACCTGCCTGTGCGGTTTCCCTTCCCGGGTGGCGGCACTGGCCGTTTTGTGCCTGTGCGAGTTGAACTGAATGAAGCATCCCACCTCAGGGGTGAGGTATATGAAGCGGATTTTCCGCTTTTCCGGCCTGACGCAGCAGACGTCGTTTGATACCGAAAAGATAGGAACTCAGGCTCACGTGATAGGCATGGGGATTATGGAACCGCTTGTATGCCGCATCAAGCTGATCCAGATTTTTGAGGGTATTGGCCCTTATGGTGTTAAGCTCAGGGAGCGCATAGACTAACCGGCCCTTTTGAAATATCGGGACGAGGAGCTCTTTCATTTTGAACTCCTCCGTGTACTCCTTGTATACGTGGGAGAACATAGGATGATAGGCCCTAAATGGGCGACCTTCCGGCAGTTCCTCCTCTTCAAGAAAAAGGATATCGCCTCTCATCTGATCGTTTCGGTCATACATCCTCACGACCTTCTTGCGTCCGGGGTTGGTCACCTTTTCCGGGTTGTCCGAACGCTTGATTTTAGGGACCATTTTTTCTTTTCCTTCATCCAGGGCCGTAAGTTTGTAGACTCCGCCTAAGGCGGGGCATGAGAAGGATGTCACCAGCCGGGTACCCACCCCCCAGATATCAATGTTCGCCCCTTGTCTCTTGAGGCTCTCCATAATCCATTCGTCAAGATCGCTGGACGCGACAATGGCGGCCCTGGAAAAGCCCGCCTTGTCCAGCATACGGCGGGCCTGCCTGCTGAGATAGGCCAGATCGCCGCTGTCCAAACGGATGCCCCGGAGCTCATGACCTCTTTCTCTTAGTTCCTGACCCACCCTGATAGCATTTGGTACACCGCTCTTTAGCGTATCGTAGGTGTCAGCGAGCAGCAGGCAGGAGTCGGGATATACCCTGGCATAGGCCCGGAACGCTTCCAGTTCGTTCGAAAAGCTTTCTACCCATGAATGGGCGTGAGTGCCCCGTACGGGAATGCCGTAGATGCGGCCTGCAAGTACATTAGAGGTGGCATCCACTCCCCCGATGTATGCGGCACGGGAAGCCATCAAGGCGCCGGAGGGGCCGTGTGCCCTTCTAAGGCCGAAATCCACTACAGTATCTCCCTGGGCGGCCCAGCATACTCTCGCACTCTTTGTGGCAATCAGCGTCTGATAGTTCATCACATTGAGCAGGGTGGTCTCGATAAGCTGGGCCTGGGGCAGCGGGGCCGTGACTCTGATCAGAGGTTCATGGGGAAACACGAGAGTCCCTTCGGGCATCGCCCACAGGTCTCCTGTGAATCTGAAGTTTTCAAGATAGGCTAAAAATTTTGTTGGGAAGATGCCCAGACCTTCAAGATATGAGAGATCTTCCTGGCTGAAGCGAAGGGTTTCGATATAGTGGATCACCTGTTCCAGCCCGGCGAGCACGCAGTAGCCGCCGCTGTCGGGAATAGCACGAAAGAAATAGTCAAAGTTGGCCCACTGGTCTGTCTTTCCTTCCTGAACATACCCCCCTACCATGGTGAGCTGGTATAGATCTGTAAGCAGGCTCCATTCAGACCACATTTTTATCCATTCTCCCGCTAACCTCGTTTGTTCCTTCTCAACTTGCGGGCCTCTTCCTTCCAGCCTCTCCGTTTCTTGCCTTTGGCTGTCCTGCGAAGGTGGGGGTCCCTGTCAGGGTCCAGGAGTAAGCCCCTTGTCGCTACCTCAATGGGTAAAGGGGTATCCTTTTTCATTACTTTGTCCCTGCCCGATTCCATTCCCTCGTCTGAAACCGGCGGACCCGCAATGAACTGCGGGGGGATCTCGGAGGTTAGAAACAGGTCGCCAAACGGTATCAGATGTATGCCTTTATCAGCGGCAGCGGCGGCCAAGATTTCTAACAACACCGGCTCTTGATCTCGCCTTACCCCGATCCTTCTGGCCATTTCCTTTTGCGAGCTGAGAATGACAGGCCTGTCGCCAGCAGATCGTAGACCCTTTTCCATCACCACTCTGTGGGCCTTTCTCCTTATGGGGGAAAAGAGAACCTTGGGGGGGAGGGTTCCAGCCGATTCAGTGGCATGGCGCCATTTCCTTGTAACAGCCCTTAGACGTTTTCCCTCGGATTCAAAAGTGTCCCTGTGTCTCCCCATCAGGACTTCATTGATGTGGGATTGGCGGACATATCCCCACCCCGGCTCTTCATGAATTGCCTGTAGTAATTCTTTGAAAGGCACAAAGCCCTCTTCATCAGGAACAAGACCGAATTCATCGGGTCTATGGGCAAGGATATAGATTAAAAACCGCGCAAGGTCATCCCTTTTGAACTGTTGACTGCGCTTCCCCATGCCAAAAAAATAGGAGGCTGCCTCTCCCCGGACGCGATGAGCGTAACATAAGGCCGTTGGGGGAGCCTAAAAAAGCGTAACTCGTTTGACGCCGGCCCCGCCTTTAAGCTCTTTGTAAACGTAGAATGCACAGGCCACATCCTGAATGGCAAGACCGGTTGAGTCGAAAAGGGTGATCTCCTCTTCCGAAGTCCTCCCCCGTTTTTTCCCGGCCGCTATTTCTCCCAGTTCACCGTAGATATGTTTCTTGAAGATCTGCCTTTTGCTTAGGGGGACGTTTATCTCTCCGCTATGGGATGCCTGTGTCCAGTCATCAACTATGATCTTCCCCTGTTTCAAGATCCTTGGGCTGATCTCCTGCTTGCCCTTGGCATCCGCACCGAATGCATTGATGTGTGTGCCGGGCGAAACATGATTGACCAGCGGCTTGCAGGAAGGCGTTGCGGTAACCAGAATGCCCACATCTGTCGTGACTTCATCGATCTCAGGTGATATCAGCGTTTCCAGATGGTAGGTTTCCCGCGCCCATTCACAGAAATGGCGCGCTGAAGATGATTTGCGTGAGCGCTGCCAGACCTTTATGTACTTGAGGTTTCGGACTTCCATTAGGCATGATAGCTGTGTACGTGCCTGGACACCGCATCCAACGAACCCTGCAACTTGGGCGTTTTTTCTGCTCAACAGCTTGGCCGCCAATCCACCAGCAGCCCCCGTCCGGATGCTGGTCAGGTAGGTGCCATCCATGATGGCTAAAGGAAACCCGTTTTTGGGATCTGTCAACGTTATGACAGCCATTACAGAGGGGAGACCCTGTCTCCGGTTATCGGGATGCACATTGACGCTCTTGATGCCTGCCATATTAACGCCCTGCCCATGGACATAGGCTGGCATGCTTCGTAAGTCCCCTTTCTTGAAATAAAGATAACTCTTTGCGGGCATGTCCACCTGACCTGAGCCCTGAGCCCTGAACGCTTTTTGGACTGCTTTGATAGCAACAGAGGGGGTCAGAACAGCTTCAATGTCCTTTTTGGTGATGATCAATGTCTCCATGCGTTCGACTCCAGGGCTGTTGTTGGGAAAGTGGTTGAGTCCTGGATGCTGAAAGGAGGAAAGGCAGTCCCTCTCAAACGGATTTTGCGAGGGATGCACGGAGTATATGGGGAAAAAACAGTCTGTGTCAATCCACAAATGGGTGAAACGTTTTCCTTGACACATCGGATCCTCTGAACCTATAGTCGCTCATCCTGCCAGATACGGCACTGCCGAAGACCCGGTATCCGGTTTTTTGTGAACTCAAACGAGCGAAATATCCTGGCTATAACATGCTTTGGCCACTTCATGAGCCATTTCAACATGCTCACCTTTCCGGCTATTGTCCTGCCCCTTGCGGAAAGCTTTGGCATGGATTTGGCTCAGGTTCTGGCCCTCTCTTTTTGGATGTATCTGCTGTTCGGCATCACTGCCCTGCCTTGGGGTCTGTTAAGCGACAGAATGGGAGCAAGGCCTTTGTTGTTTGTATTTTATGGAGGTGCCGGCCTTTGCGGTCTCGGTGCCGCTGCCTTTATACATAGGCCGAACATATTATCTCTGTTCCTCGCCGGGGTCGGGCTTTTCTCTGGCATTTATCATCCGGCGGGTCTGGGACTGATATCCAGAGGGATTTCAAGAATGAGCATGGCTTTAGGGTACAATGGGATGGCGGGAAACGCGGGCCTTGCCACTGCCCCCATTCTTACCGGGGTGATCAACTATTTCTTTGGCATCCGCGCTGTATACCTCTTTTTGGGTGGTATTAATCTCATGGGTGCCCTCCTGATGATCCTCCTGAGGTCGAGGGAGCCGGAGAGGAACAGCAAAGCCGAGTCGCACGGGTCGGGTTATCTTCTTACGGGTTTTGTGATCCTATGCGTTTGCATGATGTTAGGCGGGGTAGCGTACCGGGGGACGACAGTGATTCTCCCTTCATACTTCGAGCTGAAAAGTCAGGGGCTTTTTGAGGCATTGAACCGATTGCAGTGGTTGCTTCCATCCAAGAATGTGGCTGCCACTGCCCTGACATCGATTGCCTTGCTGGTCGGGATGGTAGGCCAGTATATGGGAGGGATGGCCGCAGAGAGGTTGGATGCGCGAAAGTCCTATCTCCTGTTTCACTCTCTGGCCATGCCTTTGGCCTTGCTCATGGCCTACACCACGGATATTCCGTTGTTTTTCGTGGCTATGGGCTATTTGTTCTTTTTCCTGGGCATGCAGCCCGTGGAGAATACCTTGGTAGCTTATCTGACACCCGACAAACTCAGGCACAGCGCTTATGGAACCAAGTTCATTCTCACATTTGGGGTGGGTGCCCTTTCGGTCCACCTGGTTGGATGGATCAAGGGCCTGTGGTCCCTGTCGGCCGTGTTCGTGGTATTGGCCGGGGTATCCTTTGGGATCGTCCTGTTTATTTTGCTCTTGAACGCTGTGACTAAGAATTTGTCCCTGGGGAAAGGGTAGCGGGGGTGTTTTCCCGCACCACCAGAATCCTGCTGTCTGCCACGACACATCCTTCGCCCTCCGGGTAGACGATCAGAGGGTTAATATCCATCTCGGCAATTTCGGGATGGTCGCTGACCATTTGGGAAAGTCTCAGTATGCAGTCTTTGATGGCATCGATATCAGAAGGAGGGGTCCCGCGAACGCCTTTTAGGACATTAAAGGCCTTGATGCTGCGGATCATTATTTCCGCGCTGATTTCCCACATGGGCGCCAAGCGGAAAGTGACATCCTTGAAGGCCTCCACAAAGGTGCCCCCCAGGCCGAACATGCAGATGGGGCCAAAGACCGGATCGCGGCTTGCTCCAAGTATCACTTCCACCCCGTCCCTGGCCATCCGTTCCATCAGGACTCCCTCTATTCGTGCCGACGGGTTAAAATCCGCGGCATTTTCCAGGATTTCTGCAAAGGCTTGCCGGGCCTCTTCCTCGGTGC
Source organism: Deltaproteobacteria bacterium (assembly GCA_029933075.1). Lineage (GTDB taxonomy): Bacteria > Desulfobacterota > DSM-4660 > Desulfatiglandales > Desulfatiglandaceae > JAOZOW01. The sequence goes on along the minus strand of JAOZOW010000003.1, from coordinate 39,613 downwards.
TTATTTTCAGGAGGACCCCTCCGGCATCAAGTTTGTGAACAATGTCGGGAGATGAAATCTTCATGGCCACGGGAGGACCGATCTCCTGAAACGCTTTTCCCACTTCCGATGGGTCTCGCACCAGAATACCTTTCAACACGGGGAATCCGTAACACTGAAGGATCTCATTTGCCTCGTTTTCGGACATGAAATACCGATCTTCCCCCGAGAGTCTCTCCTGAATTATATGCGCTGCTGTTTCCCTGTCCGCCGCCACCCTGCGTACCTGTCTCTTGTCCAGCCTCAGGAGATTCCCGTACCGGACCATTGAGGCCATGGCCCTGACAGCAGCCTCGGGGAAGGCGTAATTGGGGATTCCATGTTCTTCCAGATATCGTATGCCCTCCGAGACATCCACGATTCCCATGAAAGAACAGAGCACGGGCTTGTCTATACCCTCCACCACTCGGGGTACGATCCGGGCGGTCTCAAGGGGAGAGGTCATGGCCTGAGGACTGAGGATCACGATGGCCCCATCCACGTTCTGATCCTGAAGGATATGACGGATGGCCGCCTCATAACGTTCGTATGTGGCGTCTCCGATCACGTCCACCGGATTCTGGATGCTTGCCGTGGGGGGAAGCGCCTCCTTCAATTTCTCCTTTGTCTCTTGTTCCAGCGGGGCTATCTCAAGGTTGTGGCGAATGGCGGCATCCGTTGCCATGATGCCCGGTCCTCCGGCGTTGGTCACAATAGCAATGCGGTTCCCCCTGGGGACAGGCTGCCTGGCAAAAGCGAGGGCGTAATGAAAAAGCTCGTTCACGCCTTCCACTCTCTGGATCCCGCTTTGATGAAAAATGGCGTCGTAAGCGGTGTCTGAACCAGCAAGGGAGCCGGTATGGGAGGCGGCTGCCCGGGCGCCTTCAGGTGAGCGGCCTGATTTGATGGCAAGCATGGGCTTCCGCGCTTCCCACGTAATTTCCCTGGCGGTTTCAAGAAATTCCCTCCCATTGCTGATGTCCTCAAGATACATGAGGATGACATCCGTGTCAGGATCCTCTTTCAGGTAATGGAGTAGGTCTATCTCATTGACATCGGCCTTGTTGCCGAAACTGATAAATTTGGAAAATCCAATGTTTCTCCCCTCGGCATAGTCCAGGACCGCGGTGCACAGTGCCCCTGACTGGGAAATAAAGGCGATGTTTCCGGCCTTCGGCATCTTGGGGGCGAAACTGGCGTTCATACGGACTTCTTCGCTGTTGTTAATAATTCCAAGGCAGTTGGGACCCACAAGCCGGATCCCATACTTGTTCACCACCTCCTTCAGGCGCTCTTCCAGTTCCACACCACGGCCGCCGACCTCCTTGAACCCGGCAGTGATGACAATGGCTCCCCTCACTCCTTTAAGGGCGGCCTGTTCGAGGATTTCGTCCACTATCTCTGCCGGGACAATAATAACAGCGAGGTCCACCTCATCAGGGATCTCTTGGAGTGAGGGGTAGGCCTTTACGCTCCTAACAGACCTTGCTCTTGGATTCACCGGGTAGAGGACCCCGCGGAATCCTGCCTCAAGTATGTTGCGAAATACAGCCAGCCCCACGCTGCCGGGCCGGTTCGTGGCCCCCACTACCGCAATGGAGGCAGGGCTCATTATGGTCTGGATGTCCTTGAACATGGATTCACCTTTTCCCCTGCCTGCGGCGGCAGGCAGATTCCCCAAAATATTTTGGGATCGGCCAAAAACAGAACACATAAAGCGCTATGGTCATGGGCCGAATTATCTAAGTGTAGGAGCTTTCTTAAAAAATACAATAGATCCATTTGCGGGGTCAAGCGTTTTGCCGCGGGTTCGCAGCCGGGGCCAGGGCCGCTTTTAGGCTCAGGCGGGTCGGATGACTCCTTGGGTCCGCAAGAACTCGAAAATGGCCTGAGCACATTCGTCTGGACGCTCCATCGGCACAAAGTGGCCGGTATCTTCAAAACCGACCATGGCGGCTTCGGGCACATTGGCCTTGAAGCGCTTCGCAGCAGGCTTGAGGAATGTATCCGATTTTAACCCGTAGAGGACCAGCGTGGGCTTATTGAGCCGGGGAATATGGCGCCACACGTTATGGGGGCATACGGCAAAACAGCGGGACTCCCAAGTGGGCTCACAGCACAATTTGACGGCACCATCTGCTGTTTCCTCTGTGCCCCAGGAAATATAGCTCTCCAGGAAACCCTCTTGCCACGCTGAAAATGAGGCTTTCGTGCGATAAACTGACAAAATGGTTTCACGGTTCGGCCAGGTGCTTTGCCTCTTGGCTGCCCGGTGAGCGATTGGGACATACCTGGACAGTCCCAGTTTCTTGGCGAGATACCACCACCACATCCATGAGAAGGGCAGTATGGTTGGGTCTATGAGGATCAGAGCTTTCACGAGTTCTGGCCGTTTGATTGTAAGCAGCATACTGGCCACTGCGCCGCGGGAGTGCCCCATGGCCACTACCGGCTCACCAAGGTGTTCGAAAAAACGCTCCAGGTCAGTCACAAAAATGTCCCAGTCTTTGAGCCTGTGAGGGTCTGCGGGGACCCGCGTCTTTCCATGTCCACGGTCATCCATTCCCAGGACATGAAGACGCGTCCGGAGTCTTTGGGCAAAGGGCGTGTAAAGGCCTGCGCAAAACCCGGTGGCATGAGACAGGTGGGTGAGTGGGCCTCGGCCGCCCCAGTCAAGGTAGTGGAAAACACCCTCTGGAGTCCTGAATTCTCCTTGTCTTTTCAATGTTCCCCCCTGCTGTCTTGTATAACTGTCCTCTCCCACCCAGGAGTTTTGGTTATTAGGATTTTGGTCAAATATGCCCAAGACGCTTCCCATGTTTTACATAGCGTTTCCCCAGAAAAATCTGTCGCAGAGGTCTTCAGGGAAATGATCAATAATCTTTACCATGAGAGACACCGCTACGAGGGAAAAGATGAGCCGGGCAATCAGTACGCCCGATAGATCTCCCCCCAACGCGACCATGAGTAGGGTATCTTCAATAAGGGCGTGGGACAAGCCCATAAAAGTGAGGGCATAAAAGACATCTTTTCTATGGATGCGGCCCGATCTTGATTCATGTATGATAATACCGCCCCCGTAGGAAATGCCCATGGTTAGCCCTATCACAGCGATGGCAGAAGCCTTAGGTCCGATCCCTATCAATTTCAGTAAGGGCCGCAAAAGTCGATTCATGAGGTCAATGGCCCTTATCCTCTCCAGTAGGCGCATAAGCAGGAAGAGTCCCTGTATGATGAGAAATATTGAAAAGAGACTCTGGAGTTCACGCCAGGCCCACAAGGAAGGTGACCGGGGACCCGGCAATGCTTGCGGGCCCTGGGAGAGCAGGATGTTCACAGGTGCCTGGAGAAGGTCGAAGCCGGAATAGAATATATGTAGCAACCACCCGAGCAAGAAGGCTGATCCGGTGCGCATAATAGTCTGGAACAGGAGTCGGGGGCCTGAGGCCTGTGCAATTCTCAGTTCTACGGGAAGGCTGTGGGCCACCAGCATCATAGTGCAGATGACCGTTGCCTGGGCTTGGGTCATGGGACTTTGTTTGATGAGGCTAAGGAAGACAACCATGGCTCCATAGAGGTTGTTGAACATTGCAGTGGCCCACACAAGTCCCATTTCAGGAGGAAGGCCTACCATCTCCATAACGGGTACTAAAGGCATGGCAAGATATCTTATGAGATCGAGATGCTGAAGGATTTCCACTGCAATGAGCACAGGCACCATCACCTTAAAAAGCTCAAGGCTTAGCTTAAGTGCCTCTTGGAAGGTCCTTACCAGCGAGCTTAAAAGGGATTCCTCTGTGGCATCCATAGCGATTTCTATGTTTCCGCCAGGTATAACGGGCTTTTTGGAGACAGGCAGGGCCATCCCGAGAGGGGGAGGTTTCACAAGGCCGAGGCGATCTCCTCGGCCACCCTCTTCGCGGCCACCGCCGGGTCTTGGGCATCTCGAATGGGTCTGCCGATCACCACGAAGTCTGCCCCATTCTGGACCGCAGCCTTGGGGGTGACTATTCGTTTTTGGTCGTCTTGGCTGACTACAGACCAGGCAGGACGGATCCCAGGTGTAACAACAATCAGGTGCTCTCCAAGTTCCCTGCGGATCCTGGCCACCTCAAGGCCGGAGCAGACCACTCCATGACATCCTGCCTCCATCGCCATCCTTGCCCTGAGAAGGACCATTGCACCCGGGTCCTCCACATAAACGTCTTTGTACCCGAGCCGCAGGAGATTGTCCCGATTGAGACTCGTGAGGAGGGTAATACCCAGGATTTTGGTTTTCCCGGGATTGTTTTCTGCGACATTGCGCAGCATATCTTCTCCTTGATCGCAATGCACTGACACGAATTGCGGCCCGTGGCGGCTTGCGGCCATAAAAGCACGGCTCATGGTGACCGGAATATCGTGAAGCTTCAGGTCCAAAAAGATGCCAGCTCCGCCCTCTTCCCTGATGGATCGAAGGATGTGGGGCCCTTCGCTTATGAAGAGTTCGAGGCCGACCTTGAAAAGCCCTACATCATCTTTTAACACTTCCACGTAAGGCATTGCCTTGTCGTAGCTTGGGAGATCCAACGGGAAAATAATGTAGTCTTTTGGTTCTTTCATGGTTTGTCCTCCCTGCTTTAAGCACTGGGAAAATCCAGCGTGTGAGAAAAGATGGGGAAAATTTTTTGCGTGGCAACAGCATCCCAAAAAAATATGGACACACAAAAAAAAAGGATCTATATTTTTGGACCTGTTGAGCCACCGTAGCTCAGCTGGTAGAGCACCTCACTCGTAATGAGGATGTCTGCGGTTCGACTCCGCACGGTGGCTCCACTGCTGCTGATTGCGTCACTTTCTTGTCTTAAAATTTCCAGAGAATCATTAGGACAGGGGTACTATATGCTCCAGGAACCGCCGGGTCAATTAAAAGGCCACGGGACTGGTAATTGGGAATGGATTCGAAAGAACAGAAACCGGTTTCTGAATATCAGCATGCGTTTGCTTGGTATCTCAGGGGGTGAAATCCTGCGCTGTTTAATAAGGAGCGAATGCTCGTTTGGGAGGAGAGAGGATGGGAGAAATCCAGGACTTTTTCTTGTGCGATGCTTGTAATAACAAGGACTTCAATCTGGTCTACAATTTTTCCTTGAGGTTCCACACGGTGAATTTTTCCGATGACCTCATTTACGACAAATTGATTGACGAAAGATATCAGTGCACCAAATGCAAGAAGACTTTCACCAAGAAAGAGATAGAAGAAGGGTTGAGCGAGCTGAAACGGAGGCGAAAAAAGCGTTGATCCTATTTGCTGTCTTTCTGGTAAAATTGCATTTTATAAGAACCCAGTTCGATCGTGTCGAAATCTTTTAACGCCACGCTTTCCTTCACCACTTTTCCATTCACCTTTAACTTTGTCATTCCACCGGTAAAGCTGATGGTATACCCGGATGGGCGCTTGCTGATGGTTGCTGCAGTGGCTCCCATCATCATCCCGGAAAGCTTGACTTCGCAGGTATCGGCTTTGCCCAGTCTGGTCAGCTTCTTGGTCAATTCGACTTCACCCTGCTGCTTTGCACCTTCCAAGAACGTTAACACACCAATTTTTTCCGCTTTCTTTTGAGCTGCAGCACCCTTCGCCTTGGCCAGCAATTCACGCTGTTTGGCAGTATCCAGCATCATGGTCTTGTCCATGTCCATGGGCTCTGACGGTTCGGGCTCGGGTGACACACCCTTATCAGAGGCAAGGAAGAGGAGGACGTGTTTACCGATTACAATATTATCACCATGTTTTAGCTTGTGGGTAACAATCCTTTTGTCCTTGATGAAGGTGCCGTTGGTACTCTGCAAGTCGGTGAGGATATAATCGGGCCCGGTCTTGTCGATTCTTGCATGGTGGCTAGACACGGCAAGGTTATCGATCTGGATATCGTTTTCGGGCTTACGGCCAATGGTCATCCAGTCCTTGTCAAAAGGATATTCCTTTATGACTTGCTTATTAAAGGTCAAAATAAGTCTGGCCATGATCATCCCCCTCTATTTTATACTCAATTATACATATATTATACCATTAGATTATAAAATAGCAATAAAATAATTTCAGGGCCTAAAAATTCTTACCAGCTTCTGTGAAGTTGAGAAAATATCCGCTACTAAGCCACCGATCTTACTGAAAGACCCCGATGCGGGTTTTTCCACTTCTTCAAGGAAAACGGTCACAACCGTGGTGTTGTCATGCCCGCCCCTTTCAAGGGCCAGCTCTATGAAATCCTTACAAAGGGCATTCGGGTTGTTTTGTACTTCCACCATGGCTCGGATCTCTTCCTCGGAAACCAAGTCTGTCAGGCCATCACTGGCAAGCACGAATCGGTCATTATTGTCGGGTATTATCTCAAAGACATCGGGCTCCACATCCTCGGCTGAGCCCAGATTTCTGGTCAGCATGTGTTTCATGGGGGAGGCTTCCGCTTCCTCAGGGGTCATGGCTCCCATTTCAACCTGCTCTGCCACCAGGGTGTGATCTCTGGAAATCTTCTCAATCTGTCCATTTCTTACCATGAAGATCGGGCTATCTCCAGCGTTGGCCGAGATAATCAGGTCGGGCATCACGGCAAGGACGGCCACAGTGGTCCCCATCCCGTGGTATTGATCATACTCGTTGGCCATCTCGTGGATAACACGATTGGCCAGCCGAATGCTGCTCAACACATAATTGCCGGTCCTTGAAAGCGATGAGTCGGGCTCACCAAAAAGCGCTTCCACCGGTGCCTGCGATTCGGTCCACCTTTTAAAGCTCCGGTTAATGAGGTTTACCGCAATTCGGCTTGCTACTTCACCGGCTAGGTGTCCTCCCATGCCGTCCGCAACAATGTAAAGTCGCAATGCATCATCTGTCGAGAAGGAATCTTCATTGCCTTCTCTTTTAAGCCCAACATCGGTAAGCCCCGCGGTCCTGACCTGAGGAGGCTTCATGATCACCCCAAATAACTTACTTATAGGTGTTTAGCTATTTGAAAACATATCGGACTAATGATTGTTTCAAAACGCTAAACTGACACCTTTCTTTAATTTAAATACTCATATTAGCCGGTTATTTCGTATTGTTCAAGGTGAAAATTTGATTTCCCAATTATAACAATCCTTTTGTTTATCCGTTTTTCAAGATCAATGATCGAATCCTGCTCTTCTTCCCGCAACATGGTTTCAATCTCAGGGTTTACCATGACATACACATGTCCCTCACTATCCGGCAACGCACATTCCCTTTCGAGCTCCCTGAAAATCTCGTAGCAAACAGTCTGTCTGGATTTGAGAACGCCCTTGCCCTCACAATAGGAACAGGGTTCGGTGAGCAACATATTCAGGCTGGCCCTGGTCCTTTTCCGTGTCATCTCAATAAGACCCAAATCTGACATGGGAAGTACATTGGTTTTGGCCTTGTCTTTGCTCAGGGCCTCTTTGAGGGCCATAAAGACCCTTTCCCTGTCCGATCTCTTTGCCATGTCGATAAAATCGATTACGATGAGGCCTCCAATATTTCTGAACCGAAGCTGATAGGCGATCTCTTTAACGGCCTCTAAGTTTGTCTTCAGAATGGTCTCTTCAAGGTTCCTCTTTCCTACATAGCTGCCGGTATTGACATCTATAGGGGTAAGGGCTTCGGTCGTTTCAATCACAATATAGCCCCCTGATTTGAGCCAGATTTTGTTTTCCAGGGCACGGGAGATCTCCATTTCAATGCCGAAGGAGTCGAACACAGGATCTTTCCCTTCATATAGTTCCACGGAATATTTCAGCCTGGGGGCAAAGGCCTTGATAAATCGCATGATATTTTCATATTCCTCCGGAGAGTCAATCACCAGGCGATCTACTTCCTTGGTAAAGAGATCCCGAACAGCCCTCAAGGGAACGGAGAGGTCTTTGTGCAATAGCCCCGGGGTTGCCCTTTTCTCCATTTTTTTCTGGATCGTGTCCCAGAGCTTTAGGAGGAAATCCATCTCCGATTTAAGCTTTTCCCTGGATGCCCCTTCACTCACTGTCCTGACAATAAATCCAAAATCGCTGCTACGGAGCTCCTGGATCAGACCCCTGAGGCGATCTCTTTCTTCCCTGTCCTCAATCCGTCTCGAGATCCCAATGTGGTTGACTGTGGGCATAAGCACGAGGTGTCGGCCTGGCAGTGAGATATGGGTGGTCACTCTGGCGCCCTTGTGCCCGATGGGCTCCTTGGCCACCTGTACCATGATGTCCTGCCCCTCGTGGAGCAAGTCTTCAATTTGAAAGGAGATATCTCGTAATTGTTTCGTGGAAGTCTCCGCTGGCTCTGTCCGGTCACTATTGTCGATGCTATTTTCAAGCATCATCTGTTCGAGTCCCAGGTAGTCGCTATACACATCCGCTACATACAGAAAGGCGGTTCTTTCAAGGCCTATATCAACGAAAGCAGCCTGCATACCGGGCAGTACTCTTGCTATTCTACCCCGGTAGATGTTTCCCATCAGCTCCCGCCCCGTCTTTCTCTCGATATGGAGCTCCACAACGACTCCGTTTTCAACAAGAGCCACTCTGGTTTCATGGGGCCTTGCGTTTATGATAAGTTCACTTGTCATGGCTCAACCCTGCTTTATATCTGGTTTAGCCGCTCGGAGAAAACTCCTCCTGCGGCCCATCGTCTCCTAATCACATGAAGGATGTGAGAGGACCTGGGCGGTCTTAATGATTTTCATTCTGTGCCACTGGTTTTCACTAAGGGAAAAGACACCTCTAACAATATCCATGGGTTTTAGTTCAGGACCTTCTCCATGCTTTAGCACCAGTCTTATGCTGTTGGGGGAAACAAGATCCAAGGTCTTCACAAGTGCACGTGCGTTGATAACACGTTCGCCCTTCCGGGTAATTTTTTTTATGGGAAAGTATTTGGATTTGACGAATTTTTCAGCAAGCTGCCGCTCCAATCGGATGCCGTTCAAGGTGATGAGGAAATGGCTCTCTTCCAATTTAGCCCTTTTTTGTCCAGGAGGCAGCTCTTTTACCGATGTCACAGCGATACCTTTGGGCAACTGGCAATTGAGCTCTTCCATCAACCGGGATGGACTTTTGTCGTTTGTGAATTCAATATCCACTGTCTCTTCCATGCTTTCAGTGCCCACGGGCAACGCATAGGCAAATGAGAGCTTTGGCATGGGATGAAAACCTTTGGAATACACAAGATTAATCCCGGACCTGTTAAATGCCCTGATAAATACGCGAACCAGTTCCAGGTGGCTGAGATATCTGGCACGATCCAGTTTCGTGAAAGAGAGACGATATCTCCTGGCCTTGGAGGGGTGTGGCGGAAGAGGCTCATCGGCAACGTTGCGGGAAGTACCGTTCCAGCCATTAAAGATCACAGGATCGATCGCTTTATGGTCACACACGCCGCACTCCAGGCACCCGTGGCGGCAATCGGGGGTGACTTGGCCTTTCTCCGCCCTATGCCATTCCTTGATTAAAAAGGACGTAGAGACCCCTGAATTAATGTGATCCCAGGGCATGGTCTCTCTCATTGATCTCTCTCTGTGTAGGTAAAACCCGGGATCTATGCCTGTTGCCTGCAATGCCTCTTCCCAGAGTTCCAGTTTGAAGTGCTCGCTCCATGCGTCGAACCGGGCGCCCTGTTTCCAGGCCCGAATTACTGTCTTGCTCAGCCGCCTGTCGCCCCTGGCAAATATTCCTTCTAACCAGCTCATTTCGGGGTGATTCCATTTAACCCGCACCCGGCTTCCTCTAAGAGCGTCCCGGATGAACCTCAAGCGTTTCTTGCTCTCCGTGAGACTGATTTGAGGAGACCACATGAAGGGTGTATGGGCCTTGGGTACGAAAGTAGCTACGCTGACATTCAGCCTGTGTTTCCTTTCCCCCTTGCCCCCACAGCGGATCACTTCTCTGGCAAGGTTCACTATGTCCTGGAGGTCATCCTCCTCTTCCATAGGAAGACCTATCATAAAGTATAGTTTTATAAGGTTCCAGCCAGCCCCGTATACAGCCGTCGCCATCTGCAGAATATCTTCCTGAGTCAATCCTTTGTTGATAACCCGACGCATGCGATCATTGCCCGCCTCAGGTGCCAGGGTGAAACCTGTCTTTCGAACTCTCTTGATTTGGTCAATAAGCGCAGGGCGAAGGCTGTCCACCCTCAATGAGGGGAGGCTGACTGCGACATTCTTCCTGGCTTGGGTGTCCATTAGTATTTTCAGGAGAGGCTCGATGCAACTATAATCGCCACTGCTCAGGGAGAGCAGGGAAAGATCATCATAACCGGTGAGCCTTAGGGCCTTTTCTGCCTTTTCAATTATGGAATCCGGGCTGCGTTCACGCACCGGACGGTAGATCATGCCCGCTTGGCAGAATCGGCATCCGCGGGTACACCCGCGAGATATCTCAATGGAGAGGCGGTCATGGACGAGTCCGGTAAAGGGAACCACCTGTGATTCAGGGAAAGGGTAGTCATCAATGCGGGAAACGATCGCCTTTTCCACCTTCTTATAATCGGGCTTGGTAGGTTCAATAGCCTCGATGCTCCCATCGGATGCATAGTGCACTGAAAAGAGCGAAGGCACATAGACCCCTTTTATATGCCTCAAACGGGAGATAAGTCCCTTTCTATGGCTCCTTTTTCGTTTCTTTTCCTCCTTGACGCTTCGGCATATTTCAAGCGTGGCCTCTTCTCCGTCACCGATCACCATGGCATCGAAGAATTCCGCCATGGGTTCCGGATTGAAGCACGCAGGCCCACCTGCGATAACCAGCGGGTCCTTTTGAGTCCTTTGGCTGGCCAGTAGGGGTATGCGGGAAAGCGCCAGCATGTTCAGGATGGTGGTATAACAGAGTTCGTGCTGGATACTGAATCCCACAATGTCAAAGGTGCGCAGCGGGCGCCCCGATTCCAGAGTGGCAAGGGGAATCGACCGGTTTTTGAGTTCATTTTCCAGGTCGACCCATGGAGCAAAGGCCCTTTCAGCGGCTATCCAGGACCGGGCGTTGAGGATGTGATAAAGAAGCTTGAGACCGAGGTGCGACATCCCCACCTCGTACACATCTGGAAAGGCCAGTACCACAGAGACCTCAGTGGATCCGGGCTTTTTCTTTATGAGATTGATCTCACCCCCGATATAACGGCTCGGGCGGATGATATGGGCGAACCACGTTTCGTCGAACATGCAGATCATATCTGGCTATTAGAGTGAGCCAGGCCTTTCTGCGGTTTTGTAACAGGAATCTATGCTGATTCCGCCTGCAAAGTGACGGATGGGTCAAGGGGGAGGGATATGGAGATCTGTGCCCCGCCTTGGGGGTGATTACTCCCTGAGGCTTCGCCTTCCAGCCCTTCGACGAGTCCCTTGACAATGGCAAGTCCCAACCCTGATCCTCCCTCTTTGGTGGTAAAAAAGGGGGTGAATAGGTTTTCCAGGGCCCTCTGGTCGAATCCTTTCCCCGTGTCCCGCACCGTTAATATAACCTTTTTCCGATCTATTTGGGAAGCGTCCCCTATAACTTCTGTCTTGATATGAAGGGATCCCCCGTCCGGCATGGCCTCGCTGGCGTTCAGGAACAGGTTCCACAGTATCTGTTTGAGCTGTTCGGGGTCGGAAGTTAGCCTCAAGGGTTTCTGAAACTCAGTGACTATATGGATTTTGTCGCTTAAATGCTGGCTGTTTTTAAAAAGCTCCAGAGACTCCACGATTAGCTGATTGAGATCGAATTCCTGCAAACAGGGCTTGCTCGGTCTGGCAAATATCAGGAAGTCATTGACAAGGTGATTCAACCTGTTTATCTCCCTCGATATGATGTCCATGAGGCGCCTGTTCACATCATCATCTTCTCCAAGCCCGTTCTTTAGCAATTGAATCGATCCGCTGATGGAAGCCATAGGATTGCGGATTTCATGGGCGATACCTGCTGCCAGCTTGCCCATCATGGCCAAGCCCTCCACCTTTTTCATCTCTTCTTCAATCCGTTTCATCTCGGTCATATCCTGAAATATGAGGATGCGACCGCGCTGTTGTCCCAGGGAAGACATGAGAGGAGAGATTGAAAGCCGGAGGTACATCCGATTCCCATCTGGTCTTGAGTAGGGTAGATCTATCAGTGGCGGAGGCTTCCATGGCCCCGGCTCCCGGGGCTCGCACCCCTGGCTAAGATAAGGCCGAATAAAAGGCAAGGCCTCCTCAATCTTCATGCCTGAAACATCATGTCCACTCCTGCCTAACATCTCCTCTGCCGCCGGATTGAACAGCGCTATCCTATCCTGGTCATCCAGGGCAATAAGCCCTGAAGTGATACTGTTGATGATGCTTTCATTGAGGATTTCCAGTTTGTCAAAGTCAATCTGCTTTGCTTTTAGTTCAACGCTGCTCCGTCTTGCCTGTTCAGAGACATAACTGCTTAGAAAGGCCACCACATAAAAAGCGATGATGTTAACGAGGATGATATAGAGCAAGTAGCCGCTGCGGTATTGCTCCGGGTAGCTCAGTCGGCTTCCCAAGGGGTGTATGACTCCATAATAGTGGAGGTCCAAGAGCGTCCCGTATAGGATACTGCTGGTTGATGCGACGATCATGCCTCCCCTGCGGTAGAGCATGATGCTGCCGTAAATAATGGCCAGAAAGTAGAACGAGGAGAAGAGGCTCTCTATGCCGCCTGTGGAGTAGATGACTGCCGTGATAAACAGTGTGTCGAACAGGAGTTGAAGATAGGCCTGGAGGGTAAATTTTTTAGAAAACTTGAGAAGGATGACATAGATAAATGTCACAAAATATACAACAGCGGCCAGCAGGTAGTGGAATGTCTGGATGTGCCCGAAGTAGGCTCTGGTCTCTCTGAACTGAATGAATATGGAGGCGCCAAAGAAAAGGGAGAGAAAAATGACCCTCAGGAGCATGAGGGTTTGGAGACGACCGGAAAGTTGTGAGTCAAGGGTTTTCGGGTCAGGCTTGACCATGTCCTGGCATCTAACCACCCATTGCTGAGGCCATGGAGAAAATCGGGAGGTACATGGCTACCACCAGCCCTCCGATGGAGCCACCCAGAAACACCATAAGCAGAGGTTCCAGCATGGAGGTGAGCGCATCCACGGCCGCGTCAACCTCCTCATCATAAAAATCAGCAATTTTCTCGAGCATGGTATCCAGCGCTCCTGTGGCCTCGCCTACTGAGATCATCTGGACGACCATGCTGGGGAATATACCTGACTCCGACAGTGGCTCGGCGATTGTCTGTCCTTCGGCAATGCTTGAGCGTACCTCATAGATGACCTCTTCGAGTATGACGTTTCCGGATGTCTTTGCCACTATTTCCAGGCCGTCCAGGATCGGTACGCCACTTTGGATCATGGTACCGAGGGTTCTTGTGAATCTGGCAACAGCGCTTTTCCTGAGAAGATCCCCGAAAATAGGGAGCTTCAACATGAGCGCATCGGTCTGTCGCCTGCCGGAGGTCGACCCCCTGTAGCGCTTGAATGCGAAGATGAGTGCTACCAAGCCCAGTATGCACCAATGTATGTTACCTTTCAAGAAATTGCTCATGTTCACCACTATCTGAGTCGGCACCGGCAGGGCAGAGCCGAAACTGGCGAACATGTCTTCAAAAACGGGGATCACGAAGATGAGGATTACCGCGATTACCAGTATGGCGATGGCAACGACCACGATTGGATAGGTTAAGGCTCCTTTTATCTGGCCCTTTAGTTTTTCCGCTTTTTCTATATAAGCCGCAAGTCGCTGCAGGATGGTGTCCAGGATACCGCCTACTTCGCCAGCAGCCACCAGATTCACGAACAGGTCGTCAAATTGCTTGGGGTGCTTCTTCAAGGCTTCCGCCAGAGTGCTTCCCCCTTCCACGTCCTTTGTGATCTGTTTCAGAATACCCCTGAAAGTCTTGTTTTCGGATTGCTCGGCCAGGATGGTAAGTCCTTGGACAAGAGGAAGTCCTGCATCAATCATGGTGGAGAACTGGCGGGTGAAGATCACGATATCCTTATTTGTGACTTTAGGTTGCATGAAGGACACATTTTCGAAAAGGTCCTTCGGCTTTGGCTTCAGTTTCTGGACCGTAAGGTTTCGGCGTTTCAATTGAGACAGGGCGATCTTCTCATTTGCAGCCTCAATTTCCCCCTTGAGTTTTTTCCCTTTTTTGGTGGTCGCGACCCATAGATAGACTGGCATTCCTGCTCCTCCTTGGTCCGTGAGTGATGAACGAGGGTTCGCCTGCCGCGAAAAAAATTTTACATCATTTTTCTAAGGTTAAGTGAGTTTATAAAGGATAAGATAATTTAGCAGGTTGTGTCAAGGGTACTGTCCATTGAAAATAGTAAAAGGCCTTTATCTTTTTAATTGTCTCGAAGGGGCTGAATGACCTTTAAATGTCAAAATTGCTCCCATGGCGGGATACTCCCGGTGGTAATTTTTTTGGAACGCTGAAGTAATACCGTTTTTTAGGTACAAATAGGACGCGACTTGTACAGATAATGTTCTTGACAAAGGGTATTCGTTCAATATTATAGGGGAGCCTTTAAAAAGCCGTGAAAATTTGATTCCTTAGGTGGTTTTTACGGGGCCGCCTAAGCGGTTTTGAGGCCTTGATTAAATCTGGGAGAGCTTTTCCGAGCGCTCTGAAACCGAGAACATGGAACAATCTTGTAGGAGGGAAAGAAAGTGAGTGAGATCAAGGCTCCCATGGGGGGGAAGATACTGGATGTTAAGGTCAAAGTGGGTGATACTGTGAATGAAGGCGATGAGGTCGTTATTCTTGAGGCCATGAAGATGGAGCTGCCGGTGGTTTCGGAAGTATCCGGGACCGTAAAGGAGGTGAAATGCAGCCAGGGAGATGCGGTGGAAGCGGACGCTGTGCTGGTGGTACTCGACTGAGGAGGATTCGGGCTAAGGAGGCGGCTTAGGAAAACCGTTGGAGGTTCCTATATGGAAATGGATGATAGATTCAAGGAGGTGGAGAAGCGAAACCGTGAGGCGGAACTGGGGGGCGGCCCCAAGAGGATAGATCAGCAGCACGCCAAGGGAAAGATGACGGCAAGGGAGCGGATCGACTACCTCCTTGACAAAGACAGCTTCCAGGAGATTGATAAATTTGTACTCCATCGCTGTCATGATTTTGGCATGGAAAAGAAAAGGATTCCCGGAGATGGTGTGGTCACGGGTTATGGCACCATCAACGGGAGGCTCGTATTTTTATTTTCTCAGGACTTCACGGTTTTTGGCGGGTCATTGAGTCACGCTTTCGGGGAAAAGGTTTGCAAGATAATGGATCTGGCCCTTCAAAACGGTGCCCCTGTAGTAGGCCTCAACGACTCGGGAGGGGCACGGATACAGGAGGGTGTTGGGAGTCTGGCAGCCTACGGTGAGATCTTCAAGAGAAATGTCTGGAGCTCCGGGGTGGTCCCGCAGATTTCGGTTATTATGGGCCCTTGTGCGGGCGGGGCTGTTTATTCGCCCGCTCTCACGGATCTTACCATCATGGTTAAGAAGAGCAGTAACATGTTCATAACAGGCCCTCAGGTCATTAAGGCGGTCACCTCGGAAGAGGTGACCCCTGAAGAGCTGGGAGGCGCCATGACCCATAATACCAAAAGCGGAGTCGCCCATTTTGCAGAGGAATCTGATAAGGCAGCTCTTGACAGAGTAAAAGAGATCCTGAGCTACTTCCCTCAGAATTATCGGGAGCGCCCCCCTGTGGTTGAATGCACTGACGACCCCGATCGGCAGGACATGTCTCTGAACAAAGCAGTGCCCGACAATCCGAGACTGCCCTACGACATGAAAGACATTATCCGCACAGTGCTGGATAATAATAAATTTCTGGAAGTACACCAGCATTACGCGAAGAACATGGTGGTCGGTCTTGGACGTTTGAATGGATATGCCGTTGGCATTGTGGCCAATCAGCCGAGGATGCTTGCGGGTTGCCTCGATATCGACGCCTCAATGAAATGCGCGAGATTCGTCAGAATGTGTGACTCCTTTAATATCCCTCTGGTCACATTCGTAGACGTGCCCGGATACCTGCCAGGCGTCAATCAGGAGTATGGCGGGATCATCAAGCATGGGGCCAAGATTATCTATTCCTATTCAGAGGCTACGGTTCCGAAAATCACCGTGATCACCAGGAAGGCATATGGCGGTGCCTATATCGCCATGAGCGGGAAGCATCTTGCTGCGGATATCAATTATGCCTACCCCACTGCGGAAATTGCGGTCATGGGGCCCGAGGGTGCGGCCAATATCATCTTCAAAAAGGAGATCGCAGAATCGGACGATCCTGAGACCACCCGGGCAGGGCTTGTCGAGGAGTACAGGAAGAACTTCGCCAGCCCTTTCCGAGCTGCGGAATTCGGTTACATTGACCATGTAATATTTCCCCAGGAGACGCGACCCAGACTGATTAGTGCACTTATGATGCTTCAGGGGAAAAGGACGTCGATCCCTGAAAGGAGACACGGGAATATCCCTCTTTAAAGTCCCTCTCGGACGGGCAGGCTGGGGCGGAATCGCGAATGAAAAAGCCTTGTTGTTTCCACACAAAACAACAAGGCTTTTTGTATTCAAAACCCCCTCCGGGCTAACTGCCGGGTGGTTCATCCGCAGCCATCCTTTTTACCACGCGGGAGATGATCTTTCCGGATACTGCAAGACCAATGAACAGGACCATCAAGACCACGAATACCCCCACGAATCTGAGCAGCAGGGTCCCGATGATCCAAGTCCAATTATCCTTTACGATAATGACCGTTGTCTGCGATCCAGCTCCTTTTGAAATGGTAATGGAATGCCAGGGCTTTTTACCGTCGTCCTCGATGTAGGTGGCCTCTTTCCATTCACGATACCGGATGTCTGGAAGGCCTTTCAGTGCTTCCTTGTAGAAACGCACCACTTCGTCATGCCTCAGATTGGTCTGCAGCTCGAGCCGGGCATCGGTTTTTATAAGGGGCATGGCCCCGGGGATAACGGGCGCGCCAAGGAAATCCTCCGCTCCGGAGGGGCCGGAGAGCAATAACCACAGTAACAAACAAAAAAGCCCTCCCCGCATATGTTTTTTCATATCGTCATCCTCTTCCTGGAAAAGGAGTTTCAAAGACCTCTATGTTATTTGAGAAAGTTTGGCATTTTGTTCAGCAAGGGCCCTGGACTTCAAGTTCAAGTCAAGGTTAATCGAACATAGCAATGAACATCCCTGCTGCTGCTGCCGAGCCGATCACACCCGCAAGGTTCGGCCCCATGGCGTGCATTAAGAGGTAATTGCTCCTGTCATATTTCATCCCCTCCACCTGAGACACGCGGGCGGCCATAGGCACCGCCGAGACGCCTGCCGATCCGATCAAAGGGTTGATTTTTTCTTTGAGAAAAAGGTTCATGATTTTAACGGTGAGAATGCCGCCCACGGTGCAGACCGCGAAGTCGATGAGTCCGAGACCGAAGATAAAAAGCGGCTTCCAGCTGAGGAACTTATCGGCATGCATGGTGGCTCCCACCGATATGCCGAGAAAAATTGTAACGATGTTCATAAGGGATCCTTGAGCGCTTTCCGTCAGCCTGCCCACTACACCGCTTTCCTTCATCAAATTTCCAAGCATAAACATGCCCATCAGAGGAATCACAGAAGGCACCAGAAGGGCGATAATGCCAGCCGTGACCAAGGGAAACAAGATCTTTTCATGCCTGGATACCGGTCTCAGCTGGCGCATGCGGATCTTTCTTTCAGCCTCTGTGGTCATGAGTTTCATGATGGGTGGCTGAATAAGCGGGACCATTGCCATATAGGAATAGGCGGCAAGGGCGTTTGCCCCGAGGAGCTGGGGCGCCAGGTGCTGCGTCAGGTAAATGGTGGTGGGCCCGTCGGCCCCGCCGATAATGCCCACAGAAGCCGCCTCTTTGAGTGTAAAGCCGGCAAGGACCGTACCCGTAAAAGTAATGAAGACGCCTAACTGGGCTCCGGCCCCGATGAGCAGGGTTTTTGGATTTGCAATAAGGGGTCCGAAGTCGGTCATGGCGCCCAGGCCAAGGAATATGATGCAGGGAATGACCTCCCATTCCAGGCCGTAGTGGTAGAATACCCGAAGAAGTTGGGCATGACCGTGGGAATGACCCATCAGGGGTACCAGGGGAAAGTTTACGATGAAGATTCCGAAACCGATGGGCAGGAGCAGGAGGGGTTCATATTTTTTTGCAATGGCTAAATATATAAAAAAGGCGCCTACACCCCACATGATCACAATGTTCCACTGGAAGTTATACAATCCAGTGGTCTTAAGGGTTGCAAGCAGCATGTCCAGTATCTCATTTGCTGTCATAAGCTTGACCTCTGCCTGGTGGAGTTCGGCATAAATATTGCCTTACCGCTCCTTAGGAAAACGGCGCCTCAAGTGTATATGCAACTACATTGCAGCTATAAAATAGCTATTTACCATTGTCAAGATCAAATATTTCTCCCCTGTAACAATTTGGCCTCCTGAAACGCCGAGATCCCTTGCTGACCCCGGCGCCTCACCAAAGCTCTTTTCAAATATCTAAACTATTGCTCTCCCCTTTGTCCTTTCTGATAGAGGGTTTTACAGGCGCATGGACGCCTTTTTGCTATTCATTTTTCCACTGCGGCTTTCTTTTCTCCAGAAAGGCATTCAATCCTTCGTTGGCATCATGGGTTTTCATGAGCTCACCGAGGTAGATATCCTCAATGATTTTAAGAGAGGGCTCCAGCTCGTCGCGAAGCCCTGCATTGATCGCCTTTTTTGTCTTCCTCAGGACCTCGGCACTCAGCCCAAGATAGGGTCTCACAAACTCATAAGTAGCAGAATCCAATCCCTCCTGGGGGACCACTTTGTTTATTAGACCAATCTGGTACGCCTCTTTCGCGGAAATAATCTTCCCGGACAATATCAGCTCCATGGCTGCTTTTCGACCGATGATGCGGGGCATGATCTGAGCGGCGATGGGTGGGAAGACTCCAACCTGTATCTCGGGCTGCCCAAACTTGGCTGTGTCAGAAGCAATCACGAGATCGCAAAAGACGGCCAGCTCGCATCCCCCGCCCAGGCAGGAGCCGTAGACAGAGGCGGCTGTCGGAACGTCCAGTTTATCCATCTGCCGGAAGATTCCATGAAAGACCTGGATCATCTTCGGGGCGAGGTCGCCCATATGTTCCCCCACGTCCACCCCTGCTGAAAAGCACTTGCCTTTTGCGTCGAAAAGCACCACCTTCAGCTCGCGACTCTCTTGCCATGCCTTGAGAGCGCGAATGATTTCTTCCATCATAGCTATGTTCAAGATATTCACAGGCGGCCTGTTGAGGGTAATGGTACCCAGTCCATCTTCAAACTTGGTCTCGATATGCTGGTAATTCATGATTCTAACCTCCTTTCTTTCAGAGCCCCGCTGTGGTCACCGATCGCTCTTTGGGGGCCCGGTTTTTCAGGGCTTGCGATGCCGCTTTTTTGGGAAGGCAAAACAAAAACGGCAGGCGGTATCATCCTCGCTCCCCGCCTGCCGTTCCATCTTCGAAGCCTATGAGTGCATCCCTACTCTTTTGGCTTTCCGAGGACTTCCGCAAACATATCCATATCCCAGGTCCGGCACTGGGCGATGTTCTGGCGGAACTTGATGAAGTCTATGACATCCTGGCCTGTAATCTTTTTGGTGTTAAATGCGCCGAAGCCGAGGAAGGCCTCGCCAGACATATTGGCCGCAAGCCAGTGCCTGTTGGCGTTTTTCATGACGTCCCAGAAAAACTTCTTTTTCTGCCGAATACCATCTATGGATTTTATTAGGCAACCGGGAAACAGGTTGGCAAAGGTCCACACGATTTTGTCCACTTCCTTGTCAAGCAATTCAAAATCGGCATTGGGTTGATGTTCTTTGACGAACGCCCGAGCTTCTTTGAGTTCGTCTCCGGTCTTGTACTCGCCATACACTATTTCGCCGTCCTCCACATACCTGTCAGTAATAACCATGGGGTTGCGGACCCATTTGCCATCTACCTTCAGGACAGGCACTACCTTGCTGATTAGGCACTTGGCCTTCATCTTGTAAGCCGACCACATTTCGCAGGACACGCAATTCCACATGGCGTCCTCAATGCTGAGGTACCAAGGGAGAAAATCGGAAGAGCCACCGTCAGGGGCAGAACCATGCCTGGGACCTGCCTGTCCAAAGATAGCCAGGTCCGATGCGATAGCAAGATCACAGGCCATTCCAATCTCCTGGCCCCCTGCCACCCTCATGCCATTGACCCTGCATATGGTAGGTTTTTTGCACATGAGAATGGAGTCCACCATACCATTGAACAGCTCCATATACTGCCCGTACTCGTCACATCTCAGGCTGTAGAATTCGCTGTATTCCTTGGTGTTGCCGCCTGTGCAGAAGGCAAAAGGGCCCGTGCCCGTGAACACCACAGCAACTACGCTCCTGTCTAATGAAGAGTTCTGGAAGGCGGCAATCACGCCTTTCACCATCTCTGTGGTATATGAGTTGTACTGTCTTGGATTGTTGAGACGAATCCATGAGACATACAACCCCTCCACAGTGTTACCCGCGGGATCTTTGAGGGGCCGTTTTTCGAAGACCACGCAGGGCGCATCCGCATCGGTACCCCAATGAACATCGGTATGGAGTGAATGGTCCTTTATTTCATTGTCCCTTGGTATCCATTCTAAAGACATAGTTTCCCTCCTTTTATATGGTATTTAATTTTTTTACTCTGATTTCAAAAATCAGCTGTCTTGAAAGCAAGGCCGTTAATATGGCCCCTAAAAAAGCGTTGGTCTCAGAAGTCCGGCGTAAGAACTATTCTCTTGGCCGGGGACCCAGCCTTGTGCACCTCTTCAAAGGTTTCTACAATGCTGCTCATGGGCCGGGTTTCCACAAAGGGGGCTATCTGTATTTTCCCGGTGAGCACCATGTCCAGAACCGCGGGGTAGTATTCAGGGAGACACCCCCAGGTACCGATAATCTCCGCGTCAAACGCCATCAGTCGGCCAATGGCGTATTCGGTTTTGGCAAGGCTGAAGCCCACAACAATCATCTTCCCCACAAAGCCCAGAAGGGCGAGACCGATTTCCTGTCCGGCCTTGGCCCCTGTCACTTCGAAGATCTTCCACCCGAAATTGGGCAGGCCCTTTTCTTTGCACAGGCCTCTGAATTCCTTTGACACCGTTTTTGCGTCCTTATCCGTGGAGTTGATCACGAAATCGGCGCCGTAATTCAGAGCCCTTTCCAGCTTTTCCTGATTTCGAGCAATGCCTACCACTGTCCGGGCGCCAAGGGCTTTGGCCACCTGGCCCATATACTGGCCCACGCCCCCTGTGATTCCTATGACAACCACGTTGTCACCGGGTTGTAGATCCGCTCTCTTGGCAGCCTGGTACGGAGTAGTGCCGGCGTCTGCCACCACGGCCAGATGGGCGAGAGGAGTGTCCCCCCTGTCCTTCACCTCGCAAAGATCAATGCTCGGCACCGGGATATGGCTTGAAAAACCGCCGTAAATCCCCAGGCTGTTGCCCGGCATTTTCTGGTTGAGGCATCTATTGCCTCTGCCGGTCTTGCACAGCAGACACTGCCTGCATGGCATGACCGCAGGCACGATCACCTCTTTGCCGATCCATGCTTCATCCCCGGCCACTACTGTTCCTGATATTTCGTGGCCAAGAGTAAGTGGAGGTTTAGAGACCGTGGGCACTCCATCGTAGAAATATCCCAGGTCTGTATGGCACACCCCGCAGCCGGCGATCTCCACAAGGACCTCCCCCGGTTTGAGTTCGGGGACAGGGATTTCGGTTTTCTCGATTTTTCCAGGGATGACCTCTCCCGATTCCTTGTCCTTGGAAGTGGGTTGTACCATTTGCCACGTTTGAATTTTATCCGGTATTCCCGCCATTTTGATCCTCCTTAAAAATCAAGTAATTGTTCCTGTTTAAATCATGGAAATATGAAGGTTCTAAATCATGCCGTAACCACCGTCTACGCACAGGAGCTGTCCCGTGATGTAATTACTCTCATCGGATGCCAGAAATACGAAAGCCGGAGAAATGTCATCCGGTTCCGCAAAACGCTTGAGAAGGATCCTGTTCATATAGATTTCTTTGAGCTTTTCGTCCGTTCGGATCTTTTCAGTCATATCCGTGGCAACAATACCCAGGGATATGACATTGGCGCAGATATTATAACGTGCCAGTTCTCGGGCGAGGGATTTGGTCATACTGATGACCCCGCCTTTTGCTGCACTGTAATTTATTTGTCCCACCGTGCCGACCAGGCCTGCCACAGATGTGACGTTAATGATCTTCCCGCTGTTTTGCTCTTTCATATGCCGCGCTGCCGCTTGGGAGCAGAGGAAGGCCCCTTTCAGGTGGATGTCTACCACCTGGTCCCACTGATCTTCTGTCATTTTGAGCATCAGGGCGGGCCGCGTAAATCCTGCGTTGTTGACCAGGATATCTATCCTCCCAAAGGTTTCCACGGTGCTTTGAACCAGGCGCTCGACATCAGACTTGACCGCCACGTCAGCCCTGACCGCGATGGCACGGGACCCCATGCCACCAATGGCTTCGACTACCTCGTTTGCCGCGGCCTCGTTGGAGGTATAATTGACCACTACATTGGCCCCCTCCCTGGCATAGGCGAGGACTATGGCCCTGCCCACCCCACGGCTGCTCCCTGTAACTAATGCGATTTTATTCTTTAATCTCATGGAGTTATGCCTTTCAGTGTGGATAAAATGCCCGGGTCTGTCAGATTTCTACCGGGGCAGGGATATAATTACATTGTAGTCACAATGTAATTAAAATGTGGAATTTAATCAAATTTCATTTTTATGTCAAGCAAAATCGGAAAGAGAGAAAAGGCAGGGTTGAATTGATGCGGACATTCAAGTATTAATAAAACAGCCAGGCTTCAACGGGAGAGGATGGTTTCAGGAGAGATTCTCCTCTAACTACAAAGTTCAGCCATTGATTCCATAGATGAAATTTTGCCCTGGATCGTGCCCATGAATCACATGAAACTTAGGGAGCTGGAAGTTTTTAGCGCTATCACCCTCGGTCGCTTTACGGGAATAGCCAGGAAAGTTCGGGCAATAAGGCCATGTTTCCTGTTACTTGCAGCGATTTCCATATGGCTTCTGGGTTGTGCCCGGGAGATACGTTATCCTAAAAGACCTGTCCCCCCTCCCAAAAAGCTCATTATCCTGCCTGAGAAGAAAAAAGCCCCTACCCTGAGGCCGTATGTGGTTAATGGCGAGCGCTATTATCCCCTGCCCGATTCGGAGGGCTTTGTGGAGGTGGGCCTTGCCTCCTGGTATGGGAAGGAATTTCAGGGCCGTCGCACGGCCAGCGGTGAAATATTTGATATGTACAAGAAGAGCGCCGCCCACAAAATTCTCCCCATGGGCACCTACGTTAAAGTCCAGAACCTGTCCAATAACAGGTCGGTGATTCTCAAGATCAATGACAGGGGACCTTTTGTAAAGGGTAGGATCATCGACCTGTCTTATGCGGCCGCAAAGGAGATCGGGCTAATTGGTCCGGGGGTGGGCAGGGTTAAAGTGGTCGCCCTCGGCAGAGAGGTGGGGAAGTTCAGGTCTTCCGTAGGCGTGAAGCATGTTGTGGAGATAAAGGATTTCAAGGTGGGAGAATTCGCCGTTCAGGTGGGAGCGTTCAAGGACAGGAACAATGCCTTGAGGCTCGCCGACCGCCTCAGGGTCATTTTCGATTATGTGGATATCTCGGTTTACGAGGATAGAAGGAAAGGGAAGCTCTACCGGCTCAGGGTTTCCAAGTCCAAGACCCTTAGGCAAGCAGGGGAAGTCGAGAAGAGGCTGGAGGCAATGGGATTTGAGGAGGCCTTTATCGTAAGCCTTTAAAGAGACTGATTAATCTTGTTTCGGAGCACACCGGAAGTCTTGAACACCACCACACGTCTCGCCCTTAACTGGAGGTCTTCAGTGGTTTGAGGATTCCTCCCCCTCCGGGCCGATTTTTTTTTGACTTCAAATTTGCCGAAGCCACTGATGAGGATATTCTCACCGTTTTCCAGGGTTCTCTTCATTATCTCGAGGAGACTCTCAACGACCGCCCGCGACTGACTCTTGCTGAGTCCTACCTGATAGTAGATGCTGTTGATAATCTTCTCTTTGGTCAAGGCCACCTTGAATCCTCCCCCGCAAAATTGAAGACTTCAGAAAAAACAACCCTGCCTATTTCAATTTTTTGAGTAATGAATATGGCTTAAGCAAAAAATGGTGTCAAGTATTTTTTGTGGGGGAGAACTTTTCCTTCAACTTGCGGTTAACCACGTCCGGGACGAGGCCGCTGATATCTCCCCCGAAGCTGGCTGCCTCTTTGATAATGGTGGAGCTTGTATAAAACCACTTATAGTCTGTCATCAGGAATATGGACTGGACGTTTCTGTTCAGCTTTCGGTTCATGAGCGCCATCTGGAATTCATATTCAAAATCGGAAAGGGCTCGCAGCCCCCTAACCACTACGTTGGAATTCTTTTCTACCGCATAATCCACCAGTAACCCATCAAAAGTGTCCACCTCTATGTTTTCGACCCCCTTGAGGGCTTCCCGGATCATGTAAATCCTCTCTTCTATGCTGAACAGGGGGGCTTTTTGAGGGTTCTTGAGAATTGCGATGATCAGCTTATCAAAGATTTTCAATGCGCGGTTAACTATACTCAGGTGCCCGTTGGTGATCGGATCGAAAAATCCCGGGTAAATGGCTGTTTTTTCACTCATTGTTTTACTCCATATCCATAGATGCTAATCCGCGTATCCCCGTATGAGCGGCTGTCCTGCAAACCGAGGGCACCGCCCAATGCGGGAGGGTCAAATTTTTTGAACGACTCCGTCACTATCTGCGCCCTTGATGAAAGGCCCTTTCCGGTGGAGAGTTCTTCAAGCAATGGGGGAAGAAAATCCTTTCCGTATGGGGGATCCATAAACACAAGATCGATTTCCTGATCGAAAAAGGGGTGCGACCAAGGGATGCCTCTTTTGAGGTCCCGTTTGAACACAATCCCTCTCTCGTAGTATCCGCACAGCTCCAAGTTTCTTTTTATAAGGCGCATGGATTGGGGCGAATTATCGATAAAAAGCGCACAGTCTGCGCCCCTGCTCAGGGCCTCCAGCCCCAGCGCACCTGTACCAGCAAAGAGATCTAACACCTTTAGGCCGGAGAGGTCCTGACCGATGATGCTGAAAATCGACTCCCGGACCTGGTCCGTAGTAGGGCGGATGCGGAGGCCTCTCGGGGAAAATAGGAGCCGGCCTTTGGCTTGCCCGCCTGTAATTCTCATTTGGGACTAATATAAGGGGTTCTCTCGGGAGGATTCTTCATATCACCTGGGGACTCTGAGGCGACCTCGGTAGAATGACCCCCTGAGAGCTTCCTCCTGTAATACTGTCTGATGAAGATCGCCGGCCCGGACACGATATATGCGCCGAGGATGAAAAAAAGCATTATTTTCGGTCTGTAGGCGATAACCATGAGAGCGAGTATGATACCTACCAACACATTGAAAGGCTTTTGCCTTCTCAGATCAAGTTCCTTAAAACTGAAGTAATTGATGGTGCTCACCATCAGGAAGGACAGAGCATATATCAGTATAATGATCACAATATGTCTGGACTCCTTTAGCCCCCCCAGGGCACTGGTAAAAAGGATCATGGAGGCAATGAAGGTGGCTGCTGCAGGGATTGGGAGGCCCTTGAAGTGGCCTGCCTGAATATTGTTCTTCTGGACATTGAATCGTGCGAGTCTGAGTGCTCCGCAGGTGACATACATGAAGCATGCAAGCCATCCGAGCCTGCCGAACGGCTTTAAGGCCCACTGAAAAGCCAGCACGCCGGGGGCCACTCCAAATGCCACCAAGTCGGACAGAGAGTCGTATTCGGTGCCAAAATGGCTGGTTGTCTGAGTAAAGCGCGCTATCTTGCCGTCAAGGGCATCAAAGCAGCAAGATACGAGAATCGCAATGGCGGCCGATTCATATCTGCCCTGTATGGCCGCTATGATAGCGAAAAATCCTCCGAACAAACTGGCAGTGGTAAAGAGGTTGGGGAGGAGATAGATTCCCCTTTTTCCTTTTCTTTTTGGTCTTTTTTTTCTTCTTGGTTTCATGGCAGATACCCCAGCACGGTTTCCCCTGCTCTTACTTTCTGGCCCTGAGTTGCTGTGACGTGGCAGATCGCGGGAAGATACACCTCCAGCCTGGAGCCAAACCTGATGAGTCCGAACCGCTGGCCCGCCTCCACCAGATCCCCTTCCCCGACCCAGCATGCGATCCGGCGGGCAATGAGCCCCGCAATTTGGATGAAGACAATCTTCTGTGAGTTGTCGGTCCGAAGGATGATCTTGTTTCTCTCATTATATTCGGATGCTTTGTCAAGATTGGCGGGAAAAAACCTCCCCGGCCGGTAAGAGACCATCTCAATCACCCCTCTGACGGGAATTCGGTTCACATGCACATTGAACACGGACATAAATATGCTGATCTTGATGGCGGGCTCTCCAAGGGCGTTTTCGGTTCCCTCGAGCCTTTGTATTCTCAATACTTTTCCGTCGGCAGGGGAGAGTACCGCCTTGTGTTGGGCGCCGTTCTTACGATCGGGATCTCTAAAAAAAAAGGTAATGAAAAGGCTGAGCAACCCTGCCGGAACCGAGAGTGACAGACAACCGAGGTAAGAAAATAACAGGGTCAGGGCACAGCCCATCCCTATAAAGGGAAAACCTTCCCTGGCCAGCGGCCACTTGTTATAGATCCGTGAGGTGTCCAAATGATTATATCGGGTAAAGTTTTTCTAGATCTGAATCGGCCTCTTTCCAGCCCCTTCCGGGACTGCGCACCCGACCGCACGCCGTTGATAATCCAAGGAAGAGTCGGGTATGATTTTTTATTATGCTTTAAACTCCCTTGTCAATGTTTCTGTCACCAGTGGCGGCATATCAGGTATGCAATCTCCCTTTCTGCTTTCAGGCAGTAGGATCCATGAGACCCGCGGGATTGGGCCTTATTTCGGGCGGCCTTAGATAAATGGGTGTCAGGCCTTTAGGGTCGTCAAAGTCCCTGGCATGGTAACGAACTATACCCAGCGAACCGACCGAAGAGGCCCTGAGGTTCCAGCAGACAGGAGGAGCAAGATTGGCCCCGGGCCCCATCACCTGAGTGATCAGAGGGGCCTGGACCGGGAAGTTGTTGCCCACAAAAACGGTCTGCACCTTAAACATGGATGGGAACTGATCAAGCCTCGTGGATGCATCTTCCATTGTTTTGGTCAGGGTTTGGGCTTCCGACCATATGTACTGGGCGGTAAAAAGCTCGCCTTTCCTGGAATCGAGAACGGGCGTAATGGGAAGACCCGCAGAGGGTACTTGGTGGGCTAAGGCTTCAAGGCTGGAAACGCCGATAAGGGGCACTCCAAGGGCATAACAGAGTCCCTTGGCAAAAGAGAGCCCGACCCTCAGGCCGGTAAAGCTGCCCGGCCCCTTTGCTACCACAAGGGCTTTGGTGTCCTGTATGCTCGCGCTCAAGCCTGAGAGCAAGAATTCAAGTGCCGGCATGAGATGACCGAAATGGCCTTTCTGTCCCGCGGTGAGATGCTCGGCCATGATGGAGCCGTCATCCTTCAGCAATGCGAGCCCGAATTGAAGCGTGGAAGTATTTATGGCCAGTATCATGGTTTTCTCTTTACCCGAGCAGTTTCCTGGACAACCTTGCCAGGTCATTATATGTGACAATGAGCATCAGAAGCACCAGCAAGCCCAGACCCACTTTTTGCGCCCATTCTCTGGCCTTCAAGCTCAGGGGTTTTCCCATCAGAAGCTCGATCAACAGAAAGAGGATCAACCCGCCGTCGAGGATCGGGATGGGAAATAGATTCAGGATACCCAGGTTCACCGTGATAATGCCCATGAAGGGGATAAGGTAACTGAAGCTCTCCTGGGCAATCTGTCCGGCCATTTGTCCGATCAGGATGGGCCCGCCGATGGTTTTGATGGATACGACCCCCTGTAGCAGCTTATAGATAACCAGGAGTGTCAGTTTGATCCATTTCCAGGTTTCCCGGATCCCTTCTGTAAAGGCCCGCCCTGCCCCGAGTTCGATCTTTTTGATCTTGCCAGCTGCCACGATACCTATTAAAGGAGTTTTGATCTCTTCCCCGAACTCGTTTTTTACCACTCCTTGCTCCGGGACAACGGTTGTACTGAAAAGTTTTCCATCCCTGCGCACTGTCACGTGCAAAGGTTGCCCCGCCCCCTCCCTTACCAGTCTTTTAATGTCGGACCACCTCTCGATCCTCTGCCCTTGCATGGTCATAATAAGGTCGCCTTTTAGCAGCCCGGCCCGCTGCGCAGGAGAACCTGCACTGACCTGGCCGATTTCAGGGGTCATCACCTGCATGCCCGCGAAGAAAAACAGACCGCAAAACAGGAATAACGCCAGAAGCAGATTGAACATCGGTCCGGCTGAGACGATGGCGATCCTTTTGAGCACATGCTGATTACTGAAGGCCCTTTCCTGGTCCTCGGGTGAAAGGTCAATCTCTTCTTCTTCCTCTATCTCCTCTCCCAGCATTTTCACAAAGCCGCCCAAAGGGAAATAACGGATCGAATATTCGGTTTCCCCAACGGTTTTCCCTACCAGTTTGGGGCCAAAGCCAAGGGCAAATTTAAGGACTTTCACTTTGAAAGATTTGGCAACGAGAAAGTGCCCCAGTTCATGGAAAAAGATCATTATCCCCAGTACCACCACAAAAGGAAGCAGATAGTACAATATGAAATCAAATAAGTTGGCTAAAATATCGATAATAATGTCCATGGATTAATCAGGTCCTCCCGGTGCAATGACCGGCTATCGAGTCAGCACCTTTTCCGCCTTTTTCCTCGCCCACCTGTCAGCTTCTATTACAGCCTCAATGCTGTTAATCGGATGAGGGTCATGGGCTCCCATTGTTTTTTCAATGAGCTTAGGTATATCAAGGAATCCTATACGGCCCTCCATAAAGGCTGCTACGGCGACTTCGTTAGCTCCATTGAGAACTGCGGGCATACTATCCCCCGTATCTGCCGCTTTCAGGGCCAGTTCAAGACACCTGAATTTGTCCATCTCAGGCTCTCTGAAGGTGAGTGTCCCCACCTCTTCGAGCTTTAGCGGTGGAAGACTGGTTTCCAGGTGGCGAGGAAAAGAGAGGGCATAGGAGATGGGAATCGTCATGTCCGGCACTGCCAACTGGGCCAGAATGGATCCATCCTTGTACTCCACCATGGAATGCACGATGCTTTGAGGATGAATAAGAATACCGATCTGATGCATTTCTAATTTGAAGAGCCACTTTGCCTCGATCGCCTCAAGACCTTTGTTCATGAGGGTAGCCGAGTCAATACTGATCTTGGCCCCCATGCTCCAGTTGGGGTGATCAAGGGCTTGGGCCGGGGACACCGATTTCATCTCATCAAGACTCATGTCCACGAATGGGCCTCCGGATGCCGTCAGTATCACTCGATTCAGATCAGCCCGTGGGTGCCCCTGCAAGGCCTGAAAAATTGCACTGTGTTCACTGTCGATGGGCAGGATCGGAACCCCGCGATTTTCAGCTTCTGACATGACAAGGGGCCCTGCCATTACCATGGTTTCTTTGTTGGCCAATGCAATGTGTTTCCCTGCCTTGATTGCTTCATATGTGGGCAGCAACCCGGCTGCACCGGTTATGGCCGAGATGACCGTATCAACCTCCTCCAGAGTAGCTATTTTGATATAACCCTCATTTCCATATAAGAGCAGGGGTGAATCATCCCCCCCGAGTTCTCTCTTCAGCTCCAGCACCAGGTCTTGGTCCTGTACTGCAACGGCTATGGGCTTGAAATCCCGGATCTGTTTTCTGAGCAGTCCGGTGTTTCTTCCTGCAGCCAGCCCCAGCACTCTATAGCGATTCGGGTGGGCCCGGACTACTTCCAGGGCCTTGACTCCTATGGAGCCGGTGGAGCCCAGTATTGCTATCCTCTTTGCATCCATTAGACGCTGGTATTTATCAAAGGCCGAATTTGGCCCGGCTTATCCACTGATGATTCTCTCAAATATGATGTTGCCCTTGTTTTTGTCTTTGGCCTTCCCCCCTCACAACGCCGCCCGGGAGAAGGTCACCGTGTCCTTAGGTCAAAGCACAAAAGCCGATTTTGGACAGGGGTGATTTTTCTATCAACAGTAGCCTATTTTACACTATAGATATGGAAAGATATACATAAAGAATAGGAATGGCGAACAGTAAGGCATCGATCCTGTCCAGCATCCCTCCATGTCCCGGCAGGATTCCTCCAGAGTCTTTAATGCCTTGGTTTCTTTTCAGCATGGACTCAGCCAAGTCCCCGATCTGTCCACTCACCGCCATTGATAGGACGAGGATAAAGCCCTTGAGATTCACGGCGTGGATGTGGAATATTTTCATGAACCAAAAAGAAGCAACAACACTGAGGGCCAGCCCGCCTATAGCCCCCTCCCAGGTTTTATTGGGACTTACCCTCTCATAAAGCTTATGCCGGCCGAAAAGCTTCCCGAAATAGAAGGCCCCGGTGTCATTGGCGAAGATGCTGGTAAGCAGGAGAAATATCCAGAGGTTGCCCCCGGGGATAAACCGATCCATGTGAAGCACCATGGAAATCGGAATACAGATATAAACGGGTCCCAGGACCGCTTTGCCTATCTCAGTTGCCCAGGGTTTTTCCGGGGAGGGTTGGGTGAACATGAAGTACGCCATGGGGGTCAGTGCCCAGAGCAAGGTCAGGACCGGTGCAAAAAGGACCTGTCTGCGATATATGAGCATGTAAAGGGCAAGGGTCAGAAAGTATGTTGACCAGCGGACAAAACGTGGGAGGTTGCTGGAGGTGATTCTGTAAAACTCGACAAGGCCCGCGATCGATACCAGATAGAGAATAACATAGAAAAGCCACCTGGGCCCCGGGCCGATCACATAAATAAGCAGGGGTATTGCAATGATACCGGTTAACCACCGTTTTAAATGCATGAGGGGTTACTCCCGGGAGCGGGGTCCCTGTTTGTTACCCCTCTTATTCCCTTGCATCTCCGAACCTCCTGTCCCGTTTTTGGAAGTCTAAGATGGCCGCAATGAACTCCTCTTTGCCGAAATCGGGCCACAGGGTGGGGGTAATATAGATCTCTGTATAGGCGATCTGCCAGAGCAGGAAATTACTGATTCGGTATTCTCCGCTGGTCCTGATTAGGAGGTCGGGATCAGGCATGTCCACCGCATAGAGAAATTCTTGGACCATGTCCTCAGAAATATCTTTTGCGGAAAGGTTCCCCTTTTCAATGGCCGATACCATCCTCCGGATGGCATCAACGATCTCCTGCCTTCCGCCGTAACTGAGGGCAAGGGTGAGGGTCATTGCCCTGTTGGCAGCGGTCTTTTCCATGGTCTGCAAAAGCACCTTGCGAGTGTCTTGAGGGAGCTTTTCGAGTCTGCCGATACTCCTGAGCCTTATCCCGTTGTCCTGCATCTCCTTAAGCTCGCTCCTCAGGAAACGCTTGAGAAGATTCATCAGGGCGCGTATTTCCATTTTGGATCTTTTCCAGTTTTCCTCGGAAAATGAATAGAGAGTGAGCCATGAAATCCCGATCTCCCGGCTCGCCCTGACAATTTCTCTCACCGCTTCCGCGCCCTTTTCATGGCCTTTGACCCGTGACAGGCCCCGTTTCTTGGCCCATCGGCCGTTGCCGTCCATGATGACAGCTACATGTTTTGGTAGTTTTTTGGGGTCAAGGGTATTCACGAGATCGGCTCCTCAGGGGCGGGGGGGAGGGAATTTTCAACTCCATTGGGTGGAGGAGGGAAAGCTAAAATTCCATAATCTCTTTCTGTTTTTGGGCGGTCACTTCATCAATCTTCTTGATGAACTCATCGGTGATCTTTTGCACATCGTCTTGACACCGGTGAAACTCATCTTCTGAGATCTCTTTCTCGTTTTTCAGCTCCTTGAATATCTCGTTGGCCTCCCTCCTGTGATTACGAATGGAGATCCTGCTCTCCTCAGCCATTTTTTTTGCCAATTTGGCCAGCTCCTTTCTCCTTTCCTCGGTAAGGGGAGGAATGGAGATCCTGATGATCTTCCCGTCATTCATGGGGGTGAGACCAAGTTCTGATTTCAGTATGCATTTCTCTATATTGCCTATAATGGACTGGTCCCACGGCTGGATAGTGATGAGACGACTGTCGGGCACGGATATCGTGGCAACTTGGTCGAGTGGCATACGGGTTTCATAACACTCAACCTTTATGCCGTCCAGGAGGGCCGTGGTGGCACGGCCGGTCCTGATTCTGTTGAACTCCTTTTTAAGGGCTTCAACGGTTCTGGCCATTTTGTCGCGCAGTTCAGAAAGGATCTCTTCTTTCATGATGTCTCTCCTGCAATTAAGGTTCCCACGCGTTCGCCAGCAATGATTTTTTCCAAGCTGCCTTTTTTCCTCAAGTTGAATACCATGATCGGCAGGTTTTGGCTCATGGCCAGTGAAACGGCAGTCAGATCCATAATCTTTAGGTTCCTTTTGAGCACCTCGTTGTAGCTCAGGCTTGAGAAAGGCCTTGCCGAAGGCTCTTTCTCGGGATCGGCATCATAAACACCATCCACTTTTGTTGCTTTCAGCAGGACTTGAGCGTCTATCTCCATAGCCCTGAGGGCCGCCGCAGTGTCAGTTGTGAAATAAGGATTTCCAGTACCTGCGCCGAAGATGACTATGCGGTTCTTCGAAAGGTGATTTAGGGCTCGATCCCTCACATAGGGCTCTGCGATCTTGATCATGTCAATGGCGGTCATGGTTCTTACTTCCGCTTCTGCGAGCTTGAGGGCCTCTGCCAGGGCAAGGGAGTTGATGATGGTAGCCAGCATGCCCATGAAGTCCCCTGCAATCCGACCGACGCCGTAGGAGGAGGCATGAAGCCCGCGGAATATGTTTCCCCCGCCGACAACAACCCCGATTCTTACCCCGAGCCTATGTATGGAGGCAATTTCGGATGCCACTTCTTTCAGTACGGCTGGCTCGATCCCGTAAGACTGGCTGCCCATCAGGGCTTCACCGCTCAGCTTCAGCAATACCCGCTTGAAATGCAAAGGGATCTCAGGCATCGGGTTCTCCAAGCTGGTACCGCACAAATCTCCGGATGACTATATTTTCCCCCGTCTTAGCCATCAGCTCATTGAGGAGATCATTGACCGTTATGTCGGGGTTTTTTACAAATGGTTGCTCGAGCAAGCAGGACTCTGAGTAGAATTTTCTTAACTTTCCTTCTACGATCTTATCGATGATTTTTTCCGGTTTACCTGACTCCCTTGCCTGAGTGGCATAGATCTCTTTCTCTTTTTCGAGTATGTGGGCCGGGACTGTCTCCCTGTCAATGGAAATTGGACTGGTGGCCGCAATCTGCATGGCCAGGTCTTTTACAAATCGGGTGAAGTCCTCTGTCTTGGCCGAAAAATCGGTTTCACAATTGACTTCCACCAGCACGCCTATCTTTCCGCCGGCATGGATGTATGACTGCACCTGACCCTCGGACGTGGTGCGGCCTCCGCGTTTCTTTGCTGTGGCAATGCCTTTCTTCCTCAGGTATTCCACGGCCTTGTCGATATTGCCATCCGTTTCGTTCAAGGCGGCCTTGCAATCCATGATGCCGACTCCGGTTTTCTCTCTCAACTCTTTGATCAGTTCGGTGGTGACTGCCAATTTGGATTTACCTCCTCCCCTGTTTGGTATTGTTCAATAGCGTCCCGCGGGGGCCGCTATTCCTCGATTCCTTCCTGGGATACTGTTTCTTTTGTGGGTTCTGATTCATCTTTCGGGAGGACAATGATTTCGGGACCTTCTCCTGCGGCTTCCTCCGCTGGCGCCACCTGACCCTCCATAGCTTCCTGTTCTCTGCGGAGCTCAGCCTCAGCTTTCAGCCGTTCTTCGGCAAGATTATGGCCTTCAATGCATGCATCGGCTATTTTGGAGCAAATAAGGCGGATTGCGCGGATTGCGTCGTCATTGCCGGGAATGATGAAATCAATCTCATCGGGATCGCAATTTGAATCAGCAATTGCCACCACCGGTATCCCAAGTTTTCTGGCCTCTGCCACGGCGATCTTCTCCCTCTTGGAGTCCACCACAAAGACCGCACCGGGCAGTTCATCCATATCCTTGATGCCACCAAGATTCTTTTCCAGCTTGTACATCTCTTTTTCCATCTTCAGGATCTCTTTTTTGGTATACCTGTTGATGGACCCGTCCGTTTTCATGGACTCCAGCTCTTTTAGTCGGGCGACGCTCCTACGGATGGTCTGAAAGTTGGTTAATGTCCCCCCCAACCAGCGGTTAACCACATAAAACATGCCGCAGCGTTCGGCTTCCTCCACAATAGAGTCATGGGCCTGCTTCTTTGTCCCCACAAAGAGCACGGAATACCCGTCGGCCACGGTCTTTACGATGAAGTCATACGTCGTCTTGAAAAGCCTCACCGTCTTTTGAAGGTCGATGATGTGGATTCCATTCCGAGCCCCAAATAGGTAAGGCTTCATCTTAGGATTCCAGCGTCTTGTCTGGTGTCCGAAGTGGACGCCCGCTTCCAAAAGCTCTTTCATCGTCACGATCGCCATTCAGTCCTCCCTTAATAGAGATCCCGCCAGGGACCTCCTGCCACGGTTTTTCCTCGGCCCAGGCTTTCATGGACCCCGGGATGGCGGGGGCACCGGGCAATGCCTGGGTGTGTTTTTGCCAAGTCAAATAGAGGCTTGAGCTTCTCCCCCCGGCTTGCTATATGTAAAAATATATGGATCTTTGCCGGGGTTTCTAATGCCTGCGGCTACCCCTGCAAAACAGAAAAGGTAGCCGCAGGCCCCAGAACTTGGGCTTTTTGCCCACTAATACCTCAAGAATCAGAATCGTAGATCACTAACATCATTGATCTCTTTTTGCAAGAAAAAAAGCGCTAACTTTTCCGTGGCCCTGCCGTGGCCTTATCTGATGAACCGTTGGGGGCAATTCCGAAATCGAACCTGTGCTGACACCCTGGAATCATGAATGAAAATGGATGACGATACAAAAAGGAAGCTGAATAGACTTACCCGGTCTGTGGAAGGCCATCTGGCGCGCTCCCTGTTACGCTGGAAATATCGCAGAGAAGGCAGACCGATGCCCATGGATCGGGAGCTGGGGGAGCAATCAAGGGAAATAGCCGACAGGGCCCATGAAGTCATCGCGGAGAGGGGCAAGAGGGTCTGGAAGGAGATCAAGAAGGTTTATGAGAAGAATTCGGATACCGGCGGAGGTGCCGATAAGTGAAGGACCGTGAAGTCCTTTTTAATATCAGGAATCGCCTGGACGATGCCGAGGAATCAAGGCTTTCCCCATGGGCCTGTTTGAGCCGGGAAGCGGTGAGAAGGAGGGAGGAGCCTGAAATCAACAGAGGACATAGGCAGAATTTCTCTGTGGATGCGGACCGTATTCTTCACTCCTTGGCATACTCTCGTTATATCGACAAGACCCAGGTCTTCTATCTCATCAAAAATGACCATATTACTCATAGGGTCCTGCATGTCCAGTTGGTTTCCAAGATCGCAAGGACCATCGGTCGGCTCCTCAGATTTAATGAGGACCTGATTGAGGCGGTAGCCCTGGGCCATGATATCGGACATACGCCTTTCGGGCACGACGGGGAGAAGATCCTCTCGGATATTTGTCAAACTCATGGGATAGGGCCCTTTCTCCACAATATCCAGAGCGTGAGGTTCCTGCAGGAGATCGAGCGAAAGGGCAGGGGCTGGAATTTGACCCTGCAAGTCCTGGACGGAATTCTTGCCCATGACGGTGAGATTCATTCCCAGATTCTGAAGCCTAAAAAGGAGAAAGATTTTCAAGTGCTGGACAATGAGATGAGGAAAAAAGGAGAGGATCCATCGGCAGGCATCCAGCCTATGACTTTGGAAGGATGTGTGGTCCGGATGGCCGATACCATCAGCTATATCGGCCGTGACATTGAAGACGCCATCAGGCTCGGCCTCATACAGCGGGATGATCTGCCCGGAGTATGCAAAGAGGTGCTGGGCGATACCAATGGGACCATCGTTTATACGCTCGTGGAAGACCTCGTGGCCAATAGCCTGGACAAACCCTATCTCAGTTTCAGCCATGAGGTCGGAGAGGCCTTGGGGATACTCAAGGAATTCAATCATGCCCATATCTACAGCAACCGGAGGGTCAAGGAACAGACCCATAAGATTAAATTGATGTTTGAACTCCTCTTTGAGAAATACGTTAAGGACCTTGAGACAGGGAATGAAGATTCTGATATCTTCAGGGAGTTCTTGGAGGGCATGTCGCCGGAATATAGGGAAAAGAGCCCTGATGCAGCCATTGTGCGGGATTTCATCGCGGGCATGACGGATGAATATTTCTTGGGTCAGTGTCAGAAAAATCTTGTCCCGCAAATAAAAACCGGCCTACTCTGAAGGGGAGGGGGTAGGGGATCGTCCCCCGGACCGCCCGGGGATTATGAGTATTTCCTGAGCTGATATTTTTTGCCGAAACTGGTTGACAAAATCGGGTGGACTGAGTATGGGTATAAGCGCCCAAAAGCGGCTGGGGAGTCAGGTTTCAGCCTGTCAATTCTTTTTCAATCCGCAAGAAAGTAAGATCTATCGGATCGGAGGCCTTCAACATGGTTCAGGGTGGGGAGTTCAAGGAAGGGGACACCCTCTTAAAGCTCGAAGATATCCACATGTATTTCGGTAAGGTGGCGGCTCTGGCCGGCGTGGATCTGGAAGTTAAGAAGGGCGAGATTCATTCCATTATAGGACCTAACGGAGCTGGTAAGACGGTCATGATGAACTGCATCAATGGCCTTTACAAACCTCAGAAGGGGAACATTTACTATAAGGGGAAGAGGATAAACGACCTCAAGCCTTATAAACGGGCGGAGCTGGGCATTTCCAGGACATTTCAAAAAATAGAGTTGTTTGGAGGGATGACGGTATTGGATAATATCCGCCTGGGCCGACATATCCACCTCAAATCGGGGATCTTTAGCGGCTCCATCTATGTGGGCAAGACAAAGCAGGAGGAGCTGGAGTCCCGGAAGTTCATTGAAGAGGAGATCATTGACCTCCTGGAGATCGAGAGCATCCGTGACAAAACCGTGCACATGCTCCCCTATGGCCTCCAGAAGCGGGTGGAGCTGGGGAGGGCACTCGCCCTGAACCCCGAACTTCTCCTCCTGGACGAACCCCTGGCAGGGTTAAACCTGGAAGAGGTGGAGGACATGGCCCGCTTCATCCTCGATATCAATGAGGAGGAGCGATGGAAGGTCACCTGTATCTTGGTGGAGCATGATATGGGGGTGGTGATGGATATTTCCCATCGAGTGTTTGTCCTGAATTTCGGATATAAGATTACTGATGGTACCCCGGAGGAGGTCCAGAACAATCCTGAGGTGATCAAGGCCTATCTGGGCGAAGAAGACCTATACGCCACAAGGAGGTAAGGGATCAGATGAGAGGATCCGAGATAGAGATTACCAAAGATCTCACTATCCCCAAGCTGTTTTTGCAGCAATGCAAAAGGTTCGGTAAGAATAAGGTGGCCATGAGAGAAAAGGAGTTCGGCATCTGGATCCCTTTCACTTGGCAGGATTATTACGAGAACGTGAAGTATCTCTCATTAGGCATGGTGAGCCTCGGGTTGAAACGGGGAGATAAGGTGGCCATGATAGGGGATAATCGGCCTGAGGGGCTTTGGGCTGAAATAGCCGCCCTTTGCGCCGGGGCAATCGGTGTATGGTTATTCCAGGACTGCATGATGGATGAGGTCAAATACATCATCGATCATTCCGATACAAGGTTCTTTATGGGAGAAACCCAGGAGGAGGTGGATAAGGCCCTTTTCATCAAGGACGAATGCCCTAAGTTGGAGTGGGTCATCTGGGATGATCCAAAAGGAATGAGAAGCTACCATCAGGACTTTCTGATCAGCATCAAAAAAGTACAGGAACTGGGAAAGGAACTTGATAAGAAAGAGCCAGAGCTCTTTGAGAAGATGATCAATGAGGGGCACGGCGATGATATATGCCTCCTCTTTTATACCTCTGGCACCACAGCCCTGCCTAAAGGGGCCCTTTTGAGTCATTACAACATGCTCACCATGGGGCGGAACCTCATGGCCGTTGATCCCTGTTATGACACGGACGATTTTGTCTCCTACTTGCCCTTCGCCTGGATTGGAGAGCAGATGATGTCCATCTCCTGCGGGCTTCAGGTGGGATACACCTTGAATTTCCCTGAGGAGCCCGAAACGGCCCAGCAAAATATCCGGGAAATCGGCCCCCACGTCATGTTCGCCCCTCCAAGACTTTATGAGGGGATGACGCGTCAGGTCCAGGTAAAACATATTGATTCCACATGGATCAAGAGGAAGGTTTATCAGTTCGCTACCTATGTGGGTTACAGGGTGGCGGATCTCAAGTTCGAAAAGAAGCCGATTCCCTGGTACCTCAAGGTGATGAGCTGGGTGGCCTACATCACGATGCAGAAGAAATTGAAGGACCACCTTGGCATGTCGCGCTTACGGCACTGTTACACCGGAGGCGCGGCTATGGGTCCGGACCATTTTCGCTTTTTTCACGCTTTGGGGGTCAACCTGAAGCAGATCTATGGTCAAACGGAGATAGCTGGAATCTCAATCGTTCACAGGGATGGAGACGTAAAGTTCGACACCGTGGGCACACCCATTCCGAATACCGAGGTCAGGATCACCGAAGAAGGCGAGATTATCTCCAGGAGCCCTTCCGTGTTTCAGGGATATTATAAGAACGAAGAGGCCACCAGAAAGACTTTGGTGGATGGCTGGCTGTATTCGGGAGATAGGGGCTTCATTGATGAGGACGGGCATCTGGTGGTCTTTGATAGGTCAAAGGATGTGATGACCCTGAGCGACGGACGGCCCTTTGCCCCTCAGTATCTTGAAACGAGACTGAAATTCAGCCCTTTTGTGCAGGAGGCATGGGTAATCGGACATGAAAGGCCATATGTGACGGCGGTCATGTGCATCGATTATTCGGTGGTGGGAAAGTGGGCGGACGACCGAAAGATCAATTATACCAGCTACCCCGAGTTGAGCCAGAAGCCGGAGGTCTATGATTTGATACAGAGGCAGATTGAAGAGGCTAATAGAGACCTGCCGGATCCGGCCAAGATTCACAAGTTTGTTAATCTCTATAAAGTCTTTGACGCGGATGACGAGGAGCTGACCCGGACTTCCAAGTTAAGGCGGGCCTTTGTAGAAAACAGGTACAAAGAAATTGTGGATGCCCTGTACGGAGAAGGGGATGTAGTCCACATGGATACGACCATCACTTATGAAGATGGCAGGGAGCAGCGGATAAAGACGGATCTCCGCATCCAGAGGGTCAAACATTAGCTTTTTTGGAGATAGGGGGATTGGATGGAGCTTTTTTTGATGACATTGATCACCGGGATACTGGTAGGGGGGATTTATGCATTGGTGGCCCTCGGATGGGTCCTCATCTATAAATGCTC